>DATBKV010000126.1:0-4475 GCA_036555745.1 Xanthobacteraceae bacterium | reverse complement strand
CACCCGAGCCGAGGATCTTCTCGTGCCCGCAGTGATCATGCGCCTGATGTTCCCGGCCATAGCCCTGTTGGCGGCCTATCTGCTGCTGCGCGGTCACAACCTCCCCGGCGGGGGATTCGTGGCGGGACTCACGCTTGCCGCAGCGGTGATCCTGCAATACATGGCGGGCGGCACGCGCTGGACGGAGTCGCGTCTCACAATCCGCCCGCTCCGCTGGATGGGTATCGGGCTCCTGTTGGCCGGTGCCGCCGGCGCGGGATCATGGCTGTTCGGATATCCGTTCCTCACGTCGCATACGGCTCATGTGCGAGTGCCGGTGCTCGGTGAGCTCCACTTGCCGAGCGCGATTCTTTTCGACCTCGGCGTGTTCTCGCTTGTGGTTGGCGCAACAGGGCTGCTGCTCATCGCGCTCGCGCACCAGTCGGTCCGCGACTGATGGAGCTGATCGTCGTCCTGGGCATCGGTGTGCTGGCGGGCTGCGGCGTGTGGCTACTGCTGCGGCCGCGCACCTTCCAGGTGATCATCGGCTTGTCGCTGCTCTCCTATGCAGTCAACCTCCTCATTTTCATTATGGGTTGGGTGCGCGGCGGACGAGTGCCTATCGTCGGTACGGCGCCAGTCGATCCGGCCAGCTTCACCGATCCGCTGCCGCAGGCGCTCGTGCTCACCGCGATCGTGATCAGCTTCGCCACCACGGCGTTGCTGCTCGTGGTGCTGCTTGCGGCGCGCGGCTTCACCGGAACGGACCATGTCGACGGCCGGGAGCCGGACCAATGAGCTCCTGGAACGATCACCTTGTCATCGTCCCCGTCGTGTTGCCGCTCGCCGCGGGCGCGCTCTTGCTGTTGCTAGACGAGCGGCGCCACGCGTTAAAGGCTGCCATCAGCCTTTCATCGCTCGGCCTGCTGCTCGCCGCAGCGAGCGCGCTCGTCGCGCGAGCCGATACGGCCGTCACGCAGGTCTACCCGCTAGGGAACTGGCCCGCGCCTTTCGGCGTCGTGCTTGTCGCCGACCGCCTATCGGCCGTAATGGTGCTTCTCGCAGCCGTCCTCGGAATTACGGCGCTGCTCTTTTCGCTCGCGCGCTGGCATCGCGCCGGGCCGCGCTTCCACTCTCTCGTCCAGTTCCTGCTGATGGGCCTGAACGGCGCCTTCCTGACGGGCGACCTCTTCAACCTGTTCGTGTTCTTCGAGCTGCTGCTTGCCGCCTCGTATGGCTTGGCGCTGCACGGCTCCGGCGCCGCTCGCGTGCGCGAGAGCCTGCACTACATCGTGATCAACCTTACTGCGTCCCTCTTCTTCCTGATCGGCGTCAGCCTGTTGTACGGGGTCACCGGCACCCTCAACATGGCCGACCTCGCGCTGCGCATCCCGGCGGCGCCCGCGAGCGACCGCGTGCTCGCAGAAGCCGGCGCGGCGATTCTCGGCATAGCATTTCTCGTCAAGGCGGGCATGTGGCCGCTCGGCTTCTGGCTGCCGCCCACGTATGCCGCCGCCGCCGCGCCGGCCGCCGCCATGCTCTCCATATTGAGCAAGGTCGGCATATACGCCGTACTGCGTCTGTGGCTGCTTTTCTTCGGCGGCGCCGCCGGGGCGGAGCTCATTCTTTACGGCGGCATGGCGACGCTTGCATACGGCCTCATCGGCATGCTCGCTTCCCAGGACCTGGGCCGGCTCGCAGGCTTCAGCCTCGTGATGTCCTCGGGTACCCTGCTAGCCGCGCTCGGCACCGGCAACCCGGCGGCTACGGCTGCGGCGCTCTACTATCTCGTCGTCTCCACGCTAGGCATCGCCGCCTTCTTCCTGCTTATCGAGCTGATTCAGCGGACACGCAAGCCCGGCGCCGATGTGGTCGCGGTCACTGCAGAAGCGTTCGGCGAAGGCGCCGAGGAAGCCGAGCCGGAACAGGAAGCGGGCGCCGCCATTCCTGCAGCGATGGCGCTTCTCGGGCTGAGCTTCGCGTGTTGCGCGCTGCTCGTCGCGGGGCTGCCGCCGCTGCCCGGCTTTGTCGCGAAATTCGCGTTGCTCGCGGCGCTGTTCGCGGCCGATCAGGTCCCGGGCGCCGCTTGGGGGCTGCTCGTCCTACTGACGCTGTCCGGGGTCGCCTCCATCATTGCCATGGGACGCTGGGGTGCGCGCATCTTCTGGGCCTCTCAGGCGAGCCCGCCACGCGTGCGCCTCATCGAAATGGCGCCGGTCGGCGTGCTGCTCGCGCTCTGCCTGGCGCTGACCGCGGCCGCCGGACCGGCAATAGGGTACATGCAGGACACCGCCGAGGCCCTACACCGCCCCCAGCCCTACATTGAGAAGGTGCTGCCGCCATGAGACGCTGGCTGCCTTATCCACTGCTCTCAGCCGCGCTTGCCACCGCCTGGCTTTTGCTCAACGAAAGCCTCGCCGCCGGTCACATCCTGCTCGGTCTAGTGTTCGGGCTCGGCGGCGGTCTGCTGCTCGCCAGGCTGCAGGCGCCGCGAGGCCGCCTTAGGCGCCCCGCTGCAGCGGTCGAGCTGGTTTTGCTCGTGCTCGAGGACATCGTGCGATCCAACATCGCCGTAGCGGGCATCGTCCTGAGCCCGGCCACACGCCAGCGCGTCGCCGGCTTCCTGTCAATGCCGCTTGAGCTGCGCCACCCCGGCGGCCTTGCCGTGTTGGCCTGCATCATCACCGCGACACCAGGCACGAGCTGGGCGCGTTATGACGCCGCGCGGAACATCGTGACCATCCATGTGCTCGACCTCGCCGACGAGGAGGAGTGGATCCGCACATTCAAGCAGCGCTACGAGCGGCGGCTTCGGGAGATCTTCGAATGAACGCCGGTTTGCCGGGTGCCATCCTGATGCTCGCCCAGGTGGTCCTCGCGCTCGCGATGGGGTGCGCCCTCTACCGCCTGCTGCGCGGCCCGCGCGCGCAGGACCGCGTGCTCGCTCTGGACACGCTGTACGTGAACGCCATGCTGCTGGTATTGACCTTCGGCATCCGGGAGGCCACCAGTCTCTATTTCGAGGCTGCGCTGATCATCGGCGTCATGGGGTTCGTATCGACGGCGGCGCTCGCCAAGTTCCTGCTGCGCGGCGAGGTGATCGAGTGAACACCGCCGCGGCGCTGCTCGTCCTTGCCGGTGCAAGCCTCGCCCTCTTGGGCTCGCTCGGCCTGCTGCGTATGAAGACGTTTTATGAGCGCGTGCACCCGCCCACCATGGGCACGACCCTCGGCACCGGGCTGGTGCTCATCGGCTCGATGCTGTTCTTCACCATCCACGAGTCGCGACCGGTTCTGCACGAAGTGCTGATCGGCGTTTTCATGACGCTCAACACGCCGGTGACCTACCTTCTTCTCGTGCGGGCAGCGCTGCACCGGGACCGTCTGGAAGGCCGGGATCTTCTCGACGATAGCGCGGAATTCAGAAATCCCTCGGCGGCGACGCGTGCGCCACTTCCTTGAGGTTGACGGGCGCGGCAGGGGCTATAGCTATGGGATCGCTCGCCGGAAAGGTGAGCTCCAGGGCCTCGTCGAGGGCCCGTGTCATTGGGTCTTGAGTGTTTTCCATACCCTCACTTTACGCGGGCGGGTACGCCTTGATTAGCCGGCGTCGGCGGTAAAAATAATGCAACCGCCTGCATAATCAACTTCTCGCGTCGCGCTCTGCGACCGCGGTGTCGATGAACGCGCGCACATTCGCGGGTACGAAGCGCTGCCCTGGATAGACGAAGGATAAAGCGCCGCTCGTCCAGGTCCACTTCGGCAGCACCCGCACCAGCGGCGTATCACGCGCCAGGAAATCGGGAAGCGTTCCAATGCCATCGCCCTGCAGGATGAAATTGCGCAGCGTCTGCGGGTCGTCCACGGCCAGGCGCCCGCGCAAGCCGATCTCGACCCTGCTGCGCCCGTTGGTGAGCCGCAGCGGGTGTGCCGAGAAGCGCGGGAACACGAGGCAGTCGTGTTGCTCGAGCTCCGGCGGTATTTTTGGCGCGCCTCTGCGGTCGAGGTAAGCGCGGCTGGCCCACAGAGCACCGCTGAAGGGCATGAACCTGCGGGCGACGAGAGTGGAATCGGGCAGCGCTGCAGCGCGGATGGCAAGGTGCACGCCTTCGGCCATGAGGTCGACCACCCGATTCGCCACCAGGATTTCGACGCGCGTTCGGTGATAACGCTGGAGAAACCGGCTGACGATCGGCGGCAACATACCCATTGCCACGTCGCCCGGGGCGGTGACCCGCAGCAGGCCGCGCGGCTCGGCGGCCGACAGCGAGACCTCGGCTTCCGCGGTCTCGATCTCCTCCAGGCCGCGGACGCAGCGCTCGAAATAGGCACGCCCGGCAGGCGTGATATTGAGCTTTCGGGTGGTGCGCTGGATGAGCGTCACGCCCAGGCGCCTCTCCAGCCGGGCTACCTTCGCGCTCACGGTCGTATTGGGAACGCCAAGAACGCGCGCCGCACCGCTAAAGCTGCCGGCCTGAATCACCTTCACGAAGATCG
>DATBKV010000125.1:0-5310 GCA_036555745.1 Xanthobacteraceae bacterium | reverse complement strand
ACGAGGTCTCGCAGGCCAATCTCGACTATCTGCGGCGCTTTGCCACCAACCTCACCGACGACAAAATCCTGGCGCGCGTGGTGGAAAGCCCGCTCGATCTCGAGCGCATGAATCCGCACAACTGGCGCGGTTCCTGCCACGGCGGGGCGCAGAACGCGGCGCAATCCGCGAACATGCGGCCGGTGCCGGGATGGGCGTCCCACCGCATGCCGATCGCCGGCCTCTACCAGACCGGCTCGACCACGCATCCGGGCGGCTCGATCTCCGCCGGCCCGGGCCGCAATGCCGCCGCCGTGATGCTCAAGGATCTGGGCACGAGCCTCGAAGAGGTGGTAGCGAAAAAGCCCGCGGCGAAGCGTGTCGCAGCAGTTTCCGGCTGACGGTCAGCGGCGCAAATGCGGTCGGACGCGGAGGGTGGATCATGCGCGCCATGCTGCTGGAGAGGCCGCGCGCGCCGCTCGAAATGCGCGAGCGCCCCACGCCCGTCCCGCCCGCCGGGGAAGTCCTGATCGAAATCGCGGCCTGCGGGGTGTGCCGCACCGACCTGCATGTGGTCGACGGTGAGTTGCCCGACCCCAAGCTTCCGATCGTGCCCGGGCACGAGATCGTCGGGCGCGTCGCCGCACTGGGTGCGGGCGTTGCGGGATTGGCAGTCGGCGAACGCGTCGGCGTGCCCTGGCTCGGCTATACCTGTGGCGTCTGCCCGTATTGCCGCAGCGGCCGCGAGAACCTGTGCGATCGGCCGCTGTTCACGGGCTACACGCGCGACGGCGGCTATGCCACGCACACGCTGGCGGATGCCCGCTATTGTTTTCCATTGCCGGAACGGCGGGACGATGCCGAAATCGCGCCGTTTCTTTGCGCCGGCCTGATCGGCTGGCGCAGCTACCGGATGACCGGTGTCGATGGTGCGGCAGCGGCAGGCGTCGACGCTCTCGGCATCTACGGCTTCGGCGCCGCCGCGCATATCCTCGCCCAGGTCGCGGCTTGGCAGGGGCGCCGCGTCTATGCGTTCACGCGCAGCGGCGATACGGCGGCGCAGGCGTTTGCCCGCTCGCTCGGCGCGGTCTGGGCCGGCGGCTCCGACGAACTGCCACCGGAATCGCTCGACGCCGCGATCATCTTCGCTCCCGTCGGGGCGCTCGTCCCGGCGGCGCTCAAGGCGGTGAAGAAGGGCGGACGCGTCGTCTGCGGCGGCATCCACATGTCTGACATTCCGTCCTTTCCCTATCGCGTGCTCTGGGAGGAACGGCACGTCCTGTCGGTCGCCAATCTGACGCGCGCTGACGCGCACGAGTTTCTGGCAGTGGCGGCGCAGGCCGGCGTGAAGACCGAGGTCACGCGCTACCCGCTTGCGCAAGCCAACGCGGCGCTCGCCGACTTGCGCCAGGGCCGGCTGAAAGGCGCGGCGGTGCTGATTCCGTGACCGAGTGACGGGTCACGCGCCGGCCGTCGGCTCGGCGTGGCCGATCACGCGCTTGATGGACGGGAAGCGCTGCCGCAACGCGCGCTCCACCTCGTCGACCTGGTCATGCACGTTCTCCACCTTAAGCACTGGATCGACGAGGCAGTGGAAATTTACGATTTCCCCGTCATCGGTCTGCCGCACCCGCACGTCGTGGATCTCGCCGACCAGCTCGACCTTGGCCGCGATTTCGGCGAGTGCGCGGCGCACCGCGCCTACGCGCTCGGCCGCCGCCTCACGTCCGGGCTCGTCCAAGGACTGCAGAGGTTCGATATGCGTCTCAACCTCGACGTCCGGGCCCAACTCCTCGCGTATGGCCTCCTCCAGGCCGCTGGCGACCTCGTGGGCGGCACCGAGCGAAAGCGCCCCATCGACCTCGAGGTCGAGCGAGACTGCGAGCCGGCCTTCGATCGCGTGCACGGTAACGTGGTGGACCGCAAGCGCGCGATTGCGGGCGATGACCATCACTCGCTCGAGCACAGATTCGTCATCGAGCGCGCGCGGATCGGTGGTCACCGTCACCTCCGCGGCACTAGCGTCGGTGCGAACCGTCTCAATGATGCGATCCTTCAATGCCGCGACGCGGTCAAGCGGGAGCGTACGACTCACCGCGACGACGAGATCGACAAACAGGACCTTGCCTACCTGGCGCGCGCGCAGCCCCTCCAATGCCACTACGCCCGGAATGCCCGCCACGGCGACGCGGATGCGTTCGGCCGCGCCCGGCGGCGCGGTATCGGTCAGCGTATCGATGGTGCGACGGGCCAATCTCCAGCCCACAATGCAGATCACGACCGACACGGCGATGGCCGCCGCCGAGTCGGCCCAGGCGTAACCGAGCGCGATACCGAGTAGTCCGGCGAGCACAGCCAGCGACGACCACATGTCCGAGTCGAAGTGCAGCGCGTCGGCTTCCAGCGCCTGGCTCGACGTGCTCGCGGCGGTTCGGTAGAGCACGCGCGCACGGAAGAAGTCGACCACGATCGAGGTCGCGATCACGGCGAACGCCCATGGCGTGGCCTCGACCTCCGGCGGCTGCGCGCTCATGAGCCGTTTGACCGCTTCCCACACCACCACGCCGGCAAGCACGAACAGCAGCGCCGTCTCGGCGAGCGCAGACACGCTTTCGACCTTGCCGTGCCCGTAATGATGCTCCTCGTCGGCGGGTCGGTCGGAGACCCTCACGGCGTAATACGTCATGACGGTCGCGCCCACGTCGATCAGGGAATGGGCCGCCTCTGACAGAAGCGCGAGCGAGCCGCTGAGCACCCCGACGATGGCCTTGGCGACGGTCAAGCCCGCTGATGCGGCAATCGAAGACAGCGCGACTCTTTGCTTGATGCCCTGCATCACGTGCCTACGGGGCCGGGGTCGCCAGGGGGGCGAACGGACGTCAATGCCACGCGATCATCGCGTCGCACAGCTCCTTCGCACCCTCGTTGGCCGCAAAGAGGTGAACGATCCGCCGGTGCGGGACAAGGCCGCCGCGATCGCAGGTCCGCCATCGATCGCGAGGAGCGCGCCGCAAGAACTTGCATCCGACCCAGTCTAGCTATTTGAAGCTCTGCGACTGCTTGTCCAACTCGCGCGCGAGAACGGCGCCGATTTTTGTCAACGGAACGGGCCGCATCATGTGCACGTGCTCGCATTCGATTTCGTGCACCATGATCTTGCCACTGACATACGGGTCCCAGCGCTCCGGGGTCGGGGGCGCCTCGCCCCGCATCGCCGCAAACAGCAACAGGTCGCCGACGAAGCGTCGCGGACGGAACTGCCGGGCTAGGCTGCTGTTTTGTCTCATTACCTGCAGCACCGAAGCAATCTGATGCTCTTCGAGATTCGAAAGTAGGTCCCCCTCTTTGCGCAGGATGTCGCGGGCGCTCGAGATGGCCAAAGGCTTCTCGCCCCGGTAGTAGCCGAGGGCCCGAAGCTGGTCGGCGAGCAGCTTCTCGTCCTCGCGGTCGAGTTCGTTCTGTGGTGGAACGTATCCTTCGATCGGATAGCCATCGAGCGCTGCAAGCAGCCCGACACTCTCGCCCTGCTGTTGCAGTTGGGTGGCCATGGCGTGGGCGACCAGTGCGCCAAAAGACCAGCCCAGCAGATGATAGGGTCCCGTCGCTTGGACCTTGCGGATGACGGCCAAATAGTCTGCGGCCATTTGCTCGAGCGTGTGCGGAGCCATTGCAGGCTGCGTGATGGCGCGAGCTTGTAGGCCGTAGATCGGACGATCGGGGGGCAGGTGGCGCATGAGTCCGGAATAGGACCAGCTGAGACCGCCGCCGGGGTGGATGCAAAACAGCGGCTTCATGCTGCCCGATGGCCGAAGCGGAAGCAGCACCTCGAGCGGCGACTGTTCGGGGTGGTTGCCATTGAGGCGTTTCGCCAATGTTGCAACGGTCGGCGCTTCAAATAGGCTGCGGATGACAAGCTCAGCGTCCAGCGTCGCCCGGATGCGGCTGATGAGCCGCGTCGCCAGCAGCGAATGACCCCCCAACGCAAAGAAGTTGTCGTCGATCCCGACCGTCCCCATCCCAAGGACCTCCGCAAACAGCGCGCACAGGATCTCTTCCTGCGGGGTGCGCGGCAGCCGGCGATCCCCGCTTGTCCCAACCACAGGCGCGGGCAACGCACCACGGTCCAGCTTCCCGTTGGGTGTGAGCGGAAGACGATCCAGAACCACAACTGCAGACGGCACCATGTGCTCGGGAAGCCGGGCGGCAAGATGCGCCTGCAACTTGCCGGCATCGATCATTGCGCCAGCCGCCGGCACCACGTAGCCGACGAGCCGCTTGCTCCCGCTCTCCTCTGCTCGGGCAATCACCGCTGCCTGCGCCACGCTCGCGTGCCCAATCAGCGCCGCCTCGATCTCCCCAGGCTCAATGCGGAACCCGCGCACCTTCACCTGCGCGTCCGCACGCCCCACAAACTCCAGCACCCCGTCCGCGCGCCAGCGCGCTAGGTCCCCGCTGCGGTACATCCGGCTCCCCGACACACCATAGGGGTCGGCAACAAACCGCTCCGCCGTCAGACCAGCCCGCCCCAGATAGCCCCGCGCAAGCCCCGCTCCCGCTATGTAAAGCTCCCCAACAACTCCCACCGCCACCGGCGCAAGCCCACCATCCAACACGTAAACCCGCAGGTCGGCGATGCCGCGACCGATGAGATTGCCAGTACTTGCAATTGCAAGATTCCGATCGACCCGCATATGACTGACATGCACCGTCGTTTCGGTGATGCCATACATATTCAGCAACGCGGGATGTCCGTCGCTGTGACGCTCGTACCAATTCTTAAATCTTCTGAGGTCCAGTGCTTCGCCGCCGAAGATCACGTGACGCAACGCCGGCGCTTGCTCGAGCGACGTGCGCTCCCGATCCACTTCCATCAACTGATAGAAGGCGGATGGAGTCTGGTTGAGAACAGTGACGCGTTCGCGTGCGAGCAGTGCCAGGAATTCTGCGGGAGAACGGCTGATGGAATAAGGAATGATGATCAAACGGCCACCATGGAGGAGCGCGCCCCAAATCTCCCAGACCGAGAAGTCGAAGGCGAAGGAATGAAACAAGGTCCAAACGTCCTGCGCGTTGAACCGAAATAGATCCTCCGTGGCTCCGAACAGCCGTGTAACGTTCTGATGCGTGACGACGACGCCTTTTGGTGTTCCGGTGGAACCTGAGGTGTAGATGACGTAGGCGGGGTGTTGCGGCTTGAGCCCGCTGTGGGGGGCGCTGGCGGGGTGGCGGGCGATCGCCTCGGCATCGCCATCCAGACACACGATGCGGGCGCCGCTCTGCGGCAGCGCCGCGCGCAGATGCGCCTGCGTGAGCAGCACCGGCGCGGCGGCA
>DATBKV010000124.1:0-22293 GCA_036555745.1 Xanthobacteraceae bacterium | reverse complement strand
CGCGATCGAGGAGATACTGAACCCGCGCGGCGTGGCGGTCATGATCGAGGCCGAGCACATGTGCATGTCGGTGCGCGGGGTGGAGAAGCCCGGCTCCTCGACCATCACGACGCAGTTTACCGGAAGCTTCCGGGACAACCCGGAGGACCAGGTCCGATTCATCACGATGCTGCGCGGGGTCGACCGTTGAAGGGTCGACTCCTTAGGTTTGCGTCGTCTTTCTGATTTCAGTTCAATGTTGTCCCGGCGAAAGCAGGGACCCGTCGCGCCAACAAACCGCGGCCTCTTGGAAAATGGGTCCCCGCTTGTGCGGGGACGACAGCTGTGATCAACGAGCCACCATGCCCGAGACGCCTCCCACCTTCGCGACGCCCGGATCGACCGAGGAGGTCGAGGAGGGCCGGGCCTTGGCGCCGAAGTTCGACGCCGACGGCCTCATCACCTGCATCGCCACCGACGCCCGCAGCGGCGACGTGCTGATGGTCGCGCACATGGATGCGCAGGCACTGCAGAAGACCATCGCCACCGGCGAGGCTTGGTACTTCAGCCGGTCGCGGCGCGCATTGTGGCGCAAGGGCGAGTCATCCGGCCACGCCCAGCGCGTCCTCGAGATGCGCGTCGACTGCGACCAGGATGCGGTATGGATCAAGGTCGACCAGGCCGGGGCGGGGGCGTGCCATACCGGCCGGCGCTCCTGCTTCTACCGCGCCGTGCCGCTCGGCCGGAGTGGCGCAGTGAAGCTCGAGTTGCGCGACGGCGAGCGCACCTTCGATCCGAAGGCGGTGTACGGGGAGGAGAAGTAGGTCTCCTCTTCTATCGTCCGCTCTCTGCTGTATGCCCGCAACATCGGATCGTCCGGTTGACGAACCAGTCCCTTCCGACGTGCAGATTTACGGATCGTCCGATTTCGCCGTTCGGGGCCGTGGCATCGAACGCGTGGCCTGACGGGCTAAGTGATGCCCCCGGCCGCGGCCCGCGCCAGCAGTTGCCGGGCGCGCTCGAGATGGGGGCGGTCGTACATCACGCCGTCGATGCCGATGGTGCCGCGGTCGGGATCGGCGGCGAATGCGGCGACGATGGCGCGCGCCTGCGCGATCGCTGCCGGCGTGGGCGTGAACACCTCGTTGATGACGGCAATCTGCGCCGGATGGATCGCCATCTTGCCGGTGAAGCCGTCGCGCTGCGCGTCCTCGCTCTCGCGCCGCAGCGCCGCGAGATCGCGAAAGTCGACGCTGACGGTGTCGATCGCCGGCACCCGCGCGGCGGCCGCGCCCGCGAGGCAGAGCGTGCGCGCGAGCCGGTAGGGATCGAGGAAGCGGCCGTCGGCACCGCGGTTGGCCTGCGCGCCGAGCTCGGCGGACAGGTCCTCGGCGCCCCAGGTGAGGCCGGCGAGCCGCGCGCTCGCGTCGCGGTAGCTGCCGGCGCGAAACAGCGCGGCCGCGGTTTCGGTCGCGATCGCGATGATCTTGATGTGACCTTCGGGCAGGCCCGCGAGCGCCTCGCGCGCCGCGAGCTTGGCGTCGGCATGGACGACGTCGGTGCCGCCCTCGGCTTTCGGCAACATGATGGCGTCGGGCCGCGCCGCCACCACGGCGTCGAGGTCGGCGTCGGTCAGGCCTGTGGTCAAGCCGTTGACGCGAATCAGCAGACGCGGGCGGTCGGCGGCCGTCACCACGGCGCCGACGAAATCCGCCGCGCTCCGGCGCGCGCGCGCTTTGCGGTCGGGTGCGATCGAATCCTCGAGGTCGATGATCACCGCGTCGGCGCCGCTCGCCATCGCCTTGTCGAGCTTGTTGCCGCCGTCGGCCGGCACGAACAGCAGCGAGCGCATCAGCGCGGCCGCATGCGCATGAAGACCTGCCGGCGGCATTCGGCCACCAGCTTGTTGTCCTGATTGTAGGCGCGGTGGTGGAACTCGACGATGCCGGCGCCCGGCCGCGAGGTCGACTCGCGCTTGCTGATGACCTCGCTGGTGCAGTGGACGGTGTCGCCTTCGAACAGCGGATGCGGGAATTTCACCTCGGTCATGCCGAGATTGGCGATCGTGGTGCCGACGCTGAGGTCATTGACCATGATGCCGATCATCAGGCCGAGCGTGAACAGCGAGTTCATCAGCGGCTGGCCCCACTCGGTTTCCTGCTCGCAGAAGTGACGGTCGATGTGCAGCGGCTGCGGGTTGAGCGTCATGTTGGAGAACAACATGTTGTCCATCTGCGTGACGGTGCGCCGCAGCGGGTGCTCGTAGAGATGGCCGACCACGAAGTCGTCGAAATAGATGCCGCCGCGCTCGTGGCGGCGGACCTCGGTCGCTTGTGTCATCGGGTTGTCTCCTCGGTGCGCGGCGCGCAGGGCTGGCGCGCCATGCCGCTCCTCGCCGCGCGGTCAGTTGCCGAAAATATCGCTGAAGAACCTCGCCATCGCGGCCTGCGCGAGCGCATTGGCGCGCTCTTCCGCCTTGTTCTTCGGCGTGGAGAAGCCGTGTGCGGTGCCGCTGTACAACTCCATCTGCCAATCGAGCTTGGCGGCGCGGAAATCCCTGATCAGTGCGTTGACCTCCTCCAGCGGCGCGACCGGGTCCTCGGCCCCGTGCAGGATGAGGAAGCGCCCCTTGATGTTGCTGGCAGCCGCCGGCGCAAAGTTGCGGAACGAGCCGTGGATCGTAACGGTTCCAAGCACCGGCGCCCCGGTCTCCGCCAGCTCGACCGCAACCGTGCCGCCGAAACAGTAGCCGACCATGGCGAGCCGCGCCGGATCGGCGAGCGGGTTCTGCCGCAACACGTCGAAAGCGGCCTGAGCGCGGGCGCGCATGAGCGCGCGATCCTTGTTGTAGATCGCGGACTGCTCCTGCATCTCCTTGACTTCTTTCGGGCGCACGCTCTTGCCGAAGATATCTGCGGCGAACGCCACGTAGCCCAGCCGCGCCAGCATCTGTGCATTCTCGCGCGTGAGCTCGGACATGCCGTCACGCCGGTGCAACAGCAGGACGCCCGGGCGTTTGCCGGCGGGCGCATCCTCGTAGGCGAGATAACCTTCGAGCGCGGTGTCGCCCTGCCGGTAATCCACCGTTTGCGTCTTGAGCTCGGCCGCCGCAGGAGCCGCCTGCAACATGGCGGCAAGCGCGGCCGCGAGAACGACGGGCGCGACGCGTTGGTTTCTCATCTGATCCTCCCGAGCGCGGGCGAGAAAGCCTAGGCCGACCGGGTAGCGAGGTCCAGCCGATAGCCCGCCTATCCCGGCATGGCGTCCAAGTTGCATCGCGAGCGACAGCCTCGGGGCTATCCGCCGGTCGCCTTGACCGGTGCCGAGCTCCCGCAAGATAATTCGCGCAATCTGGCGCGCGGGCGCGCAGACGTTCGAAGTTGATTGCCGCATCGGCGCCCGCCACGCGGCTGTGGTATCGTACGGAGAGCACGCGAATGACGCACGCAGCAGGACCCGACCGCGACCTCCTCGAAAGCAGGAAGAAAATGGTCAGCGGAGCGTATCTGCGCAACGCGTGGTATGTGGCCGCCTGGTCGGATGACCTCGGCGACGGACAATTGCTCGGCCGCACGATACTCAAGGAGCCGGTCGTTCTCTACCGGAAGGCGGATGGCAATGTCGCTGCGCTGCAGGATCGCTGCCCACACCGGTTCGCACCCCTGCACATGGGAAAGATCGTCAGGGGCGACTGCGTCCAGTGCCCTTACCATGGACTCGAATTCGATTCTTCCGGGGCCTGCGTCTTGAACCCGCACGGCACGAAGAACATCCCCCCGCGTGCCCGCGTCCGCAGCTATCCCGTGACCGAGAAACACAAGGCGATCTGGATATGGATGGGCGACCGGCCGGCTGATGCTTCGAAGGTGCCTGACTTCAGCGTGCTCGACAACGTTCCGGAGATGCACGCGACCAAGCGCGACCGTCTCACCATTCGCGCCAATTACGAGCTCATCATCGATAATCTGCTCGACCTGAGCCATACCTCCTATCTGCACGACGGAATTCTCGGCAATTCAGACACGGTCGAGTCCGAGATCAGCGTGGAGCAGGAGGGCGACGACATCGTCGTCGGGCGGCACGCCCATAATGCGGCGCCGCCAGGATTGTTCGCGATTCTGATGCCGACGCGCCCGGAGCGGGTCGACAAGTTCACCCGCATGCGCTGGATGCCGCCCAGCAACCTGCGTCTGGTGACCGGAATCTGCATGCCCGGGGCGGTGCCCGAAAGCGGAACCGGCTATAACGCCATCCACATGCTGACGCCGGAAACCGACAAGACCACTCACTATTTCTTCACTGCGGTGCGCTTCAACGTCCTGACCGCGGACGACGAGCTCAATGCGCAGATCCAGAACAAGATATCGACCACGCGACGGTTTGCCTTCGAAGAGCAGGACGCCCCGGTCATCGAAGCGCAACAGGAGATCATCGATTCCGCGCTGACGCCGGTCGATCCGGTCATCCTCGCGATCGACGTGGGGCCGGTCCGCTACAAGCAGATCCTGCAAAGAATGATCCGGGGCGAGCAAGGGGCCTAGCCTAGCTCCCATTTGATCGACCTACGCGGCCGTCGCGCGAGAGCGCTCCTCGGCGGGACACGTCGGCCTGCACGCGGCTAAGCGAATACCCGGTCGCCCTGCAGGTCGATGATCTGCTTGGCCTTGGCGATGGTGAACGCGACCGCGTCCTCGCGATTGTGGTGGGTATCGGCACGAATGAAGCGATGCGTCTTGAGTCCGTCGGGCGCGTCCTTCTCGATGATCCCGGCGGTTTGATAGATGCCGTCGGCGCGAAATGGGGTCGCTCGGATGCGATAGCCCTTGTACTCGACCGCCGGCGCGGCCGCCGCGTCGGCTTCGGTGCTTGCGCCCGCGCCGACGAAACGCGCCCATGCCGCTTTGAGCTTGGAGAACATCGCTCGCCCCGCCATGCTGCGATCGGCCGCGCGCGCCGCAACGGCCGCGGATCGGCCGGAGCGATATTATCACGCGGGCGGGTCGCTCTGTCGACCGTGCAGGTTTCGCCGCTTTTTGATCGGCCAGCAAGGCTGAACGATCGCCTGCGTCCGCGGTGCGGCGCACCAGCGCGGGCCGCGCGGTCAGTAGCCGAATTGCTCGCGCAGGATGCGCTCGTCGAGGCTGTGGTCAGGATCGAACAGCATCCGCATCGAGATGCTGTGATCCATAGCGACGTCGACCGATGAGACCGAGCGCACCTCATCATGGTCGGCGACCGCCGCCACCGGTCGCTTCTCGGGCTCGAGGACGTCGACGCGCACGCGCGCACTATCGGGCAAGAGCGCGCCACGCCAGCGGCGCGGCCGAAACGGGCTGATCGGGGTCAGCGCCATCAGCGGCGCGCTGATCGGGATGATCGGTCCCTGGACGGAGAGATTGTAGGCGGTTGATCCGGCGGGGGTCGCCACCAGCACGCCGTCGGCGACGAGTTCGGGCAGCCGCTCCTCGCCGTCGACCAGGATGCGCAGCCGCGCCGCCTGATAGGTCTGGCGGTAGAGGAAGACGTCATTGAAGGCGTGGAACTCGAAGGCGTCGCCGCTCTGGTTGTGGGCGCACATGAGCAACGGGTGGATCACCGTGATCTGGGCCTTGGCCAGCCGCTGCGGCAGGTCCTCGGGAGAATATTCGTTCATGAGAAAACCGACGGTGCCGCGGTGCATGCCATAGATCGGCTTGCCCGTCTTCATGAACCGGTGCAGGGTCTGCAGCATCAAGCCGTCGCCGCCGAGCGCGACGATCACGTCGGCGGCCGTGGCGGGCGCGTTGCCGTAGCGCGCCGACAGCCGTTGCAGTGCCTCCTGCGCCTCCGCGATGGGGCTTGCGACGAAGGCGATCCGCTCGAAGCTCGCGTTCGCGGGGCTCATGGACGGCAAGGTCGGTGCATTTCGGCCGCTTGGCGGCGCCGGCGATCGGCAAGGTGAGAGAACATGGAGCGCGCGGTCCTCGTCTATACGACCTTTCCCTCG
Source organism: Xanthobacteraceae bacterium (assembly GCA_036555745.1). Classification (GTDB taxonomy): domain Bacteria; phylum Pseudomonadota; class Alphaproteobacteria; order Rhizobiales; family Xanthobacteraceae; genus VAZQ01. Next base: position 16,328 of record DATBKV010000124.1, on the reverse strand, counting down.
GTTGTCGAGGCGGAACGGGCCGGGCGGGCGCTGGTCGAGCGCCGCCTGTGCGCCTGCGTCAATATTATCCCCGGCATGATCTCGCATTACTGGTGGCAGGGCGCCGTCGAGCGCGGCGAGGAAGCGGTGATGATCATCAAGACCCGCGACGCGCTGGCCGAGCGCGTCCGCCGCGCGGTCAAGGAGATGCATTCCTACAGCACGCCGGCGATCCTGGTGATCCCGCTGGCGAGCGTCGACGAGGACTATCTGGGCTGGCTGATGGCCGAGACCGCGCCGGCGGCGAAGGAATAGGGCGCAGCCGATTCGCGCGGATCGACAATCCGTTCGGCGAGCACTATTCACAGCTTCTCGGGACTCAATCGATCCGGCTTTGGCGTCCATGCTGCAGTCCGGCTCGTCAACGGATGACGGCGCATGACGACGACTCGCGTTCTTGGGTTTCTCGTCTTCGCTGCGGGCGCCCTGCTGCTCACGAATCCATCCCTTGGCGCGGGTGATCCCGCGCCGACGCCGAGGCGTGTCGTCTCGCTCAACCTGTGCGCCGACGAGCTTGTTCTGCGGCTTGCGCAACCGCAGAACGTGGCGTCGGTCACCTGGCTCTCTCGGGATCGTCGGAATTCGAATGTCGCCGAAATCGCGGCCGGCATTCCGATCAATCACGGGCGCGCCGAGGAGATCATTGCGCTGAAGCCGGATCTCGTCATCGCCGGGGCCTACGGCGCGCCGGCGACGGTCGCGATGCTCAAGCGAGCCGGCATTCCACTGCATGTGCTGGGCGTCCCGAACAGCCTGACCGACGTGCGCAACCAGATCAAAGAGATTGCCGACCTGGTCGGCGAGCACGATCGAGGCGAAGCGGTCATCGGCGACATGGACCGAAGCCTCGCCGCTGTCGTGTTGCCCGCGGCATCCGCGCGCCCGCGGGCCGCCGTGCTCAATCCGAATGGCATGACCATGGCCAAAGGGACGCTGCTCGACGACATCATGACGCGCGCCGGACTTACCAACGTCGCCGCGGAGCTCGCGATCGACAAGTATGGGCAGGTTCCTCTGGAAACGATCGTCACGGAAGATCCCGACGTTTTGATTCTGAGCGCGAGCCGCGACGGACCGCCGGCGCTCGCGACCGACATCCTGCGCCATCCGGTGCTCACGGCGCTCGCGGGCCGAACCCGCCTCGTGGTGCTTCCCGGCCGGCTGTGGAACTGCGGCGGGCCGGCAGTGGTCGAGGCGATCGAGCGGCTGAGGCGGGTCGCCGCCGAGGCCGGCGGCGCGGAAGCGCCCCGATGATGCCGGCCGCGGCGCTCGAGCCGGCGGAGCACGCTTGGGCGCCGCCGCATGCTCTGCTGCTCGTCTGTCTCTCGCTTCTCGTCCTCGTCCTCTGGTGCATTTCGCTCGCCACGGGTTACGCGCCGCTCGACTTGGCGCAGGCGCTCTCGGACATCGCCAACGGGAACAAGACCCTCGGCGCGCTGGTGCTGGTCGAGCTGCGGCTGCCGCGTGCGCTGCTGGGCTGCTTTGTCGGCTTCAGTCTCGGCATTACCGGGGCCGGCATGCAGGGGTTGCTGCGCAATCCGCTGGCCGAGCCGGGCATCATCGGGGTGTCGGGCGCGGCCGCGTTCGGCGCGGTCGCGATATTCTACTTCGGCTTGGCCGGCGCCTTCGCGCTGGCGCTGCCGCTTGGCGGCATCGCGGGCGCCGCGGCCGCCACCGTGCTGCTGTACGGGCTCGCCGGGCGCGGCGCCGGCACGATGACGCTCATCCTTGCCGGCGTCGCCATCAACAGTTTCGCGGCCGCGCTGACTGCGCTCGCGCTCAACCTCTCGCCCAATCCTTATGCAGTCACCGAGATCGTGTTCTGGCTGCTGGGCTCGCTGGCCGACCGCAGCCTGCCTTACGTGTGGCTGGTTCTGCCGTTGATGCTGCTGGGCTGGGGGCTGCTCATCCTATCGGGGCCGGCGCTCGATGCGTTGACGCTCGGCGAGGACACCGCCCAGAGCCTGGGCTTCGATCTAGCCCGCCTGCGGCTGCAGCTTGTCGCCGGGACCGCACTGGCGGTCGGCAGCGCCGTTGCCGTAACGGGAACGATCGCTTTCGTTGGGCTCGTGATGCCGCATCTGCTGCGGCCGCTGGTGGCGCATCGGCCGGGACGGCTGTTGCTGGTGAGCGGATTGGGCGGCGCGGCGCTCACGCTCGCCGCCGATATTGGTGTTCGCATCTTGCCGATCCGGCCCGAGCTCAAGCTCGGGGTGGTGACCGCAATCATCGGCGCGCCGTTCCTGTTCGGCCTGATCTACCGGCTGCGCGAGGAGGCGTGATGGAGATCGAGGCGGATGCGATTTCCGTGCGCTTCGGTGCGGTCGCCCTGTTCGAAGGCGTCGACTTCGCGATGCGCGCCGGCGAGATGGTCGGTCTCATCGGACCCAACGGCGCCGGCAAGACCACGCTGCTGCGGGTGCTGGCCAGTCTGCGCGCGCCCGAGGGCGGCAGAGTGCGCTATCGCGGACGCAGCGCGGCCGAGCTCGGCAGACGCGAGCTCGCGCGACGGCTCGCCTATCTCGCCCAGGACGCAAGCGTGCACTGGCCGATGCGGGTCGACGCGCTGGTTGCGCTCGGCCGCCTCCCGCATCGGCGGCCATTTCAGGGCGTCACTGCCGCCGATCGAGACGCGATCGAGCAGGCGATGGCGGCCACCGCCATCATGTCCCTGCGCAGCCGGACATTGGCGCAGGTCTCGAGCGGAGAGCGCATGCGCGTGCTGCTGGCGCGCGCGCTCGCGGTCGACGCGCGCGTGATGCTGGCGGACGAGCCGATCGCGGCGCTCGATCCGCTGCATCAACTGCAGGTCATGCAATTGCTGCGGGCCATCGCCGGGGAGGACCGCGGCGTGATCGTGGTGCTGCACGATCTGGCGCTGGCGATGCGTTTCTGCGACCGTCTCGTGCTGCTCGCACGCGGCGGAATTCTGGCGCAGGGGGCGCCCGCGCGAGTGCTCACCGACGACAATCTCGCGCAGGCCTATGGCGTCGAAGTGGTGCGCGGCGAGCGCGACGGGATACCGTTCCTGTTGCCGTGGAAGCCATCGGGGCAAGGCGAGGGCGGCGCATGAACGGCGCGGCAAGGTGACCGCGCCGGACATCCGGAACGGCTCTTGCATGTACATCGTCCGCGTGCCCCGATAGGCTCGCTGGCGATTGCGATCAAGCCTCGGCCAAAAACTTCGCGAGGGGAGCGGCCATGACCGACGACTTCGAGGATCATTGCTGGAAGGACATCGTCACCCCGGACGTGCTGGAGGTCTATTCCAGCTACCGGCGCAAAGTGTTCGTCGGGCCGAGCCCGGCGCTGCTCGCGGTCGACCTCTACGACGTGGTCTATCGCGGCGGCGCGCGCCCGCCGGCGCAGCTCGCCAAGACGCATCCCAACAGCTGCGGCGAATATGCCTATGCCGCGATCGAGCCGACCAAGCGCCTGTTCGCGGCGGCGCGCGGCGCCGGCCTGCCGGTGTTCTACTCAACTGGCGACGTGCGCGCGGAGAGCCGCCCGAGCCTGGTGACCGCGACCAAGCGCAACAAGCCGCCGGTCGATCCCGCCGACTACGCCATCCGGCCCGAGTTCAAGCCGCAGCCGCAGGACGTGATCATCACCAAACAGCGCGCCAGCGTGTTCTTCGGCACGCCGCTCATCGCCCATCTCACCCAACTCGGAGTGCGCACGTTGATCATCTGCGGCGAAAGCACCTCCGGCTGCGTGCGCGCCACCGCGGTCGACGCCTATTCCCACGGCTACCACGTGGTCCTGGTGGAGGAGTGCTGCTTCGATCGCAGCATTCTCTCGCACAAGGTCAATCTGTTCGACCTGCACCACAAATACACGGACGTCATGCATGTCGACGAGGTGACCGCGCACCTCGACGGAATGGCGGTGCGGAAAGCGAGTTGATGCGCGCATGAAGCCTTCGCATTATGGCCCGTTTGCCTATTCGCCGATCACCCGCCGCCCGCGCCTGACTTGGCCCGACGGCGCGCACGTCGCGCTGTGGGTGATTCCGAATATCGAGTTCTTCTCGCTGATGGAGAAGGTGCCGGCCGGCTCGGGCGGCCCCGGCACGCCGGTGCCCGACATTCCATCATGGTCCGCGCGCGACTACGGCAACCGGGTGGGTGTTTTCCGCCTCATGCAAGTGCTCGACCGCCATGGCATCCGCGCCACCGTCGCGCTCAACAGCGATCTGTGCGCCCACCATCCTGAGATCATCGAGGAGGGCAAGGCGCGCGGTTGGGAGTGGATGGGCCACTGCGAAAGCAACACGCGTCGCCTCAACGAGGCGCCCGCGGACGAGGAGGCGGGGATCATCCAGCGCGCACTCGCGACCATCGCCAAGGCCGCGGGCGCGCGGCCGGTGGGCTGGCTGGGCTCGGGGCTGCAGGAGACCTGGAATACGCTCGATCTCCTGGCGGCGGAAGGCTGCGAATATGTCTGTGATTGGACCAATGACGACCAGCCTTACGCCATGAAGCTTGAAGACGGACGGCATCTCGTGTCCGTGCCCTACAGTCACGAGATCAACGACAAGCCGGTCTTCGAGCGCGCGCATCGCACCGCCGACGAATTCCGCGACATGATCTGCCGGCAGTTCGACGTGCTCTATCGCGAAGGCGCGGAGTCCGGACGCGTCATGGCGATCGCGCTGCATCCCTATCTCACGGGTGTGCCGCATCGCATCGACGCGTTCGACGCCGCGCTCGCCTATATCTGCCGGCACGCGCGGGTCTGGAAGGCGACCGGGGTGGAGATCGCGCGGCACTATCGCGCGCAGAGCAAGGTGCAATGAGGATCAAGGAGAAACGCATGAGCCGACTCATGAGAACTGTATGCGGAGCGCTGCTCGCGGGCGCGGCTATCGTCGCCGCGCCGGTTGCGAGGGCCGAAACGGTGACGGTGGGTATGGTCGGCGCGGTCTCGTCCACCCACTGGCCGGTCTATATCGGCCTGACCCAAGGCTATTACGCCGCCGCGGACTTGAAGCCCGATCTCGTCTTCATCCAGTCGAGCGCGGCGCTGGTGCAGCAGCTCACCGGCGGCTCGCTCGATCTCGCGCTGTCGACCGGACTCGCCGATCCTATCCGCGCCATCGACAAGGGCTCGCCGATCGCGATCGTGCGGATTGAGATGCAGGCTCCGCCCTACGCGCTGCTGGCGAAGCCCGCAATCAAGACCTGGGCTGATCTCAAGGGCAAGACCATCTCGATCGGGGGGCCCAAGGACATCACCCGCATCTATCTCGAGCGCATGGCCGGTCCCCACGGCGTGAAGCCCGCCGACTACGATACCGTGTTCGCCGGCGCTACCTCCGCGCGCTTCTCGGCGCTGCAGTCGGGCGCGGTCGATGCCGCGATCCTGCTTCCCCCGTTCAATTTCTATGCCGAATCCGCGGGCTTCACCAATCTCGGCCTCACCATCGACTACGCGCCGGAGTTGCCATTCGCCGGCGCGGTGGTCGGGCGCGCCTGGGCGGCCGCGCACGCGACGACGCTCGCAAAGGTGCTCTCCGTCCACAACAAGAGCATGGCCTGGTTCGCGGATCCGCAGAATCGCGCCGCGGCCATCAAGATCATGGTCGACGCGAGCAAGCTCAAAGAGGACGATGTCGCCAAGTCGTACGATTTCCTGCACAAGAACCATTTCTTCGAGGTCACCGGCAGGGTCTCGAAGACCAAGATGAGCGCGCTCATCCAGGCGCTCAAGGGTCTGGGCGACGTCGAAGGTCCGACCGACGTCGAGCGTTTCATCCTGCCGGGCGTGACGCAGTTGAAGGATTGAGCGCGAGCGCAAGCGCGTGAAGCGGCACCGGCGCGAGCGGCAGATTCGATCTCGTTCTCCCCTTCCTGCGGGGGAGCGGCGCGGTGGGGGATAGCGCGTGCAGGAGAGCAGTCGCGCCGAGCTTGCGGTCCCCGCGGTCGAAGGGGAGCGCAGCGAGCGTGTTGCGCAAGCGGCGCAACGGCCGGTCGCTCGGCCGCGCGACGCACAAGCCGCCCGCTCGCGGCTCTACTTCGCGGGCATTCTTTCGGTCGCGGCCGGGCTACTGCTGTGGGAGGTCATCAGCCGCTTTCTCGTCACCAACGCGCTCTTTCTTGCCGCCCCCTCGCAGATCTTCGCAGCGATCGTGGCGCTGGCGAAAACCGGGGAGCTGTGGCGCCACCTCTCGATCAGCGCCATCGAGTTTGCGCTCGGCTACCTGATCGCGAGCATTCTGGGCGTGATCATCGGCTTCGCCATGGCGGAAAGCGCGATGATGAAGCGGATGTTGCAGCCGTGGATCTCCGGGCTCTACGCTACGCCGACCATTGCGCTCGCGCCCCTGTTCATTCTCTGGCTCGGCATCGGCATTTGGTCGAAGGTGTTGGTGGTCGTCTTCCTGGTGCTGTTTCCGGTCACCATCAACACCGAGGCGGGCCTGCGCACGACCAGCGAGCGCCTGATCGAGATGCTGCGCTCGTTCGGGGCTACGCCCCGGCAGATCTTCTTCAAGGTGTCGCTGCCGTCGGCGGTGCCGTTCATCCTCGCCGGATTGAAGCTCGGCATCGGCCGCGGCCTGATCGGGGTGGTGGTGGCGGAGCTGTTCGGCGCGCGCGCCGGTCTCGGCCAGCTGATCTCGCAATCGGCCGACTCCTTCAACATGCCCAACCTGTTTGCCGGCGTGGTTGTGCTCGCCGCCGCCGGCATCATCCTGACCGCCGGCTTCGGCTGGCTGGAGGGTCGGCTCGTGCCCTGGACCAAGGACTAGCAGCCTCGTGATATCGAAGCTCGAAATCAGCGGTCTCAGCAAGGTGTTCGGCGACCTGCAGGCGCTGCAGGCGATCGAGCTTTCGGTCGCGCGCGGAGAATTCATCTCGGTGGTCGGCCCTTCCGGGTGCGGCAAGACCACCTTCCTGCGTATCGTGGCAGGGCTCGAGCCCGCGTCCGCGGGCGAGGTGGTGCTCGACGGCCGCGCGGTGCGCGGTCCCGGTGGCGACCGCGGCTTCGTGTTCCAGACCGACAATCTGCTTCCCTGGCGCACCGTATTCGCGAATGCGATCATCGGCCGCGAGATCGCCGGCCGGGTCGGTCCCGCCGAGCGCCAGCGCACGCTGGAGCTCTTGAAGCTCGTCGGGCTCGAGGGCTTCGAGAACTATCATCCGCGCCAGCTCTCCGGCGGCATGCGCCAGCGCGTCAATCTCGCGCGCGCGCTCGCGATCGACCCCGAAATTCTGCTGATGGACGAGCCGTTTTCCTCGCTCGATGCGCAGACCCGCGAAATCATGCAGACCGAGCTGATGCGCATCTGGGAAGAAGGGCGCAAGACCGTGCTGTTCGTGACCCATCAGATCGACGAGGCAGTCTTCCTCTCCGACCGCGTGCTTGTCTTTGCCCGCCGGCCGGGCCGGCTCCTGGAGAGCGTCGCGATTGCGTTGCCGCGTCCGCGTGCGCTCGCGATCAAGCGCACGGCTGAATTCGTGCGCTACGTCGATCACATCTGGCGGTTGATCGAGGACGACGTTCGGCTGAGCGTGATCGAGGAGAAACTGTGACGTTGCGTCGTCACCGCGTGCCGCGTGCACGCAACCGTGTTGCGCGCCGCTCGCGGCCGTGCTTGATCCAGCATGGCCGCCGAGGACCGCGAGCGCTGCCTCGGCGCAACGAGCGGTAGAGGAGGGAAAGGCGAACATGATCAAGGATCGCGTGACGCGACGGCAGTTTTCAAACGCGCTCGCCGCCGCCGCGGCGGCTGGGATGCTTCCGGGTCGCGCGCTGGCCCAGCAGGCCTATCCCAGCCGTCCGGTCCGGTTCGTCCTGCCTTTCGCCGCGGCGGGCGTCGCCGACATCACCTCGCGCATCGCAGCGGAGAAGCTCGGCGACAAGCTCGGCCAGCGGTTCGTGGTGGAAAATCAGCCCGGACCGGGCGGCATCGCAGCCGCCCGCGCCGTGCTCTCGCAGGCGCCCGACGGCTACACCCTCGGGCTGGTGACGAACGGCACTGCGATCAGCGCCGCCATCTACAAGGCGCTGCCGTTCGATCCGGTGAAGGAGTTCGCCACCATCTCGACCATCGGCTCGTTCGATCTCATCTTCGCCACCAATATCGATTCCGAGTTCAAGACGCTCGCCGAGTTCATCCAGAAGGCGCGCGCGCAGCCCGGCAAGCTCAACGTCGGCACCATCAATGTCGGCGGCACGCAGAACCTCGCCGCCGAGCTGCTCAAATCTTCCGCCGGGCTCAACTTCCAGATCATTCCCTACCGCGGCACGCCCGACGTGATCGTGGCCCTGCTGCGCAACGACGTCCAACTGATGGTCGACTTCTACGCCCCGATGAAACCGACGCTGCAGGAGAAGAAGATGCGGGCGGTGGCCACCACCGGGCCGCGCCGCTCGCCGTTCCTGGCCGACGTGCCGACCGTCGCAGAAGCCGGAGTCGCCGGCTACGAGGTGACATCATGGAACGGGCTGTTCGCCCCAGTCGGCACGCCTGCGGACATCATCAATTTGTTGAACAAGACCGTCCATGAGATCGTCGCGATACCCGAGGTGAAGCAGCGCTATGCCGACCTCGGGATCGAGGCCAAGGCCAGCACCCCGGAAGAGTTGAAGGCGCGGCTTAAAGCCGACATCGCCAAATGGGCGGCGGTGATTGAGCGCGCCGGCATTCCCAAGCAGTAAGGGGCCTCTCGCCGAATCTGCGCTCGAGCTCCAGATGTTTTGATGTTGCGCATGTCCTCATCGGAAAACCGGCGCCCACTTTTCCGGGACATGCGCTAGCATGCCTGCCGCCTGTCAGCGCCGGCGCCGTGCCCGGTCGTGACGATGGTCGTCGGACTTGTGCTCGTAGCCGACAAGCATTCCAGCGAGCAGGAACAGAATTGAATAGATCAGAATCCAATCCCAGGTCCCGACCATGGCGCATGCCTCCGTTCAAGCGAGGTATCCGGCTATGAGGCATACGAAATCGCACCGCGTCGGTCTGTGATGCAGAACACACTCGGGTGCGACGTTTAACCGCCGCGGCTCGACACATCGCCGCGCTGCAAACCGCGTGCGCCGGCGCCGGCGCCCGCGCAAGTCGGTGCGCGCGCAAGTACGTGCCGTTTGCACGCTGCGCCCCAAGACGGGGCTTGCGGCAGGCGGCGGCGGCTCAGTGGCAATACGGCCCGTACGGGACCCCGTAGCCGTCGTATTGGAGGCTGTCGAATCCGCAGGTGCGCGTGCGACCGGTGATGCGGCCGTCAAGTGACGGGGTCTGAGCTTGATACTGTTGGTACTGGCTTTGCTTCTTTTTTGCGCGCGCGTCCGCGGGCATGACAGCGGATGTCGTCGCCATGATCGCTGCGATCACGAGAGCAAACTGTCGGTGATAGGCTCGCATTCCTGTCGGTCCTTCTCGCCCCAAGGGCTGAACATTCCGGACAGGTAAGCGTTCCGGGGCGTGAGTGCCAGCAGCTGCCGCGATAGCCGCCCTGTTGGCGATAGCCGCCCTGTTCAAGTCTATCCGACCGCCCAGCCAATGTTCAGTGATGGCGAGGCGGATACTGATTGCGGGCCAGACCAATGGTCGGAATTGCCGCTTTGCCACTTCTTGATGAGCCACTGAGCCGCCCCCCGTGTCGGCGCTTGTTTGACATTCCGGAATTATTTTTGGCGCGTCGCTGCCGCGTCGGTCACGGCAGCGGGCCAAGACTTGGCGGGCTTCTGGGCTACTCTTAGGCGAGCTACCACCCGTGCGTACGGAACTCCGGCACACGGAGAGAATTGCCTACGCAGCACACATAAGGAGGAAACACCCCATGAAACGACCTCTGACTGCATTGGTGCTGGCGGGCAGCTTGGCGACAGCCACGATCTCGATGCCGACACAGGCGGAAGCTCGATGGGGCTGGGGGTGGGGGTGGGGCATCGGTGCGTTCGCGCTCGGTGCGTTCGTTGGCGCGGCACTGGCGCGTCCTTACTACTCTTACCCAGCCTACGGTTATCCGGCCTACGGTTATCCGGCCTACTCCTATGGCTATGCCTACCCGGCCTACGGCTACGCCGGCTATCGTTATCCTCGTTACTACCGATACTATCGCCGCCCGTACCCGTACTATCCCGGATACAGGTCCTGGCGCGGCCCGTACGGATATTATTGACCCGGTGGCGCGGCGTTCAGTCGATTCAGCCCGCGGCAAGCATCGAGCGATCGCCTGGCGCCTTAACGGCTGGGGCACGCCCTAAGCCGCGCGCGCGAGTGCGAGCGTGGGCTCCTGGGCAATTAAACTCAGGAAAGTTGGGATCGCGCCTATACAACCATGTCCACCAGGGCATGGTTGCGGATGCGACGGCGCAGGTTGACGCCAGCGTGCGCGAGGCCATACAGAAACCAAAAGGAAGCAGAGCGGTAGCTTTGTTCTCATCTGAGAACAAAGAAGCGAAGCCTCTGCCAAGCGATTGCCGGGTTAGCTCAGTGGTAGAGCAGCGGTTTTGTAAACCGTTGGTCGGGAGTTCAAATCTCTCACCCGGCACCGATCTGCGGACGACGGGCGGATCGTGCACTGAGCCCCCGCTCGCGGCTTCAGCACAAGGTGAACCTGGAACCGCAATCCGGATCAAACGGCGCGCAGCTGCCGCGGCTACAATAAGTGAATGCAATACCCACAAGTACCGGGACGGTCTTCCTTTGAGAAGGAGGCGAAAATGAATCGGAGCTTCGCATACGGCGCAGCGCGAGCTTGCCCTCCTGCGCCGGGAGGCATCACTCGGCGCCTGGTGCTGGCCGCCGCGATCACGGCGGCAGGTGCGATCCCGGGCGTGGCATTGGCGCAGAACAACCCTGCGCCCGCGCCGAACAATCCGCCGCGCTCCGCCGCGACCGAAGGCCGGGCGCAGGCGCCCGTCGGCCACCGGCAACCACGGCCGCAGGATCTGCCGCCTGACGTGCAGCGCGACGAGAATGGCGCCGGCAGGACTCCCGGGGAGCGCGGGCTGGATCAGAAGCTGCAGATCTGCCGCGACTGCTGACGGCCCGGCGGGTCGCGTGCCCGCTGCGCTTGCAAGGCTGCAGCCCAACAGGCGCAGCCTCGACGAGGCCGGCGCCGATGCCTACATAGGTTGCGCGATCAACCGCAGCCTGCGAGCCATCATGTCCATTCGTCCCGTCAAACGCATTGTCCAGTCCCAGCCCGCGATCGAAGGCGCGGGAGTGAAACTGCGCCGGGCCTTCGGGTTCGGCGATACCGGGGAGTACGATCCCTTCCTGCTGCTCGATGATTTCCGCAACGAGCGTCCCGAGGACTACCGCGCCGGATTTCCGTGGCATCCCCACCGCGGCATCGAGACCATCACCTATGTCCTCGCAGGAACCGTCGAGCATGGCGACAGCCTCGGCAATCGCGGCACGCTGGGCGCGGGCGACGTGCAGTGGATGACCGCCGGCCGCGGCATCCTGCATCAGGAAATGCCGCAGGGCGATGCCAAGGGCCGAATGCACGGCTTCCAGCTTTGGGCTAACCTGCCCTCGTCCCTCAAGCTGACGGCGCCACGCTACCAGGACGTTCCCGCGGGCGAGATTCCCGAAGCCGTCGACGACGACGGCACCCGCGTCCGCGTCATTTGCGGTGAGTTCTGGGGTAAGCGCGGTCCCGTGGACGGGGTCGCGGCGGAGCCCCGCTATCTCGACATCTCGGTGCCGCCGGGGCGGCGCAAGAGCTTCGCGGTTGAGGCCGGGCGCCACGCCTTCGCCTATGTGTTCGCGGGATCGGGCACCTTTCGTGACGCGTCGGAGCCGTTCGGCGTTCTTACCGAGAAGGAGCAGGGCGGCGACGGGCTCGTGCGCGAGCACACCGGCAACCGTTCGCTCGTGCTGTTCGACAGCGGCGACGAGGTGACGGTTCAGGCCGGGGACGAAGGCATCAGGTTCCTGCTGGTCTCGGGCAAGCCGATCGAGGAGCCGGTCGCCTGGTACGGGCCGATCGTGATGAATACGCAGGCGGAGCTGCAGCAGGCGGTGGCCGAGCTGCGCGCCGGGACGTTCATTCGCTGAAGGTCGAGCATCTGGCGCGGCGGCGCCCGCTCGCGCGGCAGCGGATTTTTTTGATCGGCACGGAACCGTTGCTGCAAGTCGGGCATTGAATGGCAGGGAACGAGCTCCATGACCCTCGGAGCTCGTCCGTCCCAAAACTCTCAAACCCCGCTTCGGCGGGGTTTTTCTTTGTCAGGGCCTTTAGGACGGCCTTCTCGAGCAGCCGCGGTTGCGGCGCAGGGCTATCGCATATGAGGCGGCGCGGCTCCCGATCGGGCGCTTCGCACTTCTTGCGCTGGGTCCACGCAGGTCGGGTTTACCCGACCTGCGCGCATATAAGTGCCGATCTCGGGCAAGCCCGAGATCGGTGTCTCGTTCTGCTCGCGCAAGGGCGCTCGCTACACTCGCCCGGGACACGATAATTTCGTGTCCCGGAAGCCAGCGAGCGAAGATCCGGGACCCAGGGGCCACACGACGGCTGGAGAGGTTGGCGCCCATCCCACAATCGCCATATGCGATAGCCCTGCGTAGCGGCGGGAGCCGGACCGGGCAGCCCCGGCGTCACGCCGTGTGTCCGGGATCGCTCCGAGAGGGCGTCTGCAGCTTACTGTCCTCGGTCATGGTCGCGGTGTCAGGTTTGTCCTCTTGACCGCGCGGACCCAGGCGCGCCCGGGCGATATCGTCCTCCGTCGGCCGGTCCTCTTCCCGGTTCTGTCGGACCTTGGCCTTCTCTCGGATGCTCTGGCCCATGACCTTAAATCCTGTGGATGCGCCGCTCCCGCGCCGAGCGGGGCAGGAGCCAATTCATACCTTACCTTAGGCCGGCTGACACGTACTGATATGACGGCCCAATCGTATGCTGCTTGACCGGTGAGCTGCGTGCTTTTGCGGCGTCCTTGCTTCCAACGGTTTTCTCCCTAGATACGCGTCAGTGTCGCGTCCCTCCCAGCCCCCCTGCGAAACGCGACATGAAGAAGCCCCGGCAGCGTAAGCGGCCGGGGCTTTGATTTTGTTCGCCAACCCGCCGCCGTTGCGCGCAACTCTGCGAACGAGAGTGCAACCTACCGCATCGCGGCACGAAGCGGGCCCGCGAAGGAACCCGCGCGCGCAACGGCCCCGTTGGCCTATGGTATTGCCTTGGCTGTCTCCACTTCCTTCCAGATGCTGTTGTGGCGCGTCTCCGGCATCAGGAACAGCGCGAGCACGAAGCACACCGCCGGCACCAGGATCGGGTAGAGCAGAGCGTAGCCGAGGCTCCCGGTCGTCGCGAACGCCCACGAGGTGATGAACGGCACCAGGCCGCCGCCCCAGCCGTTACCGATGTGGTAGGGGACGGAAACCGAGGTGTAGCGGATGCGAGCGGGGAAGTATTCCGCGAGAAACGCGCCGATCGGTCCGTAAACCATCCCGACATAGGACACGAGGATGAAGATGATGAAGATCGCGACCGGATAGTTGATGTTGCCGGGCTGGGTCACCTGTCCCAGCCACGAATACAGCGGGTAGTAGGTGACCGCCGCGAGAAGGAAGCCGGCCAGGATCACCGGCTTTCGCCCGATCAGGTCTGACAGCCAGCCGAACAGGATCAGGGTCGGTGTCGCGAGCAGCAGCGCAGCCCCCAGGATGTAGGCCGTCGTCAGCGGGTCGACCTTGGAGACCTGCTGCAGGAAGTACAGCGCCCAGAACTGGCCGCTGTACCAGACGACGCCCTCGCCGATCACCACGATGCAGGCGATGAGCACCAGCTTGATATTGGCGCTGAGGAACGCCTCCTTCCACGGGTTCTTGGTCATCGCTCCCTTGGCCCTGATCTCCTGGAAGATCGGCGTCTCCTCGAGCTGCAGCCGGATGTAGATGGCGATCGCCACCAGCAGGAAGGAGATCAGGAACGGGATGCGCCATGCCCACGCGTTGAATTCGTCAGTGCCGAAATAGGTGCGGGTCGCGATGATCACCGCCAGCGACACCACGATCCCGAGCGTCGGAGAGGTCTGCAGCCAGCCGGTGTAGTAGCCGCGGCGCTCATCCGAAACATGCTCGGCGACGTAGGTGATGGCGCCGCCGTATTCGCCGCCCAGGCACAAGCCCTGGATCATGCGCAGGCCGAACAGGATGAATGCGGCGCTCAAGCCGATCGACTGATAGGTCGGGATCAAGCCGATCGCTCCCGTGCCCAATCCCATTCCGGTGAGCGTAACGAGGAAGGTGTATTTGCGGCCGATCCGGTCGCCCATCCAGCCGAACAGGAACGCGCCCAGGGGGCGGATCAGGAATCCGGCGGTGAACAGCGCGATCGTGCTCAGCAGCGCCGCGACCGGATGGCTCTGCTCGAAGAACTTGACCGACAGCACCGCGGCCAAGCTTCCGAAGATATAGAAGTCGTACCACTCGATGACATTTCCTACCGCTGCGGCAACGATCACACGCCGGAAGTCTCTCGGGATTTCACTCGCCATGGCGTCACCCTCCTATTGTGCTTGGCGTCATCGCTTCGCGGCGCGCGGATGCATTGCAGCACCCCGCAGCGGGGGTGCTGCCCATCCTCCACTATTCGTCGCTGTGAGGTCGCCCGTATCGCAATGACCCGCCCCTCCACCCGTCCCTCGGGTATGGGCCGGAACAATCAAAAAAGTATCATTGTGGGGGTCGCGATCTAATTAGACTTTCGGCCTAACTGGTACGGCTGCGGGCGCTTGTGCCTGCAGCGCAGCAAAAACTGCCCCGGCCGGGCTCCCTCTGTGCCGTGACGCGCGCATGCAAGGCTCATTTCAGCGCATGCGAGCCAGCCGGTGCAGCGCAATAGGCTTCAATCATTCGCGCGTTCGCCTCGCTGTTCAGCTCGCGCGCCGCGTCGCGATGTAGAGCGCTAGCGCGGCGGCATTGGAAACGTTGAGGCTCGTGATTCGGCCGGGAAGGTCGAGCCGCGCGACCTGATCGCAGGTCGAGCGCGTCAGCTGCCGCAGGCCCTTGCCTTCCGCCCCCAGCACCAGCGCAAGCGGCGCCCGCAGGCTCGTCTCGGCGAGCTCGACCTCCCCGGAGCTATCGAGCCCCACCAGGCGATAACCGCGTGCGCGCAGCGTCTCGAGCGCGCGGGCGAGGTTTTGCACGGTGACGATCGGCACGTATTCCAGCGCACCGGAGGCGGCCTTCGCCAGCACTCCGGTTGCTTCCGGGCTATGGCGCGCGGTCGTGATCACCGCAGCGACCGCGAAGCCGGCCGCGGTGCGCAGGATCGCGCCGACATTGTGCGGGTCGGTGATCTGGTCGAGCACGAGCAGGATGCCGGCCGGCTCGATCTCCTCGAGCTCCGGCGCGGGCAGCGCGTCGGCTTCGGCCAGCAGTCCGTTGTGGACCGCATCGGCACCGAGCCGGCGCTCGATGATTTCGGGTCGCACCAACTCGGGCTCGACCGGCGGCATGACGCCATCCGCAGCCAGCCGCCGCGCTGCGTTCGCTGTTGCATAGAGCCGACGGATCCGCCGTGCCGGATTGGCGAGCGCCGCTTTCACGGTGTGCCAGCCGTAGAGGATCACCGCGCCGTCGTGCGAGGCGCGGGACGGTGCGCCAGGCCGGACATGCTCACCCCTGCGCGTCCAGCGGCGCGTGCGTGGGGGTGTGGCACGGGATGTGTTGGAGCCCGGTCGGCGCACGGCTGTCCTCCGCCGCCACAGTCTCGTGACCGCGCCGGAATATCAAGACGCGGCAACCGTGATGAAGGCGCTCGGCGCGGTGCCGGTGCGAGGCGTCGACCATGAGCGGCGTGGGCCGCCCTCGCATCGGGTCGGCATCCGAATCCTTTTGAGGCTGCGGCCAGCGGCGGCTTGGCGCGGTTGACACCGCGCAACGCGCTCCCCATAAACCGGCCGTGCTGGCCGGAACGCGTGTCGAGCCGGAGACGCGTTCGACGGGGGAGTGTCCCGAGCGGCAAAGGGGGCGGACTGTAAATCCGCTGGCTGACGCCTTCGTAGGTTCGAGTCCTACCTCCCCCACCATCCGGAGGTCACGCGACGGACGACGGCAATGGGATTTCAATGACGGACCTGCGGCGTCCGTCCTGCGTCGTCGGGGCCGCGGGTGTAGCTCAATGGTAGAGCAACAGCCTTCCAAGCTGATGACGAGGGTTCGATTCCCTTCACCCGCTCCAACGTTTCTCTGTCCAGCCCGGACACATGGGTGCCAGAACGTACCTAAGACATGGGTGACAACCTCGTGCCGAACGGGTTGTCGAGAGGCTGCAAGGTCTTCTGCTCTAAGTCGAAATATCCGAGATCGTAGTGCATGAAGCTGACGAGCC
>DATBKV010000123.1:0-31738 GCA_036555745.1 Xanthobacteraceae bacterium | reverse complement strand
TCGTGCTCGCTGCCGCTGAGCGCGGTCGACGGCAAGAAGATCACCACCATCGAAGGCCTGGCGCAGAACGGCGTGCTGCACAAGGTGCAGAAGGCCTGGCTCGAGCACGACGTGCCGCAGTGCGGCTATTGCCAGTGCGGGGTGATCATGGCGGTGGCGGCGCTGCTCAACGACAAGCCGAAGCCGACCGACGCCGACATCGACGCCAACATCACCAATATCTGCCGCTGCGGCACCTTCCAGCAGGTGCGCGCGGCGATCCACGCCGCCGCCAGCGCGTGAGGGAGGTTGCCATGACTTACGTTCCGAAGATGAACCGTCGTGCCTTCGTCGTGAGCGCAGCCGCTGCCGGTGGCGGCCTGGCGCTCGGCCTCGACCTTCCATTCGGCGGCCCGCAGGTGATCCGCGCCGCCGACGGCGCGCCGGAGGTCAACGCCTGGGTGGTGATCCGCCCGGATGACACCGTCGTGATCCGGATCGCGCGCTCCGAGATGGGCCAGGGCACGCTCACCGGGCTCGCGCAGCTGGTCGCCGAGGAGCTCGACTGCGACTGGTCGAAGGTGACGTGGGAGTACCCCACGCCCGGGCAAAGCGTGAAGCGCAAGCGCGTGTGGGGCGACTTCTCGACCGGCGGCAGCCGCGGCATCCGCATGTCGCACCAGTACGTGCGGGAGGGCGGCGCGGCGGCGCGCGAGATGCTCAAGCAGGCCGCCGCCAACGAATGGAAGGTTGCCGTGTCGGAGGTGAACGCGGCGAACAGCGTCCTCACGCACACGCCGTCCGGGCGCACCACCACCTACGGCAAGGTCGCGGAAGCCGCGGCCAAGCTCGATGTGCCGAAGAACGTTCCGCTCAAGGACCCCAAGGACTGGAAGATCGCGGGCAAGCCGCTCAAGCGGCTCGATACTCCCGACAAGGTGACCGGCAAGCAGGTCTACGCCGCCGATCTCAAGCTGCCCGGGATGTTGACTGCCACGATCCGCGACTGCCCGGTGCAGGGCGGCAAGATCAAGAGCTTCGACGCCGCCAAGGTCATGAACATGCCGGGCGTCAGGAAGGTGGTGCAGGTCGGCGATTCCGGAGTTGCGGTGGTCGCGGATACTTGGTGGCAGGCCAAGACCGCCATCGATGCGCTGCCGGTGATTTGGGACGAGGGCGAGAACGCCAAGGTCTCGAGCGCCTCGATCGCGGAATGGCTCAAGGCTGGCCTTGACGCCCCCGAAGCCTTCGTCGGCAACGCCAA
Source organism: Xanthobacteraceae bacterium (assembly GCA_036555745.1). Taxonomy (GTDB): domain Bacteria; phylum Pseudomonadota; class Alphaproteobacteria; order Rhizobiales; family Xanthobacteraceae; genus VAZQ01. Next base: position 30,495 of record DATBKV010000123.1, on the reverse strand, counting down.
CGGCGACGCCAAGGCGGCGCTCGCGAGCGCCGCCAAGAAGGTCGAGGCGGTCTATGCCTATCCCTACCAGAACCACGCTCCCATGGAGCCGATGAACGCCACCGCGCTGTACACCCCCGACAAATGCGAAGTGTGGTGCCCGACCCAGAACGGCGAAGCCGCGTTCGGAGCGACTTTGCAAGCCTCCGGGCTGCCGGCGGACAAGTGCGAGGTCTACAAGCTGCACCTCGGCGGCGGCTTCGGCCGGCGCGGCGCGTTCCACGATTACGTGACGCAGGCGGTGCTCATCGCCAAGCAGATGCCGGGCACTCCGGTGAAGCTGTTGTGGTCGCGCGAGGAGGACATGACGCACGGCCGCTATCATCCGGTCATGCAGTGCAAGCTCATCGGCGGCTTCGATGCCGGCAACAACCTCACCGCCCTGCACATGCGGCTCTCGGGTCAGTCGATTCTGGCGGACGTGTTCCCGCAGAACCTCGACAAGGGCAAGGATCCGCTCACCTTCCAGGGGCTGATGCCGACCGGCCAGGAGCACGCATTCGGCTATTCGATCCCGAACTTGCTGATCGACCACGCCATGCGCAATCCGCACATCAAGCCGGGCTTCTGGCGCGGTGTGAACATCAACCAGAACTGCATCTTCCTCGAATGCTTCATGGACGAGCTGGCGCAGGCGGTCGGCCAGGACGAACTCGAATTCCGACGCAAGCTGATGAGCAAGCATCCGCGCAATCTCGCCGTGCTCAATGCCGTTGCCGAGCGCATCGGCTGGGGCAAGCCCGCCGCGCAAGGCGTGTTCCGCGGGCTCGCGCACATGAAGGCATTCAACGCCTATGTTGCGGCCGCGGCCGAAGTCTCGGTGAGCGGCGGCAACAAGATCAAGGTGCATCGCATCGTCGGCGCCACCGATCCGACCTACGCCGTCAACCCGGCGCAGATCGACCGGCAGGTTGCGGGCTCGTTCGTCTACGGCCTGTCCGCCCTGTTCTATCAGGAGTGCACGGTCAAGGACGGCCGCATCGAGCAGACCAATTTCCACGAATACAATTCGATGCGCATTGCCGAGATGCCCAAAGTCGAATCGATCCTGGCGCCGTCCGGCGGCAGCGATCCCTGGGGCGGGGTGGGCGAGCCGACGATCTGCGTGGCGGCGCCCGCCGTGCTCAACGCGTTCTTCAAGGCGACCGGCCAGCGCATCCGCTCGTTCCCGCTGAAGAACCACAACATCCAGATGGCATGAGGCCATCGCGGCGGCGGCCGTGTCGGCCGCCGCTCCGTCGCATCGGCGCGTAACACAGCGCCAGCGGCGTGCGGCGAGCTCGGCCCGCGGCCCGGGTTGCCGGTTCGCGCGCACCATTTTTTGAACTAATTTCCGCCGATAAAGGGGCGACCTGGGGCCTGGAGGGGAAGGTGCAACTGACCGTCAACGGGCAAAGCCACGCCGTCGAAGTCGATCCCGACACGCCGCTGCTCTGGGTACTGCGCGACACGCTCGGCCTGATGGGTACCCGATACGGCTGCGGGATCGGGCAGTGCGGTGCCTGCACCGTGCACGTCGGCGGTAAGCAGGTACGTTCCTGCTCGATTCCCGTGAGCGCGCTCGGCAACCGCGAGATCACCACCATCGAAGGCCTGCAGTCACAGGGCGCGCTTCATCCGGTGCAAAGGGCTTGGCTCGATCTCGACGTCCCGCAATGCGGCTACTGCCAAAGCGGGATGATCATGGCGGTGGCCGCCCTACTCAGCCAGTCTCCAAGCCCTAGCGATGCGGAAATCGACGCCGCGATCACCAACATCTGCCGCTGCGGCACCTATCAGCGCGTCCGCGCCGCCATTCACGCTGCCGCGGGTCAGCGCGTCAGCGGGATGGAAACCCGATGAGCAAGCTGCGGCCTGTCGACCGGCGCTCGTTTCTCGCCAGCGTGGCGGCGGTCGGCGGCGCGCTCGCGCTCGGCTTCGAGATCCCGTTCGGCCCATCATCGGCGCACGCCTCGGCTGAGGCCAGCGAAATCACCGCCTGGATCGTCATCGAGCCCGACGACAGCGTGACCATCCGGGTCGCCAAATCCGAAATGGGTCAAGGCATCTTCACCGCGCTCGCAATGCTGGTGGCGGAAGAGCTGGAATGCGACTGGAGCAAGGTGAAAGCCGAGTTCGCCTCGCCGCAGGAGAACCGCCGGCGCAACCGGGCCTGGGGCAACATGTCGACCGGCGCCAGCCGCTCGATCAGCACCTCGCAGAACGAGTTGCGGCGCGCAGGCGCCACGGCGCGCGAAATGCTCATCGCCGCGGCCGCCGCGCGTTGGAGCGTGCCGGTGAGCGAATGCGTCGCCGCCGACGGCGTGATCACCCATCGGCCGAGCGGCCGCACTGTGAGCTTCGGCAACATCGCCGCGGCAGCCGCCGACGTAGCGCCGCCCGCACAGGTCGCCCTGAAGCATCCCAAGGACTGGAAGCTGCTCGGCACCCGGCAGAACCGTCTCGAGATCCGCGCCAAGGTGACGGGGGAACCGATCTACGGCATCGACGTGCGTCTGCCGAACATGCTGTATGCGGCGATCATCCAGTGCCCGGTGTTCAAGGGCACCTTGAGATCGGTCGACGAGGCGAAGCTCGCGGGCATGGGCGGCATCCGCCAAGTGGTCAAGCTCCCCGATGCCGTGGCGGTGGTCGCCGATGGCTGGTGGCGGGCGAAAACGGCTGCGGAGATGCTGCCGGTGTCCTGGGACGCCGGCGACAATGGCCGTGTTTCCAGCCCGCTGATCTGGGAGCATGTGCGCGAGGGGTTGGGTGCCGCCGACGCGCGGGTCGGCCGCGACGTGGGCGACGTCGAGCGCGCCTTGCGCCAGGCGTCCAAGCGGATTGAAGCCGATTACGAGGTGCCATTTCTCGCGCACGCCACCATGGAGCCGCAGAACTGCACGGCGCACGTCACCGCCGACCGGGTGGAGATCTGGGCACCGACGCAGGACGGCGAGACCGCGCTCGCGGTCGCGGCCGATGCCGCCGGCATGCCGCACGGCAACGTCATCGTTCACAAGATGATGCTGGGTTGCGGCTTCGGCCGGCGCGGGATCTTTCAGGACTTCGTGCGGCAGGCGGTCCTGATCGCGAAGGCGGTCGGCCAGCCCGTGAAGCTGGTGTGGACCCGCGAGCAGGATATCCGGCACGACTTCTACCGGCCGGTGGCGGCCGCCAGAATGACCGCGGGCCTCGACGCCGAGGGCATGCCGATCGCCTGGAAGATCCGCGCCGCCGGCCAGTCGATCATCGCCGCCGTTTCCCCGCGGGTGATGCAGTTCGGCGTCGACCGCAATTTCCTGCAGGGTCTGCTCGAGGACATGCCCTACGACGTGCCGAACTATCACATCGATTTCGCGATGCGGAACACGCACGTGCCGGTCGGCGTCTGGCGCAGCGTCAATCACTCGCAGAACGCGTTCTTCAAGGAGAGCTTCATCGACGAGATGGCCCATGCCGGCGGCGCCGACCCCTATCGGCTCCGGCGCCGACTGTTGGCGAACAAGCCCAGGCAACTCGCGGTGCTCGACACCGCGGCGGCCAAGTCGGAATGGGACTCGCCTTTGCCGCCGGGCGTGTTTCGCGGCATCGCGCTGCACGAGTCGCAAGGCAGCATTTGCGCGCAGGTGGTCGAGGCCTCGGTTGCCGGCGACGGCAAGGTACGCGTGCACCGGGTCGTGTCGGCGATGGACGCCGGTCACGTGGTCAATCCGCTGAGCATCGAGATGCAGACCGAGAGCGCTGTCGTCTACGGGCTCACCGCGGCGCTCTACGGCGAGATCACCATCGGCCAGGGACAGGTGGAGCAGTCGAACTTCGACGACTATCCGATGCTGCGACTTGCCGACATGCCGCGGGTCGAGACGGTCATCATGGCGAGCGAAGGGTTCTGGGGCGGGGTGGGGGAGACGCCGGTGCCGCCCCTCGCCCCCGCCTTGTGCAATGCGATCTTCGCCGCCACCGGCAAGCGCATCCGATCGCTGCCGCTCAAAAACCACGATTTGAGGAGCGCATAGCGGCAGACGGCGCCGATACCGACCAGCATTCGGAGGCTCTGATATGCCTGTCGCACGCCTCGTGACTGCTGCCGCGTTGATATCCGCATTCAGCGGTCATGCTCCGGCCGCGGGACCGCAGGACGCTCCGCCCGGCGCGCTGTCGTGTTCCGGCTGCCATCCGACCGGCCCGAGCACGGGTAGCGAGATGCAGCGGCTCGTTGGCCGCAACCCCGATGACATCGTCGCCGCGATGCAAGCCTTCAGGTCGGGTCAGCGGACCTCGATCACGATGGAGCGCATCGCCAAGGGTTTCTCCGAGGACGAAGTCAAAGCCATCGCGAGCTGGTACGGCGCGCAGAAGGATTGAGGAGGAAGCCGACCGTGAGCGCGAGGAACCGGCGGGAATTCCTCAAAAGCACCGCGGCTGCGGCTGGCGCCATGTTCCCGCTTCCTGCCTTCGCGCAGGGCGCCGCCGGACGCGTCGTCGTCATCGGCGGCGGCTTCGGGGGAGCGACCTGCGCGCGCTTCATCAAGCGCGTGGACCCGCGTATCGCCGTCACGCTGGTCGAGGCCGATCCGATATTTACGGCTTGTCCGCTCAGCAATCTCGTCATCGCCGGCTTGCGCGACCTCAAGGCCCAGCAATTCGGGTACGATAAGATCGCCGCGGATCAAGTCGAGATCCAGATCTCGCCGGGACTGGCGGTCGACAACCAGGGCCGCACCGTGACGCTCGGCACCGGCACGCGCCTGCCGTACGACCGGCTGGTGTTGGCGCCCGGCATCGACATCCGCTGGAACGCCCTGCCTGGCTACAACGAAGCCGCGGCCGAGCGCATGCCGCATGCCTGGAAGGCCGGCGAGCAGACCTCGCTGCTGCGACGCCAGCTTGAGGCGATGGAGGACGGCGGGACCGTTGTGATCTCGGTGCCGGCCAATCCGTTCCGCTGCCCGCCCGGTCCTTATGAGCGTGCCAGCCTGATTGCGTACTATCTCAAGACCCGCAAGCCGAAGTCAAAGGTCGTCATTCTCGACTCCAACGACTCGTTTTCCAAGCAGCGCCTGTTTCAGAATGCCTGGAAGACGCTCTATCCGAACCTCGAATGGGTCTCGCTGTCAGACGACGGCAAGGTCACCGCGGTCGACCCCCGCACGATGACGCTCACTACCGATTTCGGGAAGCACAAGGCCGACGTCGCCAATGTGATCCCGCCGCAGAAGGCGGGCCGCATCGCCGAGATTGCCAGCGCCGCCGACCGCACCGGCTGGTGCCCGGTCAACCCCCTGACCTTCGAATCCACGCTGGCGCCGAACATCCACGTCATCGGAGACGCGGCGCTGAGCGGCGCCATGCCGAAATCCGCGTTCGCGGCCAATGCAGAGGGCAAACTCTGTGCGGTCACGGTGGCAAGGCTCCTGGCTGGCGGCAACCCGGAACAGCCCAAATTCGTCAATACCTGCTACAGCCTGGTGGCGCCCGATTACGGCATCTCGGTCGGGGGGGTCTACCAGGCGGCGGCGGACGGCCAGTTCAAGGAGGTCGAAGGTTCCGGCGGCGTGAGCCCGGTGGATGCGCCTCCTGCGACGCGCGCGCACGAAGCGGCTCTCGCCCATGAATGGTTCAAGACGACCGCGCAAGAAATCTTCGGCTGAGCATTGCGGCGCGCTGACCGCTGCGGCCGTGCTGGCCGCCGCGATCGCGGGCGGTGTTGTCGGCGCCCGGGCCGAGGAGGCGCTGCGACCCTATACGGTCGTCGGCGACGCCATTCCGGAGTCGCTCACCGGCGCCAAGGGCAACGCGGAACGCGGGCGCGCCATCGTCGTTAACAGGCAGGTCGGGCTGTGCCTGCTCTGCCACAAGGGGCCCTTCCCCGAGCAGAAGTTCCAGGGCACACTGGCGCCGGATCTCACGGGAACCGGCGCGCGCTGGTCGGAGGGCCAGCTCCGAATGCGGATGGTTGATGCCAGCCGCCTCAACCCCAATACTATCATGCCGCCCTATTATCGACTCGAAGCACTCAACCGCGTCGCTCCTGCCTTTCAGGGGAAGCCGATTCTCACGGCCGAGCAGATCGAGGACGTGGTCGCCTACCTCGCGACCTTGCGCGACGAGCACAAACCATGATGCCCAAAGGGGACATGCCGCAGGCCACCCGGCGCCGCTTCCTGATCGACACGGCCGCGCTCGCGGGCGCCGCCGGCGTGGGGTTCGCGCTCGCGACCTCACCCGCCAGTGCCACTCCCGCCTCGATGCGCGCCGCGATCCGGCGGGTGATCGGCGAGGCGGCGGTCAACAAGGGCAGGATCAAGATCGATCTGCCGCCGCTGATTGAGAACGGCAACGCCGTGCCGCTGACGCTGACCTGCGAAAGCCCGATGACGGCCGATAATCACGTCAAAGCGATCCACGTCTTCACCGAGAAAAATCCGCAGCCGAACGTGATCAGCATCCGCCTCGGACCGCGCGCCGGGCGCGCGACCGTCTCCACGCGCATGCGTCTCGCCGACTCGCAGAAGGTCGTCGCCATCGCGCAGATGAGCGACGGCTCGTTCTGGTCCGACGAGCTCGAGGTCGTGGTGACGCTGGCGGCCTGCCTTGAGGGGGTGTTGTGATCATGGCGCGCGCCCTCATCAACGTTCCGGCCAAAGCCAAGCGCGGCGACGTCATCGAGATCAAGACGCTGATCTCCCACACCATGGAGACGGGGTTCCGCCCGGACAGCTCGGGCAAGCTGATGCCGCGCGACATCATCACGGATTTCGTCTGCAAATATAATGGCGAGGAAATCTTCCGCGCCGAGTTGTTCCCGGCGATCGCAGCGAATCCGTTCATCGTCTTCTCTACCATCGCCACCGAGAGCGGCAGCCTCACCTTCGAATGGACCGGCGACAACGGTTTCGCGGCGAGTGGGTCCGCCAACATTACCGTCGAATGACGCCCGCCGCGGCTGCGCTGGCGCTCGCCGCCTTGGTCGGCGTGAGCGCGGTCGCCGCCGAAATCCCGTTCGCCGACCGCAAATCCGATTACGAAGTCATGGGTCCGGACATCCGCGCCATGCAGGACGACGACACCGCCAATCCAGGCACCTTGTGGGTGCTCGATGGCGAAGCGCTGTGGAAGCGGAGTGAGGGCGCCGCCGGCAAGTCATGCGCGGACTGCCACGGCGACGCGCGCGTCAGCATGCGCGGGGTGGCGGCGCGCTATCCCGCCTTCAATGCGGCACGCGCTCGCCCGGTCGATCTCGAGCAGCGCATCAACATCTGCCGGACCGACCAGCAGCACGCCACGCCCCTTCCGTTCGAGAGCAAGGAGCTGCTCGCGCTCGCCGCCTATGTGGGGCGCCAATCGCGCGGCATGCCGATCGAGATCGCCGACGACGAGCGCAGCAAGCCGTTCCTGCAGGCTGGGCGCGACCTGTTCAACCAGCGCCAGGGGCAGCTCAATCTCTCCTGCGCGCAATGCCACGACGACAATTGGGGCCAGAAGCTCGCCGGCGCGCCGATTCCTCAGGGCCATCCGACCGGCTATCCGCTCTATCGCCTGGAATGGCAAAGCCTCGGCTCGCTGCAGCGCCGGCTGCGCAACTGCTTGTTCGGCATGCGCGCAATGACCTACGCCTTCGGCGCGCCCGAATATGTCGATCTCGAGCTCTACCTGATGTGGCGGGCGCGCGGCATGAAGCTCGAAACCCCGGCGGTGCGGCCTTAGCTCTACCCGCAAATCCGCTCCGCCTTCATCCTGAGGAGCGCGCAAGACAAGCTGCACATGCACGAAGACTCTGCTGCGCGTGCGTCTCGAAGGATGGGGCGGCCTCATGTTCGAGAAGCATCGCGGCGCAGCCGCGCTCGTACCGGTTCGCGATCACCTCCGCGCCGCGACGGTCCTCAGCATGAGGCCGAGCAAGTCCACGTCGCGGTCATACCTGGGTGCGGTGGAAGTCGTCCTCGGGCGTCGGTCCCCAGACCGTGGTCTTGCCCGGCGTCCACAGCTTCGGGCGCTGCGGCGTATCGTGATGCCACGGCCGCGGCTCGAAGTAGCCGAGCTCCTCGTCCACCATCTGGTCGAGCTCGCAGAAGAACTCGACTACCTGATCGTCTTGATTGCGATGGTAGGTGGCGATGTTGTGCCCGGGCCCGTGACGCAACGGACCCCAGATGATCGGCACCTTTCTTTGCCCCATCACCTCGCATGAATTCTGCAGATGCATGAAATCCTTGAGCTCGAAAGCGATGTGATGAAGCTTGGGGTTTGGCCCGGTGAAGAAGTTCACGGTGTGATGATCGGTGTTGCAGCGCATGAAGCAGAAGAAGTCGCCGATCCAGTCGGAAACGCGGAAGCCCAGCACCTTCTCGTAGAACGCCACGGTGCGCTGGATGTCGGGAGTGAAGAAGGCGACGTGCCCGAGCTTGAGCGGCCCGATGCCGGCGACCTGTGCGTGCTTGGCGAGATAGCTCCATTCCTTGAACAGCTCGATGGCCGTACCCTTGTCGTCCTTGAACGACAGCACCTGCCCCATGCCGGGAATCGAGTCGTTGCGCAGCTCGCTGCGCACGCCGTCCTTGGACAGCTCGCGCGCCAACTCGCCGAAATCGGAATTGGGCGCAACCTCGAATGACAGTTTGATGCAGTGCGCACGCTCGGACTTGTTGAGCTCGATCACGAGTTGGCCGACCTTGGTCGCCAGAAACGCACGGTCGCGTTCGCGCTCGGCCAGGATCAGCCCCATGAACTCTTCATAGTAGGCGATCGCCTTCTCCAGGTCCGGCGTCTCGAAGGTGGCATGTCCGACGCGTCGCGGTTTGATCATTGCTCGTCTTCTCCTTGGTCGCCATCCGGCGCTGCGCGCCGAACCCAACGCGCTCCGTGACTCGGTCTGCATGCGTCGGCAACGCCACTATAGCGCAATCGGGAGGACGGTTTGAACACGACCGAGAGCGCACGGCAGGTATTCGCCATTCTCAATCGCACGCGGGAAGCCCGGGGCCGGAACCGCCCCGTGCCGCATCGGCTGCCGGCCCGTCGGCGGCAGACGCCCTCGACAAAGTTGCGGCGTTCGGCGAAAGCTTGCGGCAAACGAAACGGCACGCAGGGAGCAAACGCAGATGGCCGGCTACAAGCTCGCAACCTACCAGACGTCCGACGGACCGCGCGCCGGCCTCGTGATCGACGACAAGGTCTTCGACGCCGCCAAGCTGACGGGCAAATCGGCCTATACGAGCGTGCTCGGCATCCTCGAGGATTGGCGGGCGGCACAAGGCGTGCTCAAGAAGGCGGCCGCAGCCGCCGGCAAGAGCCGGGTCAAGGGCTTGCCGCTGGCGCGCGCCAAGCTGTTGGCGCCGGTGCGCTGGCCCTCGGCGATCTACTGCGCCGGCGCCAATTATGCCGACCATGCCGCGGAGATGGCGCGCCGCATGAACCGGCCGATGGAGCCCGATCCCCACACGCAGGGGCTCAAGGCCTGGCATTTCATCAAGGCGCCGCGCGCGCTGGCGGACCCCGGCGCGACGGTGAAGATTTCCGGCGTCTCCGACCAAGTCGACTGGGAGGTGGAACTGGCAGCGGTGATCGGGAGGCCGGCCAAGAACGTGCCGCAGGAAAAGGCGCTCGACTACGTCGCCGGCTATACCGCGGCCAACGACCTCTCCGCCCGCGACCGAGGGCGCCGTCCGAACATCAGCGATACCTCGCCGTTCAAAGCCGATTGGACCAAGCACAAGAGCTTCGACGGCTCCTGCCCGCTGGGGCCGTGGATTGTGCCGGCAAGGGACGTCGGGGATCCCCAGAACCTCGGCCTCAAGCTGTGGGTGAACGGCGTCCTCAAACAGGACTCCAACAGCAAGGACATGATCTTCAACCTGGCCGAGCAGATCGCGCAGCTGTCGAGCGGGATGACGCTTCATCCCGGCGACCTGATCCTCACCGGCACCCCGGCCGGGGTCGGCTCGGCGCGCGGCGAATTCCTCAAGGCCGGCGACGTGGTCAAGATTTGGATCGAGAAAATCGGCACGCTGACCAACAAGATGGCCTGAGAGTGCGATCTTGATCCAGCGCCGGGCGCCTCCCAGACATGTCGCCTTAAGAGGCCCCCATGGCGCCCTTGCCGCTGGTTACATTCGAACAATTGTATTATACGAGTGCCAACGGGCGCTGATTTTCGCGGCGATCACGCCGTCCGGCGTCCCAAGAATACAGCAATCGCGCGCAGCGAGTAAGGGTCGAAGGAGACGCCCCAGCATGGCCGAGCAGTACGTCGGTAAAACCGCCGAGTTCAAGAACGGCGATCGCCGGATCATCTTTGCCGGCGACAACGAGATCGGACTCTTCCGGCACGAGGGCCAGTTCTACGCCTATAGCAATTTCTGCCTGCACCAGGGTGGGCCCGCCTGCGAGGGTCTCACCATCGCCAAGGTCGAGGAACGGCTGTTGCCCGACAAGACCTCGCAAGGCCTCTATTTCTCCGACAGCGAGATGCATTTCGTGTGCCCCTGGCACGGCTACGAATACGACATGAAGACCGGCGAATGCGTCTCGGACCGCAAGCTCAAGCTGCGCAAGTACAAGGTCATCGAGAAAGGGGACGAGGTTTATGTCCTCACCTAAGCGCGCGGCCGCCAGGGCGGTGCGGCGTCCGCCGGCGACGGCTGCGAAGCGGGCGGCGGCGCAGCCTGCGGACGAGCGTGCGCCCGCGCCGGGTGCCGGCAGGCCGGCACGCGCACCCGCGGCGGGCGGCACCAGCTCGGCGCAAGCAACCCGGCTTGCGGCCGAGATCGAGGGCGCGCTGGCCAGCGGCCGCCGCGACCTGCTGAGCGCGCCGGCGCTGCAGGCGCTGATGGCCGCGATGTGCAAGACCTACGCGGCGCGCGTGGATGCGGGCGAGGAGCTGTTGCCGCTGCCCGAGCGCGGCGGCGCCACCGCCACCGATGTGATGATTACCGCCAGCGGCCTGCTGAAGGCCGCCAATCTCGCCGTGTTCGAGCTCGGCATGTGGCAGAGCTGGACCGGTCGCTGAATTCAAAATCGGATTGTCCGCAGGACATTCGGAAACGTCTGGAGACGAACCATGGAGCTCCTTGCTGAACGCGGCCGACGCATCTCCGTCGACGAGTTGAACACCACCAGGCTGCTCGCCCATGCCCGCAAGCAGGCGGTGCAGCGCAAGCTCGACGATGTCCTGATCGTCGACGTGGACGCCCACCATTACGAGAACGAGCATTACAGCGACATCCTGCCGTACATGGAGAACGACGTGTTCCGGCAATGGACGATGGGCGGCCGCGGCCAGACCGACCGCGGGTCGATCGTGCCCACCAATGCCGGCTTCATCCAGGACATGGGCGGACGCGTGACGCGCTATCCGCTGCGGCGTTCCGAGAAGACCGAGGGCGGCAAGCACCGCGACGTACAGCTCGGCGAGCGCTGGATGGACGCCATGAGCGTCGACTATTCCTGCCTGTTCCCGACCGGCATGCTCAACATCGGCATGCATCCGCAGAAGGAGATGGAGGTCGACCTCTGCTGGGCCTACAACCGCTGGGTCACCGAGAAGGTGCTGCCGGAAGCGGGCGGCCGCATGTACTCCATGCTGTGCCTGCCGTTCTCCGATCCCGACGCCTGCGTGCGGCAAGTCGAGACTTTCGGTAGCCGCAAGGGCGTGACCGGCTTCATGGTGACCACCGTGCGCCACCTGCAGGTCAACGACAACGCGTATATGCGGCTCTACCGCACGATGGAGGAGCGAGGGCTGGCGCTGGCGTTCCATTCCGGACCGAACTGGAACGAGCCGGTGTTCCGCGCCTGCAATCGCTTCCTGTCGGTGCACGCGCTCGGCTTCACCTTCTACAACATCCTGCACCTGACCAACTGGGTCATCAACGGCATGGGCGAGCGCTTCCCCAAGCTGCCGGTGATCTGGATCGAGTCGGGTCTCGCCTGGATCCCGTTCCTAATGCAGCGGCTCGACCACGAATACATGATGCGCCCGTCGGAGGCGCCGCTGCTGAAGAAGAAGCCGTCCGACTACATGCGCGACATGTACTACTCCTCGCAGCCGATGGAGATCCAGGATCGCCAGGCGATGGAATGCACCTTCCGCATGATCAACGCGGAGACGCAGTTGCTCTATTCCTCGGACTACCCGCACTGGGACTTCGACCTGCCGAGCACGATCTACGACCTGCCATTCCTCTCCGAGAAGGCCAAGCACAACATCCTCGGCGGCACCGCGGCGCGCCTATTCAAGCTGCCGCCGCGCAACGAGAAGCAGAAGGAGAACCTCAAGCGCTTCGGCAATCTCGCCGCCGCGGCCTAAAGACGCGCACATCGGCCACGCATCCGCCGCCTCTCGGAAGCGATCCGGGAGGCGGTTTGTTTTTGCACCAACGCCACTTGTCATGAGCATGGCCACGCTCCGCGAACCGGCGCAGAGATCATTTGCGCGTAGGGCCGCTTCCGCGATCACCACATGTAGCGCAGAGTACCGGTGCCGCCGTAGCTGGAAACGTGGGAGGCGAACTCACCATCGAACTTGCCCAGCAGCGAGACACCGTTGGCGAGGCGAAGCTCGGTGCCGGCGGAGACGAGCGCGGAGTCCTGGGCGGGCGCGGCGCCGCTGACGATGAAGCTTCCTCCCGGCAGGGTCTGGAACACCGCGGTGAGCGCCGGATCGCTCACCCAGTCGTGCGCCCAGGCGAGCCGCGCGCGCAACGTCAGCACTGCGGTCGGACCGAACGCCAGCAGCCGGTCGAAGCGGGCGCCCAATTCGCTCCTGGTGTCGGTCGCGGTACGTCCGGCGTAGGCAAGCGCGAAGCCGCCGCCATTGGTATCGATCTCGCTGTAGGACGGGGTGCGGAAGCTCTGCGCCTGGACCGCGGCGTAGGGCGTCACACCGCCGAACCCGACCGCGAAGCGATAGCCGCTTTCCACGCGCGCGCCGAGCGACTGTGCATTGAAGCGGGCGGTGAGATGGTCGCCGGCGAATGCGAAACGATCGGTCGACATCCAGTGGTTGGTGAAGTCGAAGGCGGCGGCGAGGTAGGCCGGGCCCCACCGCGTCGCACCGTAGACGCCGGCTTGGAAGGCGTCGCTCTTGCCGCCGCCGAGCCCCTGCGCCAGGCTCCAATTGGTGCCGCCGCCGGCCAACGCGAACCCCGCCACGCTATCGCGCGAGAGATGATAGTCGAGCCCGCCGGCAAATCCCGCGGTGCTGGCGGAGAGATCATGACTGCCGACCACCGCGGGGTCGCCGCCGAGGCGGCTGCCGCCGCCGAAAGCGCCGCCCCATGCGGTCCAGCGCTGCTCGAAGCTCGGCGCCTTCATCGGCGGCGCCTTGAGCACGGCGGCATAGGCGAGCGCGATGTCGTCGGGCAGCGCTTCGCGCTCGGGCGCAAAGCCCAGCGCCGGCCGGTCCGCGCCGCCGACCCCGCTGCGGCCGTCGACGAAAGGATCGAGCATCAGTGCCAGGAACTGGTCCGACAGCCGGAACGCGCTTTGCTGGGCGCCGGTCGCCGCTTCGCCCGAGATCTGCGTCAGCGCGGCGGGCAGCGACGCCACCGGGGCCGCCAGCAACGTGGCAAAGCCGCCGGTGATCGCATTGCCGGCGTTGAAGCCGTTGTCGATCCCGGCTGCAACGTTCGCCTGGTTTCCATGCAGGCCGGGCAACAGCGCCAGCCCGAGCTTCAGGTTCAAGGTGACGAGGTTCGGCCCGTAGCCCAGGCTCGCCGTGACGAAGGTCGGCAGGCCGCTGGTGGCGAGCGCATCGAAGGTGCCGCCGACCCCGCCCGCGGCGGAGAGGATGGTGTAGCTCTTCTGGAAGCCGCCGGCGACCTGGAAGCTCGCCAGCACCGTTCCCGCGACCGACGCCGTGCCGTTGACGACGGTACGGTCGGAGGAGGTCGGCGCAACCTCGACCACGTACGAGCTCCCCGGCGCGAAGCTCAGATTGCCGGCGACCGCGATGGTGCCGATCGAGTTGCCGGGCGAGAGCACGCCGCCGGCATTGATCCGCGTGGTGGGCAAGGTGCCGGTGCCGCCGAGCAGGGTCCCGGCATTGACGTCGAGACCACTCGAAGCGGCGATCGAGCCGTTGACGATCAACGCGCCCTCGTTGAGCGTGGTGGCGCCGCTATAGGTGTTGACGCCCGACAGGATCAGCGTGCCGCTGCCGACCTTGACCAGCGCGCCGCCCGTGCCGCCGGACGCGCCGCCGTCGGCGATGACGCCGCTCACCTCGGTCGAGAAGTTGTTGCCGCCGACGGTGAACGACTTCGAGCCGAGGAAGAAGGTGCCGGCGCCCTCGATCGAGCCGGCGGTCATCCCGGCATTGGTCAACCCCGAGATATCGACCACGCCGCCGGCGTTGTTGATCAGGCGGCCAAGACCGGCGGTGCTCTGGTCCCTGAAGAACGCGCTGCCGCCGGCGTTGTTGGTGAGGACGGCATTGTCGACGATGGCGGGCGCATCCATGTTGGTGCCAGCGTCGAAGATGGTCTGCCCACCAGCATTGTCGGTGATATTCACCTTGAAGCCGGTGCTCTGATCGTGGAAGTGGGTGATTCCGCCATTGTTGTTGGTGATGAGGGCATCGCCGGCCGAGGACTGGTTGTAGAAGTTTGTCTGTCCGCCACTATTGTTGATGATGGTGGTACGTGCTCCGTTGATCGGAATGGGGGCGGTGCAGGAAGCGCTGATGCCAGCGCAGGAGGTGTTGTAGAAGTTAGTCTGCCCGCCATTGTTGTTGGTGATGGTCGTCCCCAAGGACGGGTCGCCGGGGAGTCCCGCTGCCGCAGACATGTCGTAGAAGTTTGTCGTCCCGCCATTGTTGTTGCTGATAGAGGCCCGGCCGGCATTGCTCCAGTTGCGGAAATTCAATGTCCCGCCACTCAGCGCTTGGCCGCCATTGGTGATGGTGGCAATGCCTGCGCTGCTCTGACCGGTGAAGTTGGTAACACCGCCTTCTATGTTGGAGATGATACTGACGCTGGCGGTGCTGTTACCGCGGAATTCGGTGACTCCGCCGGGCCCGCCGTTGCTTCGATTGGTAATTTGAGCGAAGGTGGCGGAGCTCTGGTTGGTGAAGATCGTGAACCCGCCGGTCTCGTTGACGATAGTAGCGGTAATGGCGCTAACGGTAGTAAGCGTCCCAATCCCCGCTGCAGTCGAGCTTTGCTCATTGAAAAACGTTGCTCCGGAATTGGAGTTGAGAATGGTGGTCGTTTGACAAACTGTTGCGTTGCAAAAGCCCGCCCCGCTCTGGCCTTGAAAGACCGTCGCCCCGAAGTTGTCGTTGATGATGGTGGCGCTGCCGGCATTGCTCACGTCGCGGAAATTCGTCACGCCGACGTTGGTGTTTTCGATTCTGGCCGAGCCCGCCGTGCTGGAATCGCTGA
This sequence comes from Xanthobacteraceae bacterium, assembly GCA_036555745.1. Taxonomy (GTDB): domain Bacteria; phylum Pseudomonadota; class Alphaproteobacteria; order Rhizobiales; family Xanthobacteraceae; genus VAZQ01. The sequence goes on along the minus strand of DATBKV010000123.1, from coordinate 15,091 downwards.
ATATGGTCCCCGCGTTCAGCGTGAAGGGGTTGTTGGAATTACGAATCAAGGCGAAGCCGGCCGTGCTGGATTCGGTAAAGCGCGTGAAGCCGGTGTCGGTGTTGACGATGATGGTTCCGGTTTTTGTCGTTCCGAGGTTGCTTTGGGAAAACGAGTTCGAAGCAGTGGCGCTGCCGCGAAACACCAAGCCGCCGTCCGCTGATTGCGTGAAAGTCGGTCCGGTGGACTCGATGTCGATATTGATACCCTGTAAGTTCCCCGTGCCACCAACGGTTAGAACGGTCGAGGGGAGAGCGAAGCTATAGGTCGACCCGCTGCCGAGGAGGAAATCGATGCTTTGGATCGACGTATTATTCGAAAACGTGATCGATGTCTGATTCGACGTGCCGAACCGGGCCACTCCGTCCGGCACCACCGGCGCCGATGACCAGTTAGCTCCGTTGTTCCAATTGCTGTCCGCCGGCAGAAACTCCCAGTCTCCATCGGTCGCATGCGCGCTGACCGCGCCAAGGCACACGCCGGCCATCAGCCCTGCGCGAATTGACCGCAGACCCCACCCCGCGCCTCGCACGACCCGCCCCCCACGTGATCCGCATCGACGCTCGCACGCTAGCGACGCCGGCGGCTGCCGGCTTGGACCAGCGGGAAAGGCCTTAGGACGGGGGGGAACTCGCTTTCGTTTTTAGTCAGGTGTCACTATGCTGCAACGCCAGCACGGGGGATGCCAAGATGCAAATGACCGGGCTGTGAGGACGGTCCGGCATGGTCCAACAGCTCACTCCTCAAACCGCCGCTCCGATCTTCCGATTCTCGACCGATGCCTTCCCGAAACGCGAGCGGGTGACGGCTTGGCGCGAAATCTTCGGCCGCACGGTGGTCAATCTCGACATCGAGCCGCTGAGCCCCGATGGATTTCATGCCGACGCCGCGGTCTGTCAGCTGCCGGGACTGGGCGTTCTTTACGCCGCGAGCGCGGCGGTGCATCTCACCCATTCGCGCGACTTGATCCTGGACGACGATCTGTCGTTCATGGCGGCGCCGACCTGCCCTTACGAGGCCTTTCAACACGGCCGCAATCCCGTGCTCGGCGCCGGCGACGGGGTCCTGATGAACAACGCGGAGGTCGGCTCGATGCGGCTGGCGTCGGCCTCGCGCTTCACCACGTTCCGCGTGCCGGTGGCTGCGATCGCGTCGCTCGTCCCCGATATCGGCGCCGCCGTCGCGCGGCCTATTCCGGCGGGCAATGTGGCGCTCAGGCTGCTGGTGGGTTATCTCGCCAGCGCGCTCGACACCGAGGCATTGATGACGCCCGAGCTGCAGCAGCTCGCCGTCACCCATGTCTACGATCTGCTCGCCCTCGTGCTCGGCGCGACGCGCGATACCGTGGCCATCGCCGCCGGCCGCGGCGTGCGCGCGGCGCGGCTGCGCGCGGCCAAGGCCTTCATCCTGCGGCATCTGGGCCGTCATGATCTCTCGGCCGCGACGGTGGCGGCGCATCTCGGCGTCACGCCGCGCTATGTCCACATGCTGTTTGCGACCGAGGACGCATCGCTCTCGGAATTCATATTGGCGCAGCGTCTCGCGTTCGCGCACCAGCGGCTCACGGATCCCCGTCTAGCACGCGCCATCAGCGCCATCGCCTTCGATGCCGGCTTCGGCGACCTCTCCCATTTCAACCGCACCTTCCGCCGCCGCTTCGGCTGCACGCCTTCGGAACTGCGCGCGCATGCGCGACGCGATGGCGCCCCGAGTTGACGGAGCCGGACGTCATTACAGCGCCTGCGCGCGGCGCGCGATGCGAAGCTCGAGCGCGCGCAGCGCCGCGACGATGACCGCGAGCGGAACGATCTGCACCACGCCGAGCGCCGCCACCGCGCCGTAGCTGCCGCCTTCCTCCCACATGGTCAGGCTGATGGTGCCGAGCACGTGGGTGCCCGGCCCGACCAGGAAGATCGAGGCGCCGAGTTCGCGCACCGCCAGCACGAACACGTAGATCCAGCCCGCCAGCAGCACCGGCGCCAGCAGCGGCAGCAGGATGCGGCGGAAAATCTGGACGAGCCCGGCGCCCGAGACCGCCGCCACCTCCTCGAGCTCGCGGTGGATCTGGGCAAGCCCGCTCGCGGCGAACCGCATGCCGTAGGGCAGATAGAGCGTCACGTAGGCGACCAGCAGGATCCAGATCGTGTTGTAGATCGGGATCGGCAGCATGAGGTAGGCGACCAGGATGCCGGCGCCGACGATTACGCCCGGGATCGCGATCGGCGCGAAGGCGAGTGCGTCGAGCATGAAGCCGTAGCGCGGCAGCGAGCGCTGCGCGACCCAGGCCATCACCAAGGTGAGGCCGGCGACAATCGTCGCCGCCATCGCCGCCAGCAGCACGCTCGTCCGCACCGCCGCGAGAAAGATCGGATAGCGCAGAATGAAGCCGTAGTTGTCGAGTGTGGCTGGCGCCGGCGATGACAGGAACGGCTGGGCGAGATTGCGGAAGAACGACTGCCACACCAGCGTGACGAGCGGCAGTCCGAGCGCGACGGCGAACATCGCGGCGAGCGCAAGCGCGACCGGCCAGCGCCAGCGCCCGAGCTTGAGGCGGGTCGGCCGATAACCCTTGCCGGTGATGGTGGCGAAGGATTCCGCGTGCCGGGTGGCGCGGCGATAGAACAGCACCGCCAGCATACAGATCGCGAGCAGCGCGAGCCCGAGCGCGCTCGCCACCCCGAACGCCGGCGGCGTCGCGATGATCGCGCCCTGGATGTCGGTGGTGAACACCTCGATGCGCGCGGGGCGCCCGATCAGGCGCGGCACCTCGTAGGAGGCCATGCCCATGACGAACAGCAGCAGCAGCGCGGACAAGATCGCCGGCCGCAGCAGCGGCAGGGTGACGCGGGTGAAGACCTGCCGGAAGCTGCCGCCCGACATCAGTGCGGCCTCCTCCATGCGTACGTCGAGCACCCGCAGGGCGGGTCCCAACGCCAGATAGGCGAGCGGGAAATAGTGGCTCGCCAGCGCCCAGGTCATCCCCGCCATCGAATAGATGTTCACCGGCGCTTCGCTCAGCCCGAACACGGTTTTGAGCACCGCGTTGCCCCAGCCGATGTTCGGGCTGAAGACGAAAATCCACGCCATCGCCATCAACAGCCCGGGGATCGCAAACGACAGCAGCGACAGCGTGTGAAATAGCGCTGCGCCCGGCGCATCCGTGCGCTCGACCACCCAGGCGACCAGCCCGCCCATGACGAAGGTGGTGAGCGCGGTGCCGATCGCGAAAATGAGGGAGTTCTCGAGCAGGCGCAGGATGTGCCAGCTGGAATAGGCCTCGACGAAATTCTCGAGCGAGAACGCGCCGGGACCGAAGCCGGTATCTTCCGTGAAGGCATTGTAAACGAGCGCGGACAGCGGCACGAACACGAGCCAGACCGCGACGACGACACAGACCAGAAGCGCGATCGTGGGTAAGCTCACGCGACGAGCCAGCCGGCCGGCCGCAGCGGTGGCAGCCTGGGCGTCGAGGCGGCCGTTGGCGATGCTCAAGCCGCGCCCTCCGCGCTCGCGCCCCCCGGCGGGAAGAGGCAAGAAAGAAGATTCACCGGCCCTTGAACAGCTGGTCGAACTGCCGCTGCCAGCGGCGCTCCTCCTCCGGCGACATCAGCACGGTGACCACCTTCTTCTGCGTCAGCATGTCGACGATGCCCGGCGGGTTCGATTGCACATCCTTGCGTGTCGGCAGGCGCCCGAACTTGGCGAGGAAGCGCTGGCACTCCTGGCTCAGCATGAAATTGGCGGCGAGGCGGGCGGCATTCGGATGCGGCGCCTTGGCGTTCACCCCGACCTGGCCGAAGAACAAGGTCACCGGATCGAGCGCCCACACGTCGATCGCGCCGCCGGCGAGCTTCACGTTCATCGACAGGTTCACGTAGTTGTTGAGCGATATCCAGTACTCGCCGGCACCGGTGGCACGTGCCATCGCGAGATGGCCGTCGGTCACCACCGGCCGCAGCGCCGCCACGATCTGCTTGACCAGCGCGATGCCCTTGTCCTCGCCGTAATACTCCACGATGGCCTTGAGCCATTCGTTGTCGGTGCCGTCGATCGCGACCTTGCCCGCCCATTCCGTGTGCTGAGGGAATTCCTGGTAGCTCTTCGGCAGCTCGGACGGTTTGACCTTGTCGGTGTTGTAGGCGGGCGAATTGTAATTGGCGTAGACGCCGTACCAGCGCTTGTTGGGGTCGCGCGCGTTGAGCGAAATATTGCGCGCCTCCGGCGGCTCGTAGGCCGCCAGCATCCGCGGCGGCATCTTGTTGATGGTCGCGTCCTGCACGATGTCGTAGGATTTCTGATCGGCGCGAAACTCGATCGCCATGCGCGACATCAGCACCGCGTCCGCGGCGCGGACGTACTCGACCTTGATCCCGGTCGCGTCGGTGAACAATTTGAACAGCGGTAGGCCTTCCTGCTCGTTGGTCGAGGAGTAGACCACGAGCGAGCCTTCCGCCTTGGCCGCCGGCAGCAGCGTCGGGTCGAGCCATGCCGGCGCGCCCTGGGCGCGGGCCGCGACGGGCGCGAGCGCGGCCATGAATGACAGCGTGAGCGCGAGCAAACCCGCCGGCGCAGATGTGATGTTCGCTGAGCCGCGCAACTCATCCTCCCTTTTGGCGCCGTTCGCAGCTTGGCGCTCTCGCTTGCGAAGCATATCTCATGACCAATAATTGACAAACCGGCGGCGGTGCCCGATGACGCTGGCGCCTCCGCAGGAGGGCAATCGGTGAATACCACGCTTGCCGCATCCGCCGAATCCGCTCCGGCAACGGCGGCCGAGGGCCTGATCGACGTGCGCGTGACCGCGATCCGCTACGCGGCGCGCGACACGCACATCTACGAATTCACGCGCCCCGACGGCAGACCGCTGCCCGCCTATCAGCCCGGCGCCCATATCGACCTGCATCTGCCGAACGGGCTGGTGCGGCAATATTCGCTGATCGAGGCCGAGCCCGATCCCTCGCGCTACACCATCGCGGTCAAGCGCGATCCCGCCAGCCGCGGCGGCTCGCGCTACGTGCATGACGAGCTGCGGGTCGGCAAGACCCTTAAGATCAGCGCGCCGCGCAACAACTTTGCGCTGGTCGAGAATGCCGGCCACGTGCTGCTGCTGGCCGGGGGCATCGGCATCACGCCGATCTGGTGCATGGTGCAGCGGCTGGAGAAGCTCGGACGTCCCTGGACGCTCTACTATGCCTGCCGCTCGCGCTCCGACATGGCCTTCCTGCAGGCACTCGAATCGATGGCGGGCGCGCAATTCCACTTCGATGACGAGACCGCCGGCCGCGTCCTCGACCTTCCCGCGATCGTCGCAGGCGCGCCCAAGGGCGCCCACCTCTATTGTTGCGGACCGACGCCGATGCTCAAGGCGTTCGAAGCAGCCACCAAGGATTGGCCGCACGCGCAAGTGCATGTGGAGTATTTCACGCCCAAGCCCGAGGCGACCGACAAGAAGGGCGGCTTCGTGGTCGAGCTCGCGCGCTCCGGACAGGAGTTCGTCATCCCCGAGGGCAAGAGCATCCTTGAGGTGCTGCTCGATGCCGGAGTCGACGTCGACTACTCCTGCGAGCTCGGCATCTGCGGGGCCTGCGAGCAGCGGGTGATCTCCGGCGTTCCCGAGCATCACGACGCCATCCTGACGGAGGAGGAGCAGGCCTCCAATACCAAGGTCATGATCTGCTGTGCCGGCTGCAAGAGCGAGCGGCTGGTGCTCGATCTGTGACGGCAGCGAGGCGGCGGCCGTACTGCCTGACACGTCGGAGGAGCGACGCGCGCCCATGTCATCCCCGCGAAAGCGGGGATCCATAATCCCAGCGAACGCGTTGCGGCACGATGGTCCCCGCTTGCGCGGGGACGACAATCCGGCGAAACGCTCCTTCAGAGGCAAACTACCGCGCGCGAAGCGCGCCTCCTCAGGAGGAGGGCGGAGAAACACAACTGCCGGCGGCTACTGGTTGAGCAAAGGGATGCTCTTGGCGTCGGCCGGCTTGGGGATCGACTGCAGGTAGGCGTGGATGTCGGCGAGGTCGTCGTTCGACAGGATGGTCTCCGAATAGGGCGGCATGAAGCGATTGCTGCCGCGCACGAACGCCGCGAACGCCTCGAACGCGATCGGATCGGGCGCAAGCTTGAGGCCGGCGATGCCGCCCTGGCCCTGAAAGCCGTGGCACTGCCAGCAGCCGTGCTGGACGAAGGCGGCCTTGCCGTTCTCGGCCGACGCCGCCGCCGCCGTGCTGCAGCCGAGCAGAAGACCGGCGGCGAGGCCCGCGAGCCCCTTCACACCTATGAAACGCATGACCGCTTCCTCCCCTAGCGCGGCTGGGTCCAGACGTTGACCAGCGCGGGCTGGCCGGATTTGACCACCGCGACCGCCTCCTTGATCGCCGGGGCGAGCTCGGCCGGATCCTTGATCGGCCCCTTCGCCCACCAGCCCATGGACTGCGCGAGCTTGTGATACTCGATGTCCGGGTTCTCGATGCTGGTGCCGATCGGGCCCATGTCGTTGCCCAGGCTTGCCACCCGGTTGCGGAAGTTCGACAGCCGCTGCACGTGCATCACCTCCTGGTGATAGCCGCGGTTGTTGTGCATCACCGCCAGCAGCGGGATCTTGTGCCGCGCCGCGGTCCACAGCACGCCGGGCGCGTACATCAGATCGCCGTCGGACTGGATGCTCACGGAGAAGCGCCCGAGGTCGCGGTTGGCGAGCGCGGCGCCGACCGAAGCCGGCGCGCCGTAGCCGACGCCGTAGCCGCCGGAGCCGCCCAGCCACTGGTAGTGCCGCTCGATCGGCCAAAGCCGCCGGTGCCAGTTGCTGACGTTGCCGGAGGATGACACCAGCGACCAGTCGAGGTCCTTGATCTGGGCGTAGGTCTCCATCACCAGCCGCGCGGTGCTGATCGGGCTCGCGTCCCAGGCGATCGCGGCGGTCTGCCGCGTGCGCTCGGCAGCTTCGCGATACCCTTTCTTCATCGCCTCCCCGCGCTTCTCGATCGCGGCCTTGCGGTCGTTCGCGATCGCCGCCTTCACCGCCTCGATCAGCGACGGCAGCGTCGCTTCGGCGTCGCCCGGCATCGACACGTCGACCGCCTGGAAGCGCTGCTGGTCCTGGTAGTTCGACTTGGTGATGAGCTCGACCGAGCTGATGCTGATCAGCTTGGTGTCGGGCTTGATCTTGGAGGTGTTGACGCCGATGCCGTGCTCGCCGTTGTCGATGTAGGAATTGACCACCCCCCAGAAGTCGGAGAGCTCCATCCCGATGATCACGTCGGCGTTGCCGATCACCGCCGCCGGACGGACGAGATAATGGGTGCGCGGGAAGTTCATGCGCCCGCCCTGGTCGACCACCGGCGCCTGCAGCAGCTCCGCCAGCTGAACCAGGAGCTTCATGCCGTTGTCGGTACGCGCGACCCGGTCGACCACGATCACCGGGCGCTCGGCGCCGGCCAGCAGGCGCGCGGCCTCGCGCACCGCGCCGGAATCGCCCTGCGGCGGCGCGCTCGCGACGAAGCGCGGGATATAGAGCTTCTCGCCGTTGTCGCGGATCGGCTCTTGCTGCAGCCCGGCGTCGAGCGAGATGGCGACCGGCCCGTAGGGCGGCGTGGTCGCGATCTTGTAGGCGCGCACGAACGACTGCGCGAAGTGCTGCAGCGACACCGGCGTGTCGTCCCACTTGGTGAAGTCGCGCACCAGCGCGTTGATGTCCTGCGCGGAGTGGATGGTCGGAACCCCCGGCGGGCGGTGCGCGGCGTCGAGATCGTTGCCGCCGACCACGATCACCGGCACGCGGTCGCACCAGGCGTTGTAGATGCCCATGGCGGCATGCTGCAGGCCGACGGTGCCGTGGCACAGCGTCATCAGCGGCTTGCCGGCGACCTTGAAGTAGCCGTGCGCCATGCCGACCGCGGACTCCTCGTGCGTGCAGGTGAGGAACTCCGGCATCTTGTTGCCGCCGTAGTTGATCAGCGACTCGTGGATGGCGCGGAAGCTCGAGGCCGGGTTCGCCGGCAGGTATTTGATGTCGAGGGTCTTGATGACGTCGACCATGAAGTCGGAGCCGGCGACGCCGCCGATGCGCGACAGCTCCTTCGGTGTCGCGGTCTCCGCCGCCGCCACGCGCATGGACGGGGGCAGCGCCGAGGGCACCCGCGCGGGCGATGGCGCCGCCGCGGCCGCGGGCGTTGCGCCGTTGGCGACCGGCGCCGCCGCGCTCGCCGCGCCGGCGACCGCGACGCCCGCCAAAAACTTGCGCCGGCTCACGGCCGGACGCGGATTTTTATTTCGGCTCATGGACGCTTCCTCCCTCGATGGTCGCGCGCGGCGGCCGCTGGCAGCGCCGGCTCGAACTTATGGAACGGATGCATGATCATATCGTCGCGGGGGCCGGGCTGGAAAGGCGCCTTGGCCGGGCGGCCGCGCATGGCTGCCGCGCGCCGCCATTGTAAACAACAACGAAAAAACAATGCCCGGTGCGCGTGAAGCGCGGCGGCATCGGCATTTTCGCTGCGCGCCGGCCGCCGAGAACAATGAAGAGCAATGGTGGCTCGGGGGCGCCTGCCTCCTTCGCGAGGCGCGCATGCGGCAACGGCGCCTGCCGCAGCGTGCGCGGCCGGCGCGCCCTCGCGATAGAGCGCCGCGCGAGGAGGGCCCGCGGCGCAAGGTGGGGGGCGCGCGGCGTGGGGCGCAGCGCAGCGCTCGCTTCAGGCATGTCACGCGATCCAGTCGACTCACTTCGCCGCGCGCTTTGCGCCGGCGGAGGTGTCCCTACCACAAATGCGATACGTAGTCAATAATTAAATTCGAAATGTAGCCGCAGAGATAGGGCGGCTGGAGGCGGCCGTCGGCACCCGCCTGCCGGACCGCTGCTCGGCCGGGCTGGGCGCCCTCGGAGGATCACCGGTGCATCTGCATGATCTCTTGCATCGGCATCATGCGCTCGTTGAGGTGATCCATGATCCACAGCGAGCCGCCGATCACCAGCGCCACGATCAGCACGCCGAACGCCAGCGCCAGCACGTTGTTGGTGTTGTCGGGCGCTGTCGTGATGTGCAGGAAGAACACGAGATGCACGCCGATCTGGGCGACCGCGAGCACCACCAGTGCGACCGGGATTCCAGGCCCCCAGATCAGCGAGGTGTCGAGCACGTAGAACGAGGCCGCGGTGAGCGCGGACGCGAGCACGAACCCGATCACGTAGCGCGCGATCCCCTCGCCGACCGTGACTCCGGTCGCGTCCATGAATCCGGGTCCCACGTCGCCGGGCCCTCGCGTATCGGTGTCGTGGCTCATCGGCCCAATCCTATCAGGTAGACGATCGTGAACAGGGCGACCCAGATGATGTCGAGCGCGTGCCAGAACAGGTTGAAGCACACCAGGCGGCGCATAATATCCGGCCGAAAGCCCTTGACGAACACCTGCGCCATCATGGTGCCGAGCCACAGCAGCCCGGCGCTGACGTGCAGCCCGTGCAGGCCGACCACCGCGAACAGCGACGACAGGAAGGCGCTGCGGTCGGGCCCGGCGCCCTGCATGATCATCCCGGCGAAATCCCGCGCCTCGAGCGTCAGAAACGCCAGCCCGAGCAGGCCCGTCACCAGCAGCCCGATCTGGGTCCAGAGCTGATTGCGCACCTCGGTCGCCACCGCCGACAACCCGCACGTGAAGCTCGACGCGAGCAGGCATCCGGTCTGCAGCGCGATGCTCTCCAGGTTGAACAGCTCGCGCCCGGACGGCCCGCCCGCCGTCGCTGTCTGCAGCACGGCGTGCGCGGCGAAGAAGGCCGAGAACATCACGATGTCGCTGAGCAGAAATATCCAGAAGCCGTAGCCGACGATCACCCGCCTGGAGGCCGGGCCGCCCTCCCCGTGGCCGGTTGCATGCACGTAGCCGCCGCCGCGGCCGCCGGCGCTGAGCCAGTCACGGCCGTGCCCGACCCGGTACGGATCGGCGGCGCGCGGGAACGAGGTGTCGGTCGCGCTCATGCCGGCTCGCTCGCCCGCGCGTGTTGCGCGAGCCATCGCTCGCGGGCTTGCCGCCGGGCCCGGTCGAGCCGGGCGACCTCCTCGGCCGGAATGACGTATTCCACGACTTCGCGCCACGCGAACCACACGAACACCCCATAGGCGGCGACGAGTCCCAGCCCCACCATCCACCAGATGTGCCAGATCAGCGCAAAGCCGGTCATGGTGCAGAAGAACGCGGTGATGAATCCGGTCGGGCTGTTCCTCGGCATCTCGATCGGCTGGTATTGCGGCTCCGGCGACAACTGCTGAGTTTCCATGGCGCGCTGCTTGATCTCCCAATAGGGCTCCTCGCCCCGCACGTCCGGAAGCACCGCAAAGTTGAACGGCGGCGGCGGCGACGCCGTCGCCCATTCGAGCGAGCGCCCATGCCAGGGGTCGCCGGTGTCGTCGCGCAACTCATCGCGCCGCCGGATGCTGACGACGAACTGAGTCACCTGACAGGCCAAGGCGCAGATCATGATGATGATGCCGACGCCGGCCGCGAGCACCCACGGGCGCCACTCCGCCACATCGTAATGCTGCAAACGCCGCGTCATGCCCAGCAGGCCGGCCACATAGAGCGGCATGAACACCACATAGAAGCCGAGGAGCGACAGCCAGAACGCGGCCTTGCCCCAGCCCTCATCGAGCCTGAACCCGAACGCCTTGGGGAACCAGTAGGTGATGCCGGCGAAGGCGCCGAACACGACGCCGGCGATAATGACGTTGTGAAAATGGGCGACCAGAAACAGGCTGTTGTGCAGCACGAAATCGGCGGGCGGAACGGCAAGCAACACGCCGGTCATGCCGCCGATCGTGAAGGTCACGAGAAATCCCATCGACCACAGCATCGGGGTCGTGAAACGGATGCGCCCTCCGTACATCGTGAACAGCCAGTTGTAGATCTTCACGCCGGTGCCGACCGCGATGATGCTGGTGGTAATGCCGAAGAAGGCATTGACGTCGGCGCCCGCGCCCATGGTGAAGAAATGATGCATCCAGACCAAGTAGGACACGAGGCAGATGAACATCGTCGCTGCGACCATCGAGCGATAGTTGAACAAGGGCTTTCCGGAAAACGTAGAGATCACCTCGGAGAAGATGCCGAACGCAGGCAGCACCAGGATGTAAACCTCCGGATGGCCCCAGGTCCAGATCAGGTTGATGAACATCATCATGTTGCCGCCGGCGTCGTTGCTGAAGAAATGGAAGCCGAGGTAGCGGTCGAGCGCCAGCATTCCCAAAGTGGCGGTGAGGACCGGAAAGGCTGCGACGATGAGCAGGTTGGAGGCGAGGGCGGTCCAGCAGAAAATCGTCATGCGCAAGTAGCTCATGCCGGGCGCGCGGATCTTGAGAATCGTGGTGACGAAATTGATGCCGGTCATCAGCGTCCCGACCCCGGAGATCAGCAGCGCCCACAAGTAGTAGTCGACCCCGACCCCCGGCGAATAGGGAAGCTCGGACAAGGGCGGGTAGACCAGCCAGCCCGTGCGGGCGAACTCGCCGACGACGAGGGAGATATTGACCAGCAGCGCGCCGGTCGCGGTGAGCCAGAAGCTCGTCGAATTCAGCGTCGGAAAGGCGACATCACGCACGCCGAGCTGCAGCGGCACCGCGAAATTCATGAGACCGATCATGATCGGCATGGCAGCAAAGAAGATCATGATCGTGCCGTGCGCCGAAAAGATCTGGTTGTAGTGCTCGGGCGGGAGGTAACCGGCGGCGTGGAACGCCAGCGCCTGCTGCGAGCGCATCATGATCGCGTCGATGAACCCGCGCAGCAGCATGAGCACGCCGAGCAGGGTGTACATCACCCCGATCCGCTTGTGGTCCACGCTCGTGATCCACTCGCGCCAGAGATAGGGCAGATAGCCCTTGAGCACGACCCAAGCGAGGATCGCGAGAACGATCAGCACCACTACCGAGCCGGCAACGAGCGGGATCGGCTGGTCCCATGGAATGGCGTCCCAGGTTAGCTTGCCGAACATGTCAGTGCTCCGGCCGTGGGCGCACCGCCCCACCCGCGCGTTCGATATTCGGGCCCGCACAGGGCGGAAGCCGCTGGGTCGCGACCCCGTCGAACAAGTTCGGCTCGACGCTGCGGTAGGTGAAGGGACGCACATTGCTGCTCTGCCGGCAAAGCTCGAGATAGCTCGCTCGATCCAATGCCGATCCGGTCTGGCGCGCCGTCGCGACCCATTGGGCGAACCCATCCCGCGGCACGGCACGCAGGGTGAAGTTCATGTCGGAAAACCCGTCGCCGCTGAACTGCGTGGAGAGGCCATGGAACTCGCCGGGCTTGTCGGCTGCCAAATGGAGCTGCGTGACCATTCCGTTCATGGTGGCGATCATGGTGCCGAGCTGCGGCACGAAGAACATGTTCATGACGGAAGCCGAGGTCAGCGAGAAGTGCACCGGCACTCCGGCCGGAACGACGAGTTCATTGACGCTTGCCACGCCCTCATCGGGATAGATGAACAGCCACTTCCAATCGAGCGAGACGACCTGCACCTCGGTCGGTTTGTCGGGCGAGGCGATCGGGCTGAAGGGATCGAGCTGGTGCGATCCGATCCAGATCACGCCGCCGAGGAACATGATGACCAGGATCGGAATGCCCCAGACCACGAGCTCGATGCCGCCCGAATAGACAAAGTCGGGACGGTAGCGCGCGCGCGCATTGGATGCGCGAAACCACCATGCGAAGGCCAGTATCGCGATGATCGTGGGCACCACGATCGCCAGCATGATGCCCAACGCGTTGAGCAGGATTTTTGCGTTTGCCCCGCCGATCGGGCCCTGCGGGTCGAGCACGCCGCCCGAACAGCCGCTCAGCGAGAGCAGGGCGATCAATGCCGCCGCCATTCGCCAGGGAAAGCGCCGTTGCTTCGAACGCAGTGGTGCCTTCGCTGACATGGCCTCAGCCGGCTGCATGGACCCATCGATGGCGTTTGAGTCGCGTCTTCGACGTTGTCAGGCTTTACTCAGTTTCAATTACCGGAAACCAGGGGCAAGCTCAACCGCCGTCATCGAGTTTGTCTGCGACAATCCGCGCTTGTTCGAGCATCGCGGACCGTTCCGATATCGGTCTCCGGCCGCGGCCTCCGCCGGGCGCAAAGGGTCCCAGCGCCAACCAAAACCCGGCAGGACAGCGCCCACGAGAACGAGGAATCGGTGCGATGTCTGTTCTCGGCGCAAAGCCGCCATGCAGCGATGTCGGCTCCGGAGATAACGCGGACGCTTTGCTCCGATGGAGCATTTCCGCGTCTGACCGGAAGCGGACAATCAACTAATGATCTGGCCAAACCCGATATCGTGTCCATCGATATCCTGCGTGCCAAATTCGCGACAACCGTAAGGCTGATTGCACAGCCCATAATCAATTTTCGCGCCGCGCTCCACGAACTCCTTATGGAGAGCATCGACGTCATCGACCCAGAAATACACATCCCAAAGTCCGGCGGATATGGTCCAGCGAGGAACAATATGTTTAGGGTCCTCGACCTGTTTGAGCATGATGTACATGTCATCGCGCCTCAGGATCGCAAAAGACGGAGGTTCGCCCCAAATCTTGTCGAACGAGAACCCCATAGTGTCGCGATAGTGCGCGGTCGCGGCGTAAACGTCCCGCACGAAGAGCACTGGAGCTGAACCGGTGAGTTTTGCTGTCCTCGAATTCGTCATCGAGAGCGCCTTGTCGTCATTGCGATCCGACCAGAATACCACGTCGCAGCATCTGGAAATGCATTGCGTGATTGCCGTCCTCTCCAGGAGGAGCCGAGTAAGCTTTTGTTTTCCAATTGATGTGAATTCCGGATTGGTCGCCGTTTGCCCCGATCTCAACGAAGTTCCGGCCTAGTGTGGCGGTTCAGAGATCCGCACCATTCTTGCGGCGATTCGGAAATCCGGATTTCCGAACCAAAGCAACGCTAGTTCACAAGTTTGCTAGTGCCCTTCGATTCCGAAGTTCGCAAACGGGGATGCCGTGCAATCATGCGAATTTCGCAATCGGGGCGCTAGTATCCGTCACACTCGGAGACCAGGTTGTGCTCTACCGCTTTACTTTCCGCTCACGACCTCTGCTGTGGGGGTTGTTGGCTTCGGCTGCGATCGCAGCCGCGGCGGCCCTTGGCGGATGCGGTGGTACGCCGGTCATCAGCCGCGATATGCAACCGTTGTCGGAGCGCACGCTGGCGGAGCTCAAAGCCAAGAACATGGAGAAGGAATCTCCGATCCTTATCCGCATCTTCAAGGAGGAGTCGGAGCTCGAGGTTTGGAAACAAGACGACAGCGGGCGCTTCGCACTTTTCCACACGTATCCGATCTGCCGCTGGTCCGGAGAGTTGGGCCCCAAGATCAAGAGCGGCGACCGTCAGGCGCCGGAGGGCTTCTACACCATCACCCCCGGCCTGATGAATCCGAATTCCAGCCAATATCTCGCGATCAATACCGGCTTCCCGAATGCATATGATCGGGCGAACGGCCGCACCGGCGCGTTTCTGATGATTCACGGCGGCTGTTCGTCCGCCGGCTGCTACGCCATGACCGACGAACAGATCGCGGAAATCTACGCGCTCGCCCGCGAAGCATTCTTCGGCGGTCAGCCGTCGTTCCAATTGCAGGCATATCCGTTTCGCATGACGGCACTCAACATGGCTCGCCACCGCAACTCGCCGCATATGACGTTCTGGAAAATGCTTGAGCAGGGCTACGAGCATTTCGAGGTCACGCACCTCGAGCCCCGAATCGACGTATGCGAGAAACGCTACATCTTCGACGCCGAAGCGACGGAGAGCTTCAGCCCTGCCGACCGTTGCCCAGCCTACAGAATTTCAGAAGAAATCGCCGCCGCGGTAGGCGAGAAGGAGCGCCGTGACGAAATTGACGCCGGTGAGCTGATCAATCGCGGTGTCCCGGCCGCGCCTGTTGCGACCGGCGTTGACGGCGGCATGAATCCCGCCTTTGTGGCAACCGCAAAGTAGCATGTTGTCTCGTGACCTCAAGCGGACCCCCGAACGGCTCTTCCGGGCGGGTGCCGCGTGCAGGAGACCGCGTCTGCT
>DATBKV010000122.1:0-2374 GCA_036555745.1 Xanthobacteraceae bacterium | reverse complement strand
ATTGCTCGGAAGCAGTCGCCTATCAGGAGGTGCGAAATGAAATGGGCAGGCATGTATTTTTTGGGATTTGCCTTGCTTATCGGTGGCATTCTCGCCGCACTCTGGAAGCTGGGCATTCTGCAGAACATCGAGACCAGCTGGATCGTGATTGGCGTCGTCATCCTGGCTGGCGTGGGCATCATGGCCTCAATCGCCAGTAGCGGCTCGAAACAAAACATCGAGATTGACCACGAGTAAGGGACCGGCGCCGCTTCCTTCCGATTCACGCTAGTTGCGGAACGCGCAGATGCTCGTCCCTCACCTGCTGGAAGGCGCGGCCGAGCGCGACGAGAGTTTCGTCGCCCAAAGGCCGCCCGACCAGCTGCAAGCCGATCGGCAGACCGTCCGCCGAGTGCGCCACCGGCACGACCAGCGCCGGCACCCCGAGATAGTTCATCGGCCGCGTGAAGCGCGACATCTCTTTGATGGCGTCTGCATTCGCGCCGCCAGCGGGATCGCTGTCGGCGATCTTCGGCGCCACTGCGGGCGCAGTCGGTGCGACGATGACGTCTACATCGCCGATCGCCTGGAGATGCGCGGCCAGCGCCGGACCGCGCCAGCGCAGCGCTTCCAGATATTCCACCGCGCTGAAGGCGAGACCGCTTTCCAGGCGTTGGCGGATCGGGGATGTGTAGTCCTGGGCGCGGGTCCGCAGCCATGGCGCATGAAAGGACGTCGCTTCCACCGAAAGCACGACGTACGCCGCGGCATCGATTGGCTTCGGATCGGGCAGATCGACGGACACAATCTTCGCGCCGAGCTGCCGCAAGGTATTGATGGTGTGATCCAGGGCCGCCGCGACGTCCGCCTCCAGGTCGTCGACATAGAACCGCTTCGGGACGCCGATCTTGAGCGAACTCGCCGGGCGCTCGGTTGCCGCCTTGTTCCAGGCGGGAGCGCCGGCGGTGACCGGATCGAGCGGATCCTCGCCGAAGATCAGCTCGGCGATCAGCGCGCAATCCTCGGCGCTGCGGCATAGCGGTCCCACGCTGTCGAGCGTGAAGGAGAGCGGCATGACATGGGCGCGGCTCACGCGGCCATAGGACACCTTCAGTCCCGTCACGCCGCAGAAGTTCGCCGGAATGCGAATCGAGCCGCCAGTGTCGGAGCCGAGCGCGGCATAGGTGAGACGTGCCGCGACGGCCGCAGCCGGGCCGGACGACGAACCGCCGCTGATGCGCGCGGTGTCCCAGGGATTGCGCGCCGGTCCGAGATAGGCGTTGTGTCCCGTCGGTCCCATGGCGAACTCCACCATGTGCAGCGCGCCGAGGCGGATGGCGCCGGCATTTTGCAGATGCCGGATGACGGTCGAAGTCTCCGCTGCGATCCAGCCTTCGCGGATCTTCGAGCCGCAGCCCGCGGGCAGGCCGGCGAAGTAGTACATGTCCTTGTGCGCGAGCGGCACGCCGTGCAGCACGCCCTTCGGCCCGGACCTCGCAAGCACGGCATCTGCCTGCTTCGCCGCCGCGAGCGCCGCGTCGGCTTCGATGCGCACGAAAGCATTCAGCCGAGGCTGCCACGGCTCGATGCGCGCGAGCAGGGCTTGCGTGACTTCGACCGACGACAATTCGCGCCTACGGATGCGCGCTGCCACTTCCGTGAGCGAGAGCAGTGCGGGATCGCTCAACTACTCGACCCTGATGTTGGCGTCCTTGACGACCTTCGCCCACTTCGCCATCTCGGCCTGGACGAACGCCGCGAAGTGCGCCGGCGAATCACCGACGCCCTCGAAGCCCATTGACGCGAGCCGCTCTTTCACGTCGGGCAGCGCGAGCGCCTTGGCGACTTCGGCATGCAGCTTGTTGAGGATCGCGGGGGGCGTGCCGGCGGGCAGGAAGAGCCCGTTCCAGCCGATGATCTGGTAGCCCTTGAGTCCGCTCTCGTCGAGCGTCGGCACCTCCGGCAGCACCGGCGAGCGCTTGACATCGGTCACCCCGAGCGCGACGAGCTTCCCGGACCTGACGTACGGCGCCGTGCTGGGAATGTTCTCCACCATGAACTGGATCTGGCCGCCGGCCAGATCGGCGAGCGCCGGGCCGCCGCCTTTGTACGGGACATGCGTCGCCTCGATGCCGGCCATGCTCTTCAGCATTTCGCCCGCGAGATGCGGCGTGCTGCCCACCCCGCCCGAGCCGAAGTGGAGCTTGCCGGGATTGGCCTTCGCGTAAGCGATGAATTCGGCCACCGATTTCACCGGCACCGACGGGTGCACCACCAGCATGAGCGGCGCCGCGGCGACCAGCGTCACCGGGAGCAGATCCTTCACCGGGTCGTACGGCAGCTTGTACAGGCTCGGGCTGACGGTGAAGGTGAGAGGCACGATCAGCATGACGTG
>DATBKV010000121.1:0-110631 GCA_036555745.1 Xanthobacteraceae bacterium | reverse complement strand
TTCCATAATATCTCTTATGCGAATCGGGGAACCGGAACCGGCCGGCTGCGTTTGACCGCTGTTCCCGTTTCGCGCTGATATGAAAGCGCCGCTCGCCGGCGCAGTCCCACATCCACATCCGCAAGCACGAGGTGCCTCCGTGTCCACCAAAGTGAAGAAGCTCGAGCCGCGCACTGCCCCCGCCCGGCTCGACACCCCGACCGACCTGTCGTCTGACGCCGTGCGCGAAGTCTCGGCTGCCCTCAACGGGCTCGTCGCCGATACCTTCGCGCTCTACGTCAAGACCAAGAACTTCCATTGGCACGTCAGCGGCCCGCATTTCCGCGACTATCACCTCTTGCTCGACGAACAGGCCGACCAGTTGCAGGCAAGCATCGACATCCTGGCGGAGCGGGCGCGCAAGGTCGGCGGCACGACCATCCGCTCGATCGGCCACATCGCCAAGCTCCAGCGCATCAAGGACAATGACAAGAGCTATGTCTCCGCGATCGACATGCTGTGCGAGCTGATGAACGACAACAAGGCGCAGATCCATTCAATGCGCGAGGCGCACGAGGTGGCCGACAAGCACGAGGACGTGGCGACGGCGAGCTTGCTCGAGAACTTCATCGACGAGGCCGAGAAGCGTTGCTGGTTCCTCTTCGAAGCGAGCCGCCAGGCCGAGCGCGGCGGCCACTGAAGCAAAGTTGCCCTGTGGCGGATGGCCGGGCTGGTCCCGGCCATCGGTGCTTCCAGCCGACGGATCGCCGGGACAGGCGGGGGCAGAGCATCGTAGCTTGTCCTTGCCCTGCCCCCGACATCCGGCGGGCTCCGCGGCCAGCAGCCAGGCTGCGCATGAGGTCTCGCTCATGACCCCCTCCCGTGACATCGTCCGGCTCATCGAGATCATGGCGGCGCTGCGCACGCCTGGAAGCGGATGCCCCTGGGACCTGCAGCAGAATTTCGCGACCATCGCCCCCTATACGATCGAGGAAGCCTATGAGGTCGCCGACGCCATCGCGCGGGGCGATCTGGAGGATCTGCGCGAGGAGCTCGGCGATCTCCTGCTGCAGGTCGTATTCCACGCCCGGATGGCGCAGGAGCAAGGGGCGTTCGATTTCGCCGACATCGTGCAGGCGCTCACGGAGAAGCTCATTCGCCGACATCCCCATGTATTCGGCGACGCGCGCGGCCTTAGGCCCGCGGCAGTCGAGGGGCTGTGGGAGCGCATCAAGGCGCAGGAGCGCGCAGAGAGGTCCAACGGTCGCAGCGGAGAAGAGTCCGGCGGCGCCCTGGCCGGCGTCCCGGTCACCCTCCCCGCCCTTACGCGCGCGCTCAAACTGCAGGCCAAAGCCGGCCAAGTCGGCTTCGATTGGAACGATCCCCACGCTGTGATCGCCAAGATCCGCGAGGAAGCGGACGAGATCGAGGCCGAGCTTGCCGCCGGCGACCGCACCGCCGCCGCTGGCGAGGTCGGCGATCTGCTGTTCGCGGCGGTGAACCTCGCGCGCCACCTTGCCATCGATCCGGAGGCAACCCTGCGCGCCGCAAATCGCAAATTCGAGCATCGGTTCGCCGAAGTCGAGCGCGCGTTGGCGAACAGGGGCAAAACCCCGCAATCGGCGACGCTCGACGAGATGGAAGAGATCTGGAACGCGACCAAGGCCTCCGAGCGATCGCCGCAGCCCTGAGGTCCGGGTGCAATTTGGCGAGGAAGCAGGCAAGCCCCTGTCGCCGCCGCTGGCCCCGGTGATAGCATTCCTGCGGCCCGGCCGGCCGCCACCAAGCACAAAACCGGCATGCGAGTCTTGCGCTACCTTATCGGCATCGCGCTCGGCACGGCGCTGCTGGCCCCTCCCCTCGCCGCCCAGCCGTGGCCGACGCGCACGATCAAAATCGTGACTGGGACGCCCGCCGGCGGCAGTCCGGATTTCGTCAGCCGGCTGCTCGCGGAGCGACTGAGCGAGCGGCTCGGCCAAGCCGTCGTCGTCGAGAATTCCACGATGACCGGCGTGACGGCCTGGAACACGGTGGCCAAGTCGCAGCCGGACGGCTACCTGATCACCATGCTGACCGGGGCGTTCTCCGCCCGCACGGCGGTGGCGAAATCGCTCCCCTATGATCCGATCAATGATTTCACCTTTATCACCCTGGTGTCCGGCTATCCCATGGTGGTGGCAACGGCTCCCAATTCTCCGATCACGTCCTTCCCCGATCTCATCGCGCGCGCCAAGGCTGCCCCATTCGACGTGACCTACGGGATGAATCTGCCCGGCAGCGTGCACCATCTCACCGGCGAGCTGATCAATCTCGAGGCCCACATCTCGCTTCGCGGCATTCCCTACCGCGGCAATACCCAAATCGTGCAGGATCTGCTGGGAGGCCGCCTTGACGTGATGATCGAGACCGGGACCATTGCATTTGCGCAGATCCGGGGAGGAATCTTGCGCGGGTTGGCGGTCTCCTCGCGCAGGCGTTTCATACTCGACCCGGAAATCCCCGCCATCGCCGAGACGCTGCCGGGATTCGAGGTGATGTCCTGGCTCGGCCTGGCGGCACCCGGCGGCACGCCGCGCCCTGTCGTCGACCGGCTCAATCGCGAGGTGGCGGAAATCCTCAAGATGCCAGAGATCCGCGAGAAGCTTGCCCTCGTGGGCAACGTCCCGATGCCGTCCACGCCGGAAGGAATGCAGGACTACATCGAGCGTGATGCGGCGCGTTGGCGCCGAGTTGTCGACATCAAGGGGATCGCCAAATATTAGCGCATGTCCCGGTAAAGTGGGCACCGGTTTCCGATCAGGACATGGGCAAAATCAAATAGATCTGGAGCGCATCCCGATTCGATCCAATCGGGACGCGCTCTACCGCACTCCGGCGGCGCGCAGATATTGCAAGTCCACGAGCCGCTCGGGCGCCGGGAGCGGCGGCCCGATCGCGCCCGCCTCTCCCATCATGGCGATCACGTGGCCCAGTCCGTCGAGATCGATTTCGCCGCGTTTCGGCAGCACGCCGCGCTCGGGCTCGAAAAACAGTTCCAATGTCTGGCGCGCAATGGCCTCCGAGCAACCAGTGCTCTGGCGCACGACCTGCGCCACTCGATCACGGTTGCCCGGATCGCGAATGAACTTGAACGCTGCCGCCAGTCCGCGCACGTACCGCACGAGGGCCTCCCCGTGTGCCTGCGCCCAGGAGCGCCGAGCCGCGCTGACGGTATACAGCAGCTCCGGCACCGCCTCCGCGGAGTCGCCGAGCCTGCGGTATCCTTGCTCCAGCGCGGTCAGATCCTGCGGCTGCCCCAGCACCACCGCGTCGCAGTCGCCGCGCCGCAGGCAGGCCCAGCGCGCCGAGGTTCCTTCGATCACCCGAACGCCGAACTCGCCGCGGGCCAATCCGTGCATCGCCAGAAGCTTGCGGGTCGAAAGCGAGATGGTGCCGTATTCGTCGGCCAAACCCACCAGCTTTCCTCTGAGGTCAGCCACGGTGGCAATTTCCGGCTTGGCCACCAGGGTATAGAGGGGATTGTTGAACTCGGCTGCGATCGCCACCGCGTCGGAGCCGGCGAGTGCCGCCCGCACCAGGAACGGTGTCGCGACATGGGTGACATCCACGCTGTCGTTGTGCAGGGCTGCAATCTGGTTGTCGGCGCCGCCAGGAATCGGCACCAGGAACTCGACGCTCAGGTCCTCGCGCGCAAAGAAGCCCTCCTGGTCGGCGACGGTGACCGGAAGCGAAAAAATGCTCCGTGCCGCGGAGTACGCTTGCCCATAGCGCAGCTTCAGGGGCGCGGCGAGCGTGCCGGAAGTCAAGGTGACCCAAAGCAAGGCCGCTAGACTGGCGGCGAGACCTGCTGAGGCTATCCGAGTGCTTGCGGCCTGCATCGCCTTGGAGCCGGTACGGCCGGTTCAGTGCGACCCCGGGCGGTCGAACTTGGCGCGCACTTTTTCCGCGTTGACGGGATCGGCGCGGACCGTGATGGCCAGCGCTCCGTCGCCACGCAACGCCTTGTTCATCACCTCGGCGTGACGGTAGAGCCAGCTCACTGCTGCGCCGTCGGCCGCATCGACGACGAGGTCGAGAGTCACGCGCCGTGCGGCCAGCTGGGCCTCGATCTGGGCGAGCAGATGCGGGAGCCCCTCCCCGCTCAGCGCCGACACCATCACCGGCCGATCCTCGACGGCGCGTCGCTCGGCGCGATTGCGCGCGCGCGCTCGGGCCTCGCCGTCCAGCAGATCGACCTTGTTCCAAACCTCGATCAGCCGCGTGCGGTCCCGAGCCTCGATTCCCAGCTGGCGCAAGACGTCTTCGACGTCGAGCGACTGCGCTTCGGCATCTTCGTGCGATATGTCGCGCACGTGCAAGATCAGATCGGCTTCGATGACCTCTTCGAGCGTTGCACGGAATGCCGCCACCAGTGTCGTGGGCAAATCGGAAATGAAACCGACGGTGTCCGACAGGATCACCCGCAATCCGCTCGGCAGTGCAACGGCCCGCAGGGTGGGATCAAGGGTCGCGAACAGCATGTCGGCCGAGAGCACGCTCGCCTGCGTCAGGCGGTTGAACAAGGTCGATTTGCCGGCATTGGTATAGCCTACCAGCGCCACGATCGGGTACGGCACGCGTTTGCGGCTGTCGCGGTGAAGCTTGCGGGTGCGCTTGACCTTGTCGAGCTCGCCCTCGATGCGGGCGATGCGCTCCTCGATCAGCCGCCGGTCGGATTCGATCTGGGTTTCACCGGGGCCGCCGAGGAAGCCGAAGCCGCCGCGCTGCCGCTCGAGATGGGTCCACGAGCGCACCAGCCGGCTCTTCTGGTAGGTCAGATGCGCGAGCTCGACCTGCAGCGCGCCTTCGCGGGTGCGCGCCCGGCGTCCGAAAATCTCCAGGATCAAGCCGGTGCGATCGAGCACCTTGGCGCCCCACGCCTTTTCCAGATTGCGCTGCTGGACCGGCGAGACCGCGCAGTCCATCACCACGACGCCGACCTCTTCGCCTTTGATGAGGCCGGCGAGCTCCTCGACTTTGCCCTTGCCGATGAAGGTCGCGGGGCGGATGTCGGCGACCGGCACGACGCCGGACGAGACCACGGCGAGATCGATGGCGCGCGCGAGGCCGACCGCTTCCTCGAGTTTTGCCTGCGGGGAGCGCAGCGCCGGCTGCGCAGGACCGCCTGCCGGCGATCCTGGCGTGCGCCCGCGCAGATGCGGCTCGAGCACCATCGCGCGCCCGGTCTGCGAACCAGCGGGCGGGCTCAGTCGGTCGCGGCTATCGAACCGACGTGGTTCCAATCAGGCCTTGTCCACGGCCGACAATTCCTCGGCCCCTTCGAACAGCTGGATCGGATGACCCGGCATGATGGTAGAGATGGCGTGCTTGTAGACCAATTGCGAGTGCCCATCCCGTCGCAGCAGCACGCAGAAGTTATCGAACCATGTTACAACGCCTTGGAGCTTTACCCCGTTCACCAGGAAGATCGTCAGCGGGGTCTTGTTCTTGCGTACGTGATTGAGGAAGGTGTCTTGCAGGTTTTGTGAGCGGTCGGCCGCCATCGTCGTTGTTCCATTTTTTCGCCCGCAGGCCCCTTCCCGCGAGGCTTATTGCCCAGCCGCCGTGCCCATTTTCTAGCCGCGCACGTTCGATGCGACCGGGACCCCGCCATTACAGGGCACGTCCGCGGAGCGCGCAAGCACAAGTTGGGGGCAGCACGTGCCCCCGCCCCAACGCCGCAGGCGACTGTCAGCTCCATTCGGCGTGGCGGTGGAATTGCGCCCGCAGCGCCGATGCGACCGATCCCGGCGCGCCATTGGCCACCGGACGGCCGTCGATACGCACCACGGGCATGACGATCTGGCTGGCGGAGGTCAGAAACGCCTCGCGGGCGCCATAAGCCTCTTCAACCGTGAACGGGCGCTCCTCGAGCTCCAGGCCCTGTGCCTTGATCACCTCGATCAGCACGTCTCTTGTGATGCCCCGTAAGATTCCCTTATCGGCCGGTCGGGTCACGACCTTGCCGCCCTTCGTCACGATCCAAGCATTGCTCGAGGAGCCTTCGGTGATGCGGCCCTCGTGGTCGACGAACCACGCCTCCTTGGCCCCCTTCTCGCGCGCGGCCTGCTTCGCCAGGACGTTCGGCAGGAGCGAGATCGATTTGATGTCGACTCGCGCCCAACGGTTGTCCGGAACGGTAACGACGGCAATACCTTCCGCGGCGGTTCGCTCGTTCGCGTCCAGATCGAGATTGCGAGCGGTTACCACCACGCTCGGCGCCGTATCCGGCGGGGGAAAAGCGTGGTCGCGGCGAGCGACTCCGCGCGTGATCTGCAGATAGATGATGCCGTCGCGGACGCGGTTTCGCTGCATGCACTCACGCATGACGATCGCGAGCGCCCTTTCCGGCATTGGCATCGCGATATCGAGCTCGGCAAGCGAGTGCTTCAGGCGAGCCAAATGGCGGCGCTGGTCGATGACCTTGCCGGCGCGGACTTCGCAGACCTCGTAAACGCCGTCGGAGAACTGATAGCCGCGATCCTCGATGTTGACGGCCGCTGTCCGCCAAGGGAGGTAGCGACCGTTGACGTAAGCGATCCGCGACATCAGCGGACGGACTGCGCCGCAAAAATGACGGGCGACGAGCAGCGCATGGTGCTGTTTGTCCGTGCTCCGTCGGCCGCGGCTCAGTCGACCCCGAGCGCCTTGAGCTTGCGGTGGAGCGCCGAGCGCTCCATGCCGACGAACTCCGCCGTGCGCGAGATGTTGCCGCCGAACCGGCTGATCTGCGCCACCAGGTATTCGCGCTCGAACACCTCGCGGGCGTCGCGCAGCGGCAACCCCATGAGGTGCTCCCCGCCGTCCCCGCCGGGCATGGAGGGAACCATGGAGCCGACGTCCTGCGGCAGCATGTCGGCATTGATCACCGCCTCTGCGTCGCCGCCGGCGAGGATCATCAGCCGTTCCACGTTGTTGCGCAGTTGCCGTACGTTGCCGGGCCAGTCATGTGATTGCAGCACGGCCATGGCGTCGTCTCCGATCAGCCGCTTGGGCAGCCCCGTCGCCATGGAGATCTGCTCCATGAAGTATTCGATCAGCAACGGAATGTCCTCGCGGCGCTCGGCCAGAGGCGGCACGCGGATCGGTACCACCGAGAGCCGATGGTAGAGATCTTCGCGGAACTTGCCGGCGGCGATTTCGGCTTCGATGTTGCGACCGGTGGAGGAGATGATGCGCACGTCGACTTGTACCTTCTGGGTTCCGCTGACGCGCTGGAAGCTCTGCTCGACCAGGACCCGCAATATCTTGTTCTGCGTCTCGCGCGGCATGTCGGCGATCTCGTCGATGAACAGGGTGCCGCCATGCGCCTCCTCGAGCGCACCGACCTTGCGCCCTTGCCCGTCGACGGGCACCTCGACGCCGAACAGCTCGAGCTCCATGCGCTCCGGCATCATGGCCGCCGCGTTGATCACGATGAACGGACCGTTGGCGCGCGCGGAATGGGCATGGATCGCGCGCGCCGTCAGCTCCTTGCCGGCTCCGGCCGGTCCCACGATCAGGATGCGGCTGTTGGTGGGGGAGATCTTTTCGACCGTCTGACGGAGCTGATTCATCGATGGCGACTTGCCGACCAGGGTGGACGGCGCCAGCTGCTTGAGCGCCTTGACCTCGCGCTTGAGCCGCGACGTCTCCAGCGCGCGCTGTGCGACCAGCACCAGGCGGTCGGCCTTGAACGGCTTCTCGATGAAATCGTAAGCACCCTGCTTGATGGCGGCGACAGCGGTTTCGATGTTGCCGTGACCCGAGATCATCACGATCGGCAGTTCCGGGTGCTGTGTCTTCATGGCATCGAGCAGCTGCAGGCCGTCGAGCCGGCTGCCCTGCAGCCAGATGTCGAGGAATACGAGGCTTGGCCTACGGCTGGCGACGTGCGCCAGCGCGTCGTCGCTGTCGCGCGCCGAGCGCGTGATGAAGCCTTCATCCTGCAGAATGCCGGAAACCAGCTCGCGAATGTCCGCTTCATCGTCGACGATGAGGATGTCATCGGCCATGACTTAAGCACCCGTTGCAAGTTGATTGGTGTCAGAGTGACGCGCAGGCTGGGCCTCGTTCGAGCCCGCCGTTTCCGCCGCAAAACGCAGTCGCATCCATGCCCCGCGCTGGCCAGGGATCTTGGCGGCGGCATCGCCCAGCTCGATGCGCCCGCCATGCTCCTCGAGGATGCGGCCCACGATCGCGAGACCGAGCCCGGTGCCCTTCTCGCGGGTGGTGACATAGGGCTCGAGCAGCCGGCTGCGATTTTCCTTGGGCAACCCGATCCCGTTATCGACCACATCGATGACGATATCGTCCGCTTCCCGTCCCGCCCAGACCCGGATACGGCCGCGCCCGAGCTCGGCCGGCGACACCGCGGCGATCGCCTCGGTAGCGTTCTTGATGATGTTGGTGAGCGCCTGTGAGATCAGCCGGCGGTCGAAGCGCGCGGGCATCGGGTCTTCCGCGATCTCCACATCGATATCGATGTCGGAATTGCCCACGCGCTGGAGGAACACCACCTGCCGCACCGTGTCGGCCACGTCCTCGGCAGCCATCACCGGCTTGGGCATGCGGGCGAAGCGCGAGAACTCATCGACCATGCGCTTTATGTCGTCGACCTGGCGCACGATGGTGTCCGTGCACTGCTGGAACACGCCGCCGTCTTCCTTGATCATGGATGCGTATTTGCGGCGCAGGCGCTCGGCCGAAAGCTGGATCGGAGTGAGCGGGTTCTTGATCTCGTGCGCGATACGGCGTGCGACATCGGCCCAGGCCGATGTTCGCTGCGCGGTGACGAGCTCGGTGATGTCGTCGAGCGTGATCACGTAGCCGCCCTCGGCGGCGCCCGATTGCTCGCTGGTCACCCGCACCGAAAGGTTGCGCTCGCGGCCGTTGCGGTTGATGGTCACCTGACCCTGCAACAGCCGCTGCACGCCGGAACGCGCGGCCTGGAACATCTCGGAAAGCTCGGGAACGATCTCGGTCAGTGGCCGTCCCAGCGCGTCGGCCTCCGGACATCCGATCAGCCGCTCGGCGGACCGGTTGAGAATACTGATGCAGCTCTCGGCGTCGACGCCGATGACACCGGCGCTCGCGCCGGCCAGAACAGCTTCGGTGAAACGGCGCCGGCTGTCGATGAGGTCGCGGGCGCGCACGATGTCGTCGCGCTGCGTGCGTAGCTCCTGGGTCATCTTGTTGAAGGTCTCGCCCAATTGAGCGAGATCGCCCTCGGAGCGTCGGGTCGGGACCTGAACGTAGAGATTGCCGGTCGAGACCACCTGAGCCGCCCCGATCAGGCGGCGGATCGGCGCAACCAGGTAATTGGCAAAATTCAATCCGATCCAGACCGCCGAGAGCAGCACGATCAGGGCGATCACGGTGTACATCAATGCGAACGCGATCTGAATGCCGACCCGGCGCGCCGACAGGTCGGCATATTGCGCGACGCTGGCCTGTGTCGCTCGCAATTGGGCGAGCACCCGCGGGTCAAGCAGACGTGCGATGTAGAGATAGACGTCGTTATAGCCGCGCAACTTGATAATGGCGGCGACGTAGTCGTCATCGAGGAACATCGCCACTTGCGGCTCGGTGTCATTGATGCCCGCGAGCACCTCGCGCGACGGTTTGACGAAGGCCTTGCTGACCTTGGTTTCGACCTGATCGACGACATTGAGGTCCTTGTCGAGCAGCACGAGAGCCGGCAGCCCGCGGATCGAGGCCTGCACCGCGAGGAATTGATGGAACTGCTCGGGCGACTGCTCGAACATGGGCTTGGCGCGGGCGAGCTCGATGGCGGTGGCGATGCTCTCGGCGCGGACGAACTGGACCTGCTCGCGCACATAGGCATCGGCGACGATCATCGAATTCTCGACGACCGACTGCGTCTGCTGCGAGAACAGCTGGTCGAGGCCGCGGTCGAGCGTGATGCTGGCCACCACCGCGACCAGCACTGCCGGCACGGCGGCGATCACGGAGAACAGGGCGACGATGCGCACGTGCAAGCGAGCGGCGGCACGTCCGCGGCGGCGCGCCTGCAAGACGCCCCATAGCTCGCGCGCGATCACCAGCACCAGAAGGAACACCGTGACCGCGTTGGCGAGCAGCAGCTTGACCACGACCTCGTGGGTGGGGGGAATCGGCGTGAGGTTGGCCAGCACCAAAAAGGTCACGAGCGCCGACAGCAGGGCAAGCGCCACTGCCCCCAAGCCGAGCATCCGACGGATCCCGCCGGGCGCCGGCGCGGCACCAGTTACCAGTTCGGCGGTCGCGGCTTGGCCGACATTGGTCATCAATATCGCGTCCCAGATGGGAATGCCGCCGATAGCGGAAAAGCCCGATCTGGTGCCCCTCATTTTCAAATCGGATTATTGATCTGATGCTTTTATACAACAATGTTGCCCAATTGCGACAAATCCGGGGCGTCCGAAATGGCGCTGTGGCCAATTAGCACCACGCTAATCGGCCGCCCTTGTCGGGATGGCAGCTGAAACTTCGAACAACTAGCCAGTGCTGCGGAAGACCTGGATCTCGAGATCGCGGATCTTCTTGCGCAGCGTGTTGCGGTTGACCCCCAGCAAATCCGCGGCCCGTATCTGGTTGCCGCGCGTAGCCGCCAGCGTCACCGATAGCAGCGGATGCTCGATCTCCCGCAGGATGCGGTGATAGAGGCCGGGCGGCGGCAATTCGCCGCCGAAGCTCGCAAAATACGACGCCAGATGGCGTTCGACAGCGGCCGAAAGGCCCTCCTCCGGCCTCGGCTCGTTGTCGCTGGAGGCCATCGCGGGCTGCGACAGTTCGGCATCGATCACGGCGGCCGAGATGGTTTCCTGCGGGTAGAGGGCGGCGAGCCGGCGGGCAAGATTCTCGAGTTCGCGCACATTGCCGGGCCAGCGGTGCCGCTTGAGCCGTTCGAGGGCGGGCGGATCGAGTTGCTTGCCCGGCAGCCCTTCCCGCTGAACCTGCGCGAAGAAGTGCCGGATGAGATCGGGGACGTCCTCGATGCGCTCGCGCAAGGGCGGCAGCCGCAGCGGCACCACGTTGAGGCGGAAGAACAAGTCCTCGCGGAACAGACCCTGTTGGATGAGCACGCGCAGGTCCTTGTTGGTGGCGGCGATGATGCGTACGTCGGCCTTGATCGGGGTGCGCCCGCCCACGGTGGTATATTCGCCTTGCTGCAGCACGCGCAGAAGCCGGGTCTGCGCTTCCATCGGCATGTCGCCAATCTCGTCGAGAAACAGCGTGCCGCCTTCAGCCTGCTCGAAGCGGCCGGAGCTGCGGGTGTTGGCGCCGGTGAAGGCTCCCTTCTCGTGCCCGAACAATTCCGACTCGATGAGGTCGCGCGGGATGGCGGCCATGTTGATGGCCACGAAAGGACCGCTGCGGCGCTTGCCATAGTCGTGCAGCGCGCGCGCGACCAATTCTTTTCCGGTTCCCGATTCGCCGGAGATCATCACGGTGAGATCGGTCTGCATCAGCCGGGCAAGCACGCGATAGATTTCCTGCATCGCGGGCGAGCGGCCGACCAGCGGAAGGGAGTCGAAGTCCTCCGGCTTCGACGCCGGGCGGGCGCCCTGCTTGGGCTCCGACAGCGCCCGGCCGACGATCCCGATCAGCTCCTTGAGGTCGAACGGCTTGGGCAGATATTCATAGGCGCCCCGCTCGGACGCGCGCACCGCGGTCATGAACGTATTCTGGGCGCTCATGATGATCACGGGAAGCTCCGGCCGCAGCTTCTTGATGCGCGGCAGGAGGTCGAACGCGTTCTCGTCCGGCATGACCACGTCGCTGATGACCAGGTCGCCCTCCCCCTGGCTGACCCAGCGCCACAGGGTCGCGGCGTTGCTGGTGGAACGCACCTCGTAGCCTGCGCGCGACAGAGCTTGGTTGAGCACGGTGCGGATCGCCGCATCGTCATCGGCAACCAGAATGCTTCCAGCGGGCATCGGTATCCCCTCTTCAGGCAGCGCCGCCCGGCTCGGCGTCGTCACCCAAGAACATGGGCATCAATACGCGAAAGATGGTCCGTCGCGGTTGCGACTCGCATTCGATGATTCCGCCGTGATCGCCGATGATCTTGGACACCAGCGCCAAGCCGAGACCCGAACCGGTCGGCTTCGTGGTCACGAACGGATCGAACAGGTGGGGCAACAGAACCTCGGGCACGCCGGGCCCGTTGTCCTTGACGCAGAATTCGAGCGGCAGCGACACGCGCGTCTTGCTTCCGGGCAGCGAGAGGCGCACACCGGGCCGGAACGCGGTGGAGAGCTGAATTTCGCCGTCGGCGGCATTTTCGCCGATCGCCTCGGCCGCGTTCTTCACGAGATTGAGGAACACCTGGATGAGCTGGTCGCGATTGGCGAGCACGGGCGGCAACGACGGATCGTAGTCCTCGACGAACTTGATGTGGCGTGCGACGCCGGAAAGCATCAGGCGTTTGACGTGCTCCAGCACGACGTGAATGTTGACGGGCTCGCGCTCGATCGGCCGCTCGTCGGTAAACACCTCCATGCGGTCGACCAGCTTTACGATGCGATCGGCCTCGTCGCAGATCAGTCGCGTCAAGCCGCGATCCTCGTCGCCGACCGATTGCTCCAGCAACTGCGCCGCCCCGCGAATGCCGGACAGCGGATTCTTGATCTCGTGCGCAAGCATGGCGGCAAGCGCGGTGACCGAGCGAGCGGCGCCGCGATGGGTGAGCTGGCGGTCCATCTTGTCGGCGATCGTGCGCTCTTGCAGCATCACGACCACGTGGTCCGGCCGTTCCGGCAAGGGGGCGACGTGCAGGTCGACCAGGCGCTCGCCGGGATTGCGGGGCGTGCCGAGATCCACCTTGTACTCGTTGACCGCCGCGCCGCGCGCGCGGACCTGGTCGATCAGCGCCAGCAAGGGGCTTCCGAACGGCACCAGATCTCCGAGCCGATGGCGCCGCAGCAGCGGCAAGGAGGCTTCGAAGAAGCCTTCGGCCGCGGCATTGGCGTTGGCGACCCGTCCGTCGGCCGAGACCATGATGACGGGATGCGGCAGCGCGTCGAGCACCGCGTCGGCGGTGCCCGACGGCAGAATGGGCATGGGTTCGGGCCGGCTCATGCCGCCGCCCGTGCGCCATTCGCGCAAGCGAACGCGTCATAGGCGATGGCAAGCTCGCGGCGGGCCAGCGCGGGGTCGTCGGCCGTAAGCAGCCGGTGGCGGTGGAACTTGAGCAGGGCCGCGCCAGCGCCGGCGGTCTCGGCGGCCGCGTCGAGTGCCCAGCCGAGATGCTTGCGGGCGTGGCGCACGCCAAGTGCGCGACCATGGTGACAGAGCATGTCCTGATAGAGCTGCTGGCACATGGCCAGCTGCGCAGCGAGCGGCGGCGCGTTTTCGCGCCGGCCGCACGCGAGGCGGCGACCGATTTGTCCCGGCAGCCAAGGGCGCCCCCTGGCCGCACGCCCGACCATGACGGCATCCGCGCCCGAGGCCGCAAGCGCGGCCGCCGCCTGGTCATAGCTGCCGATGTCGCCATTCACCACGACCGGGATCGACACGCTGTCTTTCACCCGCCGGACGGCGGCCCAATCGGCCTTCCCCCGATAGAACTGGCAGCGAGTGCGCCCATGCACCGTGATCAGTTGCACTCCGGCATCCTGCGCGCGGCGGGCCAATTCGGGGGCATTGATGGTGCGATCGTCCCAGCCTAGCCGCATCTTCAGCGTCACCGGCACGGATACCGCGCCGACCGTGGCCTCGATCAGAGCGAGCGCATGATCGAGATCGCGCATGAGCGCCGAGCCGGACTGACCGCCGGTGACCTGCCGTGCCGGGCAGCCCATGTTGATATCGATGATGGCCGCACCCGCGGCCTCGGCGATGCGCGCGCCCTCGCTCATCCAATGCGCCGCGCAGCCGGCCAATTGCACCACGTGGGTCCCGATACCCTGGCCCTCCGCCCGCAACAGCGCCTCCGGTCGTTCCCGCGCCAGCGCCTCGCTCGCGGTCATTTCGGAGACCACGAGGCCGGCGCCGTGCCGGGCAACGAGGCGACGAAAGGGCGCATCGGTCACGCCGGACATCGGCGCCAAAATCACCGGGGTCGGCAGCGCGACGGCGCCGATCGTAATCGGCAGGCGTGAGTAAACTGTCGTAATCGCAACCACTTGCTGTCTTTGCACAGGAATTAGGCTGACCAGCGCGAGTGCATAGAGTTTAGCCAAACCGGACAGATGCGCAAGTGCTGCACTGCAAAAAATCCACCCTCTGGGGGCCTCAGCGCGGGCGAGCGAGCTACCGGTTTGCGCGCTTTGGGCGGGACACGCTAAGGCTTGCCCGAACGCCAGCTCTTGGATCGTGGGAAGTCATGGCAGATCGGGTCGCAGCGGTGGTCGTGGCAGCCGGCCGCGGGCTCCGCGCCGGGGGCGGCGTGCCCAAGCAATACCGGCACCTCCTGGGCGAGCCGGCCCTCCGGCCGAGCCTCGCCACCCTGGCACGGCACGGGGAAATCCATGCGGTGCAGGCCGTCATCCACCCCGATGATGCCGCGCTGTTTGAACAGGCGAGCAAGGGGCTCGACCTGCTGCCGGCGGTTCCTGGAGGCGCCTCGCGCCAAGCTTCAGTGTGCGCGGGCCTGGAAGCGCTGCAACGGGTCCAGCCTGATCTCGTTCTGGTTCACGATGCGGCCCGGCCATTCGCCTCGCAGGCGCTCGTGACGCGTGCGATCGCCGCCGGACGCGCGAGCGGCGCCGCGGTGCCGGTCCTGGCCGTCGCCGATACCGTCAAGACCGTTGACACCGATGGCCGTGTGACCGGCACGATCGACCGCAATCGTCTGCGCTTGGTGCAGACGCCGCAAGCGTTCGCGTTCTCCGCGCTGCTCGACGCCCATCACCGCGCGCAATCGGCCGGCCGCGACGATTTCACCGACGATGCGCAACTCGCCGAATGGGCGGGCCTTACCGTCACGACCTTCGACGGCGAGGCCGCAAACGTAAAGCTCACCACCAACGATGACTTCATCCGCGCCGAGGGAACCGTGCTGGCGTCCCTGGGCGACGTGCGCACCGGGTTCGGCTTCGATGTGCACTCGTTCGGCGCGGGCGATCACGTCATGCTGGGGGGCGTGCGCGTTTCCCATAGCCGCGGCTTGAGCGGTCATTCCGATGCCGACGTGGTGCTTCATGCGCTCGTCGACGCGGTTCTCGGCGCGCTGGCGGAGGGCGATATCGGCGTGCATTTTCCTCCGACTGATGCGCGCTGGCGCGGCGCCTCCTCCGATCGGTTCCTGGCGTTCGCTGTCGAACGGGTGCGCGCGCGCGGCGGCCGGATTGCGCATCTCGATGTCACCGTGGTGTGCGAGGCGCCGCGCATCGGCCCGCACCGCGAAGCGATCCGCGCGCGCATCGCGGAGATCGCGGGCTTGCCGCTCGAGCGGGTGGGCTTGCAGGCGACGACCAGCGAGAAGATGGGATTTACCGGCCGCGGCGAGGGCATGGCGGCGTTTGCCAACGCGACCGTGCGGCTCCCCTGGAGTGGATGATGGCGGATCCGGAGCTGCTGGAGCGCGCACATGCGCTGCTCGACCTTTGCCGGGCCAAGAAGCTGCGGGTCGCCGCTGCCGAGTCGTGCACCGGCGGGTTGCTGGCGGCAACGCTGACCGAAATCGCAGGCTCATCCGACGTGTTCGAGCGCGGTTTCGTCACTTACAGCAATGACGCCAAGCAGACGATGCTCGGGGTCGCGGCGGGCACCCTCGGCAATTGCGGCGCCGTGAGCCGCGAGACCGCGCAGGCCATGGCCAAGGGCGCATTGGCCCATGCGCCCGCCGAGCTCGCGGTGTCGATCACCGGAATTGCCGGGCCCGGCGGAGCGGTCCCCGGCAAGCCGGTGGGGCTCGTGCATTTCGCTGCCGCGTCGCGCAGCGGCGGCTTGATTCAGCACAAGCGCGAGTATGGCGACATCGGTCGCGCGCAGATCCGCCGCGCCGCCGTGCTGGAGGCGCTGGCGATGCTCACGCAGTTGGCCGAGGCGGAGCAGCCGCAGCCCGGGATGACAGCACATGGTTGAACCGCGCCCCGCCCGATTGTGGTATCAGAGCTTCGTCCACCCGGTGGAGCAGGCCCCTTATATCGAACGCCTGCAGGCGCAGTTGCAGTCGGCAGCCGCTCCCGGCATGAGTTTCGAAGTCCACGGACTCGATCCTCCCGATCACTTGTTTCATCCGCTTACCGAATTCCGCTGCGCCGCGCAGACGATCCGCAACGCGTTGGAAGCGGAACGCGCGGGCTACGATGCCTTCATCATCGGGCACTTCCAGGAGCCCGGCCTGTTGGAAATCCGCGGTGCCGTCGACATCCCGGTGGTCGGGCTGGGAGAAGCGACGATGCTCGCCGGGCTTAGCATGGGGCGCCGGCTGGGCTTGGTCACGATCGACCCGGTCTTCATCGAGTGGCACGAGCGCCAGATCAGCGCTTACGGGTTGGAGCAGCGGGTGGCGGGAGTGCGGGCCATTCAAGTCGACCTGCCTGGTTTCATGCGCGCATTCACCGACGAAGCGAGCTACGCGCGGGTCCGTGCGCAGTTCGTGGAACAGGTCCGTCCGCTGGTGGCCGCCGGTGCCGAGGTCATCATTCCGGCCGGTGGTCTGCCGATGCTGCTGTTCGCGCGCGAGCGCTCCTTCCTCATCGACGACGCGCTGGTGCTCAACGGCATCGTGGTGGTCGCCAAGAGCGCGGAGATGGCGCTCGCGCTTCGCCGTCTCACCGGCTCGGTGGTCAGCCGGCGCGGCAGCTACGCCAAGGCCTCGGCGGCCTGCGTGCAGGAATATCTGCGCGGCCGCTGGTAAGCGCTTGGCGAAGGAGCCGAACGCGACGCGCGGGTCGCGATCGCGGCTCACCTCGCATAGACCGCATCGGCGCGCCGCTCGAACGCCGCCGCGAAACGGCGAAACGCCGCGTCGAACATGCCTCCCATCAGCAGGCCAAGCGTCCGGCTCTTGAAATCGTAGGAAATGAAAAATTCCACCTCGCAACTGTGCTCGCCGGTCGGGTGAAAGGTCCAGCGGTTCTCGAGCCGGCTGAACGGGCCTTCCAGGTATTCGACCAGGATCTGCAAATTGGGCCGGTCGAGCGTGACGCGGCTGGTGAAGGTCTCGCGCACGAACTTGAAGGCGACGGTCATGTCGGCGACCAGGATGTCGACGCCCTCCGGCTCGGGGATGCGCTTGCGGACGCTGAGCGAGCGGCACAGCGGCACGAATTCCGGATAACGCTCGACGTCGGCGACGAGATCGAACATGTGAGCGGCGGAATGCCGCACCCGGCGCCTGCTAGAGAATTGCGGCATCAAGCGGCTCCGAGCTTGGCAAGAAATCCGTCCGCATCGCGAGCGCGGCGGAAATGGGCAATGCGCGTGCCGGCGCCGGGACAGCCGACGACCATCACGCGACGTATCGATTGGTCAGGGGCGTCCGCGCGTGCCATCGCGCGCCGCCTTGAGCCGTGCGAAATCCTCGCCGGCATGATGCGAGGAGCGTGTCAGCGGCGAGGACGAAACCATGAGAAAGCCTTTCGCATAAGCGATGGTCTCGTAAGCCTGGAACTCATCAGGGGGAACGAATCGCGCGACTGGATGGTGCTTGCGCGTCGGCTGCAGGTATTGCCCGATGGTGAGGAAGTCGACGTCGGCCGCGCGCAGATCATCCATGACCTGGAGAACCTCGTTCCGCTCCTCGCCGAGGCCGAGCATGATGCCCGATTTGACGAACATCGCGGGATCGATCTCCTTCACGCGCTGCAACAGTCGGACCGAGGCGAAGTAGCGCGCGCCCGGGCGCACCGTGAGGTATTTTGATGGCACGGTCTCGAGATTGTGGTTGAACACGTCGGGCCTGGCCGCGACCACGGTCTCGATCGCCCCCTGCTTGCGCAGGAAATCGGGCGTCAGCACCTCGATCGTGGTTGTCGGGCAATGCCTGCGAATCGCGCCGATGACCGCGGCAAAGTGTGCGGCGCCGCCGTCGTCGAGATCGTCGCGATCGACGGAGGTCACGACCACATGCTTGAGGCCGAGCTTTGCGATGGCCTGCGCCACCCGCAAAGGCTCGGCCGTATCCAGTGGAATCGGTAAACCCGTCTTGACGTTGCAGAACGCGCAAGCGCGCGTGCAGGTGTCGCCCATGATCATGAAGGTGGCGTGCTTCTTGTCCCAGCATTCGCCGATATTGGGGCAGCCGGCCTCCTCGCAGACCGTATGCAGGCGATTGGCGCGCACGATCGCCAGCGTCTCGCCATAGCCCTTCGATACCGGTGCTTTGACCCTGATCCAGTCGGGCTTTTTCGCGACCGGCGCGTCGGGGCGGTGCGCCTTTTCGGGATGGCGCAGTCTGTCGCGGGCATCGAGGACCGTGGTCATGAAAGGCTCCGCAGCTTACTTACGGAGCCGCTGTGGCGCGCGCAAGCCGCGGGTCGTCAAATCAGGCACGCGACCATGCGCGCGGAACGGACCCCAGCGCGGCGGCGCGCAGGCATCGCGGATGCCCCCTGCTGCATGTGCGCTCGCGCCTTGGACCATGGCGGGGGTCGCGCCAGCTCCCGGCGGCGGGCAGCAAAGCATCAATTCGTCGCCTGGAGATCGAAGAAGCGCGCCGCGTTGCGCCAAAGAATCTTTTCCTTGTCCGCCGCCGGGATCGCAAGGCCCTCGATGATGTCGACGTGTTCGGCGGGATCGATCGGAACCGGACCGTAGTCGGTGCCGAACATCACGCGGTCGGCGCCGAACACGGCGACCGCCTCGTGTACATGCGGCGCCCAGAAACCCATGGTGTCGACGCATAGCCGGCTGAGATAGCTGCTCGGACGCTGCTGGCAGCGGATGATGGCGCGCTCGGGCATGCCCTCGCAGCCCAGCCGCCAACCGAAATCGAGTCGCCCCATGACCGGCAGGAGTCCGCCGCCCATATGCGCGACCACGATCTTCAGGCGCGGGTAGCGGTCGAACAGCCCCGACAGGATCATGCGCGCGAGCGCCATGGCGGTGTCGAACGGCCGCCCGACCAGCTCGTCGAGCTTGTATTGATCCATCTGCTGATCATGTCCGATCGGCACCCGTGGCGGATGGATGAAGACCGGCACCTGGCGCGCCTGCGCCCATTCCCAGAAGGGCGCGGCCGCTTCAGCGTCGATGAACTCGCCATGCCAGCTCGAGGTGATCAACAGGCCCTTGAAGCCGAGCGGTCCAAGGCAGCGCTCGCCCTCGGGCAGATGGCTCGCATCGAGCGGGTTGAGCGTGCCGAGACCCCAATTCGACTTCGGGGCCCGCGCTACGACTTCGGCGACCTGATCGTTGACGTATTTGACGACGTCGAGCGCCGGCCGCGTCGAGATCGCTGACACGACCTCGGCCGTAAAGGGAGTGCTGATGACGCGGCCGGTGATTCCGGCCTTGCGGCACACGTCCTGCTGCAGCTCGAAATCGAACATCTCGTGGTAGGACACCGCCGGCAGGCCGCGATAGTTGGTCACGGCATTCTTGCCGACGGGGACTGCGCGCAACGCCTCTGCGACCCCGAACGGATCGCCGTGCGGACGTTGCGAGCAGTGGGTGTGAATGTCGATGATAGGCATTGAACCAAGGAGAGCCGGCGGTGCTTTCACATGTTGAGCACGCGGCCGTAAGCGTCGAGCACTGCTTCCTTCATCATTTCCGACAACGTCGGGTGCGGGAATACGGTGTGGATGAGCTCTTCCTCGGTGGTCTCGAGATTCATCGCGATCACATAGCCCTGGATCAGTTCCGTAACCTCCGCTCCGACCATGTGGGCGCCCAGAAGCGCGCCGGTCTTGCGGTCGAAAATCACTTTGACCAGCCCTTGGTCCTCGCCGAGCGCGATCGCTTTGCCGTTGCCCAGGAACGGAAAGCGCCCGACGCGGACATCGAGCTTGCTTGCCTTCGCAGCCTGCTCGGTGAGGCCCACCGAAGCGATCTGGGGCGAACAGTAGGTGCAGGCCGGGATCAGCCGCTTGTCCATCGGATGCGGCTGCAAGCCTTTGATCCCCTCGACACAGATGACGCCCTCGTGCTCGGCCTTATGCGCGAGCAGCGGCGGCCCACAGACATCGCCGATGGCATAGATGCCGGGCACGTTGGTGCGATTGAACGCATCGACCACGATGGCCCCGCGCTCGGTCTTCACGCCAAGCTTTTCGAGTCCGAGATTCTCGATATTGCCGACGACGCCGACCGCAGAGATCACGCGCTCGGCCGTCAGGGTTTGCGTGCCGCCCTTGTCGCCTTCGATCGTGGCAGTGACCCCGTCGGCGTGTTTGTCGAGCTTGGTTACCCTGGCACCGGTCAGGATCTTGATGCCCTGCTTGTGGAACTGCTTGCGGGCGAACGCCGAAATCTCGGCGTCCTCGGCGGGCAGAATCTGCGGCAGCACCTCGACCACCGTCACCTCGGCGCCGAAGGTTCGAAAGAATGAAGCGAACTCGATGCCGATGGCGCCGGAGCCGACGACGAGCAGCGATTTCGGGATGCGATCAGGGATCATGGCCTCGAAGTAGGTCCAGATCAGCTTCTTGTCGGGCTCGAGCCCCGGCAGCACGCGCGGCCGCGCGCCGGTGGCCACGATGATGTGCCCGGCCTGGTAGCTGCCGGGTCCCGATGCTCCTTTCGGCGGCTCGCCCTTGCCCGGCTTGACCGTGACCTTGCCAGGCGCATCGATCGCCGCTTCACCCCAGATCACGTTGACCTTGTTCTTGCGCATCAGAAAACCGACCCCGTCGCTCAGCCGCTTGGCGACGGCACGCGAGCGTTTGACCACGGCGGCCGCGTCGTAGCCGACTTTTCCGGCGGTCAGGCCATAGTCGCCGGGATGCTGCAGGTAGTGGAAGATTTCGGCCGAGCGCAGCAGCGCCTTGGTCGGAATGCAGCCCCAGTTCAGGCAGATGCCGCCGAGATGGTCGCGCTCGATGATCGCGGTCCGAAAACCGAGCTGCGCGGCCCGGATCGCCGTCACGTAGCCGCCGGGTCCTGAGCCGATGACGATGATGTCGAACGAGTCCGCCACTTGCGCGTCTCCGCTATCTACGGGTGGTCCGCCGTGCGATGTGATGTCCGACGGCATCAGCGGCGACGATCCACGCCGCAGGTAGTCATCCGCGGCCGCTCAAACCACCATCATCACGGGGTTCTCGACCAACGCTTTGAAGGCGCCGAGAAGCTGCGCGCCGAGCGCACCGTCGACGGCGCGGTGATCGGTGGCAAGCCCAACAGTGATGACATGCGCGGCTTCGAGCTTGCCGTTGCGCACGACTGGACGCTCCTCGCCGGCCCCGACCGACAGAATGGTCGCGTGCGGCGGATTGATGATGGCGTAGAATTCCTTGACCCCATACATGCCGAGATTGGACACCGCGCTGCTGCCGCCCTGGTATTCCTCGGGCTTGAGCTTTCGCGCCCGTGCCCGCGCGGCGAAATCCTTCATCTCGTTGGAGATGACCGAAAGCGATTTCTGCTCCGCCTTGCGCACGACCGGCGTGATCAGCCCGCCCGGAATGGCCACCGCCACCCCGATGTCGGAATGCTTGTGCCTGAGCATGGCGGCTTCGGTCCAGGTCACATTGGCGTCGGGAACGCGCTGCAGTGCCAGCGCCAGCGCCTTGATCACGAAATCGTTGACCGAGATCTTGTATGCCGGCTTTCCGTCGGTGTCCTTGGGCGCGGCGGCGTTGATCTCCTCGCGCGCCGCCAGCAGGCGGCCGATGTCGCAATCGAGCGTGAGATAGAAATGCGGGATCGTGAGCTTGGCCTCGGTCAGGCGCCGCGCGATCACCTTGCGGACATTGTCGTGCGGGATGGCGTCGTAGGAGCCGGGCTCGAACAACGCGCGGATTTTCTCGTCGGAGGGCGCCTGGATCGTGGGCGGCAGCGCGCCCGGCGCCGCGGGGGGCGCCGGCGCCAGAAGCCCGCGGCCCGATTTCGCGGCTTCCACGTCGCGCGCGATCACGCGGCCGCGCGGGCCGGAACCCGGGATGCGGGCGAGATCGATGCCGGCGTCCCGCGCCAGGCGGCGGGCCAGAGGGGATGAGAAGACGCGATTGGTGAGGCGACCGGCGGCGTCGGGGCCCCCGTCCTTCGAGACGGGCGCGTTCGCGCCCTCCTCGGGACGAGGGGAAACAGTCTGTGCGCGCGGGCGCTTCGAAGCCTCATCCCGAGGAGCGCCGGCAGGGCGCGTCTCGGATGCGGCGGGCGGCGCGCTCGTGGGCGCGGCTGCTGCCGCTGGCTTGGCAGCCGATCCGCTTTTCGCGGCCGAAGCTGCCGCTGCTTGCACGTCCTCGCCCTCCTCCGCGAGCACGGCAATGAGCTGATTGATCGGCACATCCTGGGTGCCCTCGGGCACCACGATCCTGGCGAGGGTGCCCTCGTCGATCGCCTCGTACTCCATCGTCGCCTTGTCGGTCTCGATCTCGGCGATGACGTCGCCCGGCTTGACCTTGTCACCCTCCTTCTTGAGCCACTTCGCGAGGTTGCCCTTCTCCATCGTGGGCGAGAGCGCGGGCATCAGGATGTTGACCGGCATGGCAGTTCGTCTAGCTGATCGCGCCAGTGGTGCCGGGATCGGTAGGCGCGTCCATCTCGGCATCGAACATCGCGCGGATGCGCTCGATCGCCTCCTCCTCGGAGAGCTTGGTCTCCTTGGCGAAAATACGCGCGGCATGGCGGGCGACGTCGGCGATCACCATGCCCCAGGCCTGCGGATCGTCGAAGGCGCGCCGCAAGGAAACGTGCAGCCCCCCTTCCACGATCGCCGCCCGCAAGACCTCGACCCCGCCGTGCTCGAGCGCAGTGGGCGGAACATGGAGCGCATCGAACGTCGCCATCGCCTCTTCCCTTGCGGCGCTTTCCGGCGAAGCGCAGAGCTCCTTCGCCGGAACAAGCGCGTCAGCCGCAGAGCGGCTGCGATGCCAGTGGTCCGTCGTCGCGCTAGCCGCCGATCGGGCCGATCGAGCTCGCGACGTTGGACGGGTTCTTCATCTCGGTCGCGAATGCGGATTCGATGCTCGTCAGCATTTCGGCTTCCGAAAAACGGCCCTGGTGCGCGTAGGCGCGCGCCACCTGTCGCGCGACCTCGGCGAGCGCGCGGCCCCAATCGTTCGGTGCGTTGAACACCGGACGCAGCATCAGATGGAGCTCGTCGTCGACGAGCGCGCAGCGCAGGAATTCAAAGCCGCCGCGCTCGTTCGCGGCCGGCGGAATATTCAGCGCCTGATATGGTTTGCTCATCACACCTCACCGGTAACAGACCGCCTTGGCTGCCGCGACCACTTCCGCGACCGACGGCAGCGCCAGCTTTTCGAGATTGGCCGCGTACGGCATCGGCACGTCCTTGCCGGTGACCCGCATCACCGGCGCATCGAGCCAGTCGAAGGCTTGCTCGGTCACGCTGGCGGCGATCTCGGCGCCGACGCCCGATTGCCGCCAGCCCTCCTCCACCGTCACCACGCGTGCGGTCTTCTTCACGGACTCGACGATGGTCGCGGTGTCCATGGGCTTGAGCGTGCGCAGATCGATGACCTCGGCGCCGATCCCGTCCTTGGCGAGCTCGTCGGCCGCCTTTAACGCATAGGTCATGCCGATCGACCAGGCCACGATGGTGACGTCGCTCCCGGAGCGCACGACCTTGGCCTTGCCGATCGGCACGAGATAGTCATCGAGCTTCGGTACCGGGAAGCTGTGGCCATAGAGGATTTCGTTTTCGAGAAAGATGACGGGATTGGGATCGCGGATGGCGGATTTG
The DNA here is from genome assembly GCA_036555745.1 of Xanthobacteraceae bacterium. GTDB lineage: Bacteria > Pseudomonadota > Alphaproteobacteria > Rhizobiales > Xanthobacteraceae > VAZQ01. Next base: position 86,867 of record DATBKV010000121.1, on the reverse strand, counting down.
AGCAGGCCTTTGGCGTCGGCGGCGCTGTAAGGGGCGATCACCTTGAGCCCGGGCACGTGCGAATACCAGGAGCTGAAATCCTGGCTGTGCTGGGCGGCAACGCGCGCCGCCGGACCGTTCGGTCCGCGGAACACCACCGACGCGCCCATCTGTCCACCCGACATGTAGCGCGTCTTGGCCGCCGAATTGATGAGCTGGTCCATCGCCTGCATGGCGAAATTGAAGGTCATGAACTCGACGACCGGCTTCAGCCCGGCGAATGCCGCGCCGATCCCGAGCCCGGTAAAGCCATGCTCGGTGATCGGCGTGTCGATCACGCGTCCCTCGCCGAATTCCTGCAACAGGCCCTGCGTCACCTTGTAGGCGCCCTGATACTCGGCCACCTCCTCGCCGATGACGAACACCTTGTCATCACGGCGCATCTCTTCCGCCATGGCATCACGCAGCGCTTCGCGCACGGTCATCGTGGCCATTTCGGTGCCTTCCGGCACGTCCGGCTCGGGCTGAGGCTGCAGCTGCGGAGCCGCCGCCGCCGGCGGCGGCGGCGCGGGCGCGCGGTTGACCTGCGGCGCGGGTTGCTCGGCCTTCGCGGGCGGCGCCGACTCGGCCGCCTTCTGCTGGCGTGCCGGTGCTGCCGCATCCTTGAGCGCGGCGGCATCCTCGCCGTCCGCCAGGATCATGGCGATCGGCGTATTGACCGCGACATCATTGGTGCCCTCCGGCACCAGGATCCTGCCGAGAGTACCTTCGTCGACCGCCTCGACCTCCATGGTGGCTTTGTCGGTTTCGATCTCGGCGATGACATCGCCGGATTTGACCGTATCGCCTTCCTTCTTGTGCCACTTGGCGAGGTTGCCTTTCTCCATGGTGGGCGACAGCGCGGGCATCAATACTTGGATCGGCATGGAAGCGTCACCCGTTGGCGACCGGGTGCCGGGTCTGCGCCCGCTTCGCCGCCACCGCCATCATGGCGCGGACGCGACGGACGAAGCGCGCGCTGCGCCGCCAGGGGGCGCCCATCGAGTTGCTAAAGCACGCCGGCACCCAAGGGCCCACTGTCGCTACGATCCCGGCCATGCGTTACTCGGCGTACACGTCGGTCCACAGCTCGGCCGGATCGGGCTCCGCATCGTTGGTTGCGAATTCCGCCGCCTCGTTGACGACGGCGCGCACTTCGGCGTCGACCTTCTTGAGCGAGTCCTCGCTCGCGAATCCCCGCTGCAGCAGACGCGCACGCACCTGCTCGATCGGATCGTGCTCCGTGCGCACCTTGTCCACCTCCTCCTTGGGCCGATATTTGGCGGGGTCGGACATCGAGTGCCCGCGGTAGCGATAGGTCAGCATTTCGAGGATGATCGGGCCGTTGCCCCCGCGACACCATTTGACCGCCTTGTCGCCCGCCGCCTTGACCGCTCGTATATCCATGCCGTCGACCTGTTCCCCGGGAATGTCAAAGGAGCGGCCGCGCTGGGCGAGATTGGTCGTCGCCGACGCGCGTGCAACCGAAGTTCCCATCCCGTACTGATTGTTCTCGATGATGTAGACCACCGGCAGCTTCCATAGCTTCGCCATGTTGAAGCTTTCGTAGACCTGTCCCTGATTGGCGGCGCCATCGCCGAAATAGGTGAGCGAGACTCTGTCATTGCCGCGATATCGGTTGGCAAAAGCCAGCCCGGTTCCGATCGGCACCTGGGCGCCGACAATCCCGTGTCCGCCGAAGAAGCCTTTCTCGACGGAAAACATGTGCATGGAGCCGCCTTTGCCCTTGGAGTAGCCGCCGCGCCGGCCGGTCAGCTCGGCCATCACCCCTTTCGGGTCCATGCCGCAGGCCAGCATATGGCCGTGGTCGCGGTAGCCGGTGATGACCTCGTCGCCATCCTTGATCGTCATCTGCATGCCGACCACGACGGCTTCCTGGCCGATATAGAGATGGCAGAATCCCCCGATCAGCCCCATTCCGTAAAGCTGCCCGGCCTTCTCCTCGAACCGCCGGATGAGCAGCATGCTGCGATAGGCCCGAAGCTCCTGCTCGCGGTCGAGCTCCGGCGGCCCCGCCGCCGGTTCGAGGGGTGCTCGACGCACTGCGGCAGCCTGGGCCGCTGGTTTGTTGCTGGCAACGGCCATCGTTCTCCTCGAGGGCTGGCTGATATGGCGACGAGGCGGCCGCCTCCCAATAGCCGAAATCCCCGCACGGCGGAAGCGCAGGAGGATCAGCCGGGCGCACAGCCTCGCGCCAGCACATAGGCAGGCGGGGCAGGTTTCGCAAATCTCGCAAAGCGCGGCGGAAAGCGCCGCGGCCTACTTCTGGCGCAGGATCAAGTCGTGCGGGTCGGCATAGTCGAGCAACGCGCGGGCGCGCTCGTCGAGGAGATCGGGATCGATGCTTTCGGGCTTCAGCAGCACGACCCGCCGTTCCCAGCGGGCGCGCTCCGCCTTGAGGCTGTCGAGTTCCTCGCTGAGTTGCGCGATCTGCTGGTCGAGATCCTGTCTCGCTCGCAGTCCGTGGTTGCCGGAATAGGCATTGACCCCGAAGTAGCCGATCACGAGCGCGGCCATGGTATAGAGCGCGAGGGCGTGGAGGACGGCGCGGAGTCGCTTGCGGGTGACCATGCCTGCCAGCATGGCGCCCGAGCGTTAACGCGGCTTTAATGATGCGGTATCCGGACCCGTGGGGGCCTGGGGGCCGTCAGTCGACGCCGATTCGCGTCGCGTAGCGAAGCTCGTTGCCGAGAAAGTTCCCGACCCGCTTGGCGCGATTGCGCAGGACACGCACCAGTCCGGCGTCGACGAAATAGGTCAGCAGGATCGAATCGCGCGTGTCGACTTCTGGTCCTACCGTATCGGCGGAATGCCAGGTGTCGTCGCCGACCGCAAACGCATAGCCGCTATTGGGCAGGAACTTCATCTGCGTCCGTTTCGGCAGGCTGCCGTCGGGCAGCCGCTCGTGAAAAATCGTGCCGATGTGCGACATCGAGTCGTCGCGCGGCAGGTAAAGTTGAACGGTGATCCCCTTCCAGCGCGTATCGGGATGCGGCGGGATCTTGTAACCGGGGATGTCGCGTGTGAGGATCGGGATTGGATACATGCCGGTCTTGGCGTAGCCCGCGCCGAAGCGCTTTCGAAGCCCGGGCGCCAGCCGCTGCATGAATGCCCTCTTCACCTCGTGCGAGCACAGCGCACGCCCCACCACGTCCCAGACTGCGCGTTTCTGCGGGGGCAGCCGCCGGATGTATTCCGGAAACAGATCGATCTTGACGCGGGTAGGAACGCCGTTGGTCAGGTCCTGGTCTTTGCTGCGCCCCGACATCGGTCGATAGTCGGAAGCGAGCGGCATCGCCGCGAGCATGGCGGCGTAGACCTCATCGGGAAACACATGGTCGAACACGAGATGGGGGAACGGCGCCTCGCCCGCCCGCGCCGCGGCGATCGAGGCAGCCACGGACCGGCTCAGGTTTTCGACCGCGCGCTTGCGGTCGTTATGACCTGGGAAAACCGACTGATCCACGTGTAATCCCGACGAAATTGCTATTCTGTCATGTTACCGCGGCGAACGCCGCCAGCGCAATGCAAGGCTTAGCGCAGCACTTTCAGCGCGGCTCTGCCGGCAAACCTTGCCTGGGCGCCGAGCTCTTCCTCGATACGCAGGAGCTGGTTGTACTTGGCGGTGCGATCGGAACGCGCGATCGAGCCGGTCTTGATCTGCCCGCAATTGGTGGCGACGGCGAGATCGGCGATGGTGGCATCCTCGGTCTCTCCGGAGCGATGGGACATGACTGCGGTATAGCCTGCCTTGTGCGCGGTCTCGACCGCGGCCAGCGTTTCGGTGAGCGTGCCGATCTGGTTGACCTTGACCAGGATCGAGTTGGCGATCCCGTTCTTGATGCCCTCGGAGAGCCGCGCCGCATTGGTCACGAACAGGTCGTCGCCGACGAGCTGGCACCTGCTCCCGATCCGCTCGGTCAGCAGCTTCCAGCCCGCGATATCGTTCTCGGCCATGCCGTCCTCGATGGACACGATGGGATAGCGCGCGATGAGGTCGGCGAGATAGTTCACCTGCTCCTCGCTCGAACGCGTCGTGCCCTCACCCTCGTAGCGGTAGGCGCCATCCTTGAAGAATTCGCTGGCGGCCGGATCGAGCGCGAGCACGACGTCCTCCCCGGCCTTGAAACCGGCTTTGTCCACCGCTTGCAAGACGAGCTCGAGCGCGGCATCGGCCGACGGCAGATTGGGAGCGAATCCGCCTTCGTCGCCGACATTGGTGTTGTGGCCGGTGGCTTTGAGCGCGGCGCGCAAGGTGTGGAAAATCTCCGATCCCGCGCGCAGCGCTTCCGCGAACGAGGCGGCGCCCACCGGTACGATCATGAATTCCTGGAAGTCGATCGGATTGTCGGCGTGAACCCCGCCGTTGATGATGTTCATCATCGGAACCGGCAGCAGGCGCGCCGAGGTGCCGCCGACATAGCGATAAAGCGGCACCCCGTGGGCCGCGGCCGCCGCCTTGGCGAGCGCGAGCGACACGCCGAGAATGGCATTGGCGCCGAGCCGGCTCTTGTTGGGGGTTCCGTCCAGTGCGATCAGCGTTTCGTCGATCTTGACCTGCGCCTCGGCGTCCATGCCGCCGATGGCGTCGAAGATCTCGCCGTTTACGGCCTCGACCGCCTTGCGCACGCCTTTGCCGAGATAGCGCTTGCCGCCGTCCCGCAACTCGACTGCCTCGTGCGTGCCGGTGGAGGCGCCGGAGGGAACCGCCGCCCGTCCCATGCTGCCATCCTCGAGCAGGACATCGACCTCGACGGTCGGATTGCCGCGGCTGTCGAGGATTTCGCGGCCGATAATGTCGGCGATGGCGGTCATCGGGTTCCCGGCGGCTGACGAGCGCTGGGCGGCTTCTACAGGATCGAGGACACCCTTGTCATGCCCGGTGAAAGCGGGGCATTCCAGGTATCGCAGTGCGCGTGGGCGCGAGCGGAGGAGACCACCTCCTTCGCTGCGTCCCGCAAACGGCGGTTTCACGCGGACAATGACAATGGCGAAGAACACCGCCGGAACATTCCGGCATCTCGGCAAGCGCAGCACTTTGCCGGCCTCCCCCGCCGACGCGGTGCTGGACCGGATCGCAAATCCGCATCCCGACACGAGCTACCTTGCCCGCTTCACGGCGCCCGAATTCACGACGCTCTGCCCGATCACCGCGCAGCCCGACTTCGCGCATCTCGTGATCGACTATGTGCCCGGGCGATGGCTGGTCGAATCGAAGTCGTTCAAGCTCTATCTCGGCAGCTTCCGCAACGTCGGCGGCTTCCATGAGGACTGCACCGTAGCCATTGGCAAGCGGCTCGCTCTCTTGCTCAAGCCGAAATTCCTGCGCATCGCCGGCTACTGGTATCCGCGCGGCGGCATGCCGATCGACGTCTTCTGGCAGACCGGCAAGCTGCCAACGAATGTGTGGCTGCCGGATCCGGGAGTTGCGCCCTATCGCGGGCGGGGCTGACGCGCCGCCTCGCCGACGATCGCCAGCAGCGCGTGGACCTCCCGTGCGGGATCGACAGCGCGCATCGCGCTTCCCATGACGGCGATGCCGACCGGGCCGGCGGCGAGCACCTCGGCGGCGCGCGTGGCGTTGAGGCCACCGATCGCGAGCACCGGCACCGGCGAGGCGCGCGCGATCTCGCTCAATCCCTTGCGGCCGATCTCGGGGCCATAGCCGGGCTTGCTCGCGGTCTCGAACGCCGGCCCGGCGATGGCATAGTCGACCACATCGGAATCGATCGCCTCGGCCTCGGTCACCGTATGGACCGATACTCCGATGAGCTTCTCCCGTCCCAGCAGGGCTCGGCCGGCGGAAGGATTGCTGCCCGCCGGCAGGTGAGCGCCGTCGACCCCGCAGGACTTTGCCAGCCCGGCGTCACCGTGAAGCGTGAGGCATGCGCCATGGCGGCGCGCGATCGGCAACAGCACGGCGGCGAGCGCGATTTGATCGTCGGCCGCGAGATCCTTCTCGCGCATGCTCACCCACCGGCAGCCGGCGGCGAGCACCGCCCGCACCACGTCGGCCAGCGGCAGCCGCGCCTGCTGGCGGTCGGTCACGATCAGCAGCGGCGGATCGGGCAACCGCCTGCGGGCATGCGCGGGCTGCGGCGCCCGCAGCAGGTCCGCGCTCACGTCCCCACCAGGCCGAATTGCGGGCTCGAGGGCTCCGCGTGCGCGAGCTTGGGGATGCGGCCGGCAAGCCGCGCCAGCCGCCCGGCCTCGACCGCGGCCCGCATGCTGCTGGCCATCGTCACGGGGTTGCGCGCCTTGGAGACCGCGGTGTTGAGCAGCACCGCGGCGCAGCCGAGCTCGAGGGCAAGCGCGGCATCCGACGCGGTGCCTATGCCGGCATCGAGAACGACCGGCACCGCCGAGCGCGCGCAGATCAATTCGATAAGATGCGGGTTGCAGATCCCGAGCCCGGAGCCGATCGGCGAGCCGAGCGGCATCACGGCCGCCGCCCCGGCATCGGCCAGCTTGCGGCAGACGACGGGATCGTCGGTGCAGTAGGGCAGGACGACGAACCCGTTCCCGACCAACGTCTCGGTCGCCTGCACCAGTTGTTCGGTGTCGGGATAGAGCAGCTCGCGGTCGCCGACCACCTCAAGCTTGATCCAGTTTGTGGCGAGCGCCTCGCGCGCGAGCTCGGCGGTCAGCACCGCGTCCTTCGCGGTCTGGCAGCCGGCGGTGTTGGGCAGGAACTGGATGTGCTTGGGGATGAGATCGACGAGGCTCTCCTCCTCGCCGGCGAGGCTGATGCGCCGGATCGAAGCCGTCACCATTTCGGTGCCGCTCGCCGCGATCGACTCGAGCATGAGCGCCCGGTTCGGATAGCCGGCGGTGCCGAGGAACAGGCGCGAGCGGAACTCGCGGCCGGCGATGATCAGCGGATCGGACATTTCGAACTGCTCCTCAACCGCCCTGGCGGGCGCGCACGATCTCGACATTGTCGCCGGGTTTCAGCTGTGTGCGCGCCCAGGCCGCGCGCGGGACAACCGCGCCATTGATCGCCACTGCGACGCCGCGCTGGCCGGTGTCAACCGCCTTCTCCTCGAGCAAGGCGGATAACGTCGCGGCAGCGAGCGGCTCGTCCTGGCCGTTTACTCGAATGGTCGCCTCGGCGGCTTGCGTCATCGCATTCTCCTCATTCCGCGGCAGCCCGATGCGATCCAAACCGCTCAATGGCGAACGGCCGTATGGCCGGGTCCACGACGCCATCGAGCGCGAGCTGTGCAATGGCATCGGCGGTGATGGGAGTAAGCAGGATGCCGTTGCGGTGGTGACCGGTCGCATAGATCAGCCCCTCAAGCGGCGCCGGCCCGAGGATCGGCGCGTCATCGCGGCTCCCCGGCCGATGGCCGACCCACATCTCCTCGATCGGCAGCTCCTCGACCGCGGGCACGGCCCGCCAGGCCGCCTCCAGCAGCGTCAGGATGCCGCCCGCAGTCAGCGAGGCATCGTAGCCTTTCTCCTCGACAGTCGCTCCGACCAGCAGCCGACCATCACGGCGCGGGACCAGATAGGCGCCAGGCGCCCAGACCACGTGGTTCAAGAGCGGCGTCGCCGGGTTCATGCGAAGCGCGAGCATCTGGCCCTTGATCGGCCGCACTGGAGGCCGCAGCTCGGGCGCCAGGCCGGTGATCTCGCGTGACCATGCGCCCGCCGCCAGCACGACGATGTCCGCGGCGATCTCGCTTCCGTCCGCGAGCACGATGCCGCGGACTCGGCCCGCATGCGACCAGATCGCGCTCACCGCGCGATGCTCGTTGATACTGGCGCCGGCGGCCTCGGCGGCGACCCGCAACGCAGTCGTGAGCTTGCGATTGTCGACCTGGGTGTCCTGCGGGCTCAACACCGCGCCCGCCAGCTTGCCCGCGAGGTGCGGCTCGCGTCGTCGCGTCTCGGCGGCCGAAATCCACTGCAGCGGCAGGCCGAGCTGGTGTTGGAACTCGAGCTGATGGCCGAGGCGCGCCTGGTCGTCCGCGGTCAACGCGAGCACCAGCGTGCCTTCCGGGCGCAGCCCGACGTCGATTCCGGATGCGCGCTCCAGCTCGGCCGCGAAGCCGGGCCAACGCGCTTGGCTCGCGCGGCCAAGCGTGACCAGCGCATCCTCGCCGGGCTCGGCCTCGCAGCAGGCCGCCAGCATGCCCGCGGCGGCATGGCTGGCGCCAGCGCCGGCAGCGCCCTTGTCGAAGACCGCGACCGAGGCGCCGCGCGCCGCCAGCCGCCACGCGATGGCAAGCCCGATGGCGCCGGCGCCGATAATGGCGACGGTGGGCATCTGGCGGTTGCGTGCTAGCTGGTCCGGCAAGCGGCGGCTCCCTTCGCTGGAATGACCCAGACAGGTTCGTTGGGTTTAATCTCAGCCGCGTTGTCGCGGCACCCCAGGCCGTTGCGCCTCATGATGGGCATTCCCGCGCCGTTGCACAAGGCCGTTGGCGGCAGGCATGCGCCCTCGGCGACTGCGCCGCGAGCCCTCAATGCATCCCAGGGTGGCGCAGCAATCGCGAGCATGTCAGGCCCACGGTCATGACCACCGCCGCGCCAACGAGGATGCTCGGCTCCGGTCCCCCGTGCGCGAAGCCGTAACCGTAGACCACCGGCCCGACCGCCTGGCCGAGATAGAAGAAGCACGAGTGCAACGAGGCAGCCGCGCCGCGTGCGGTCTGCGACAGATCGGTGACGTGAACCTGGATGCAGCCGTGCAGCAGATAGAAGCCGAACCCGAACAGAGCATAGATTGCGATCTGCCAAACCCATGGGAAATGCAGCGCGATGAGGACGAGACCGGTCGCGGCGATGGTGCCGCCGGCGACCATCAGGTGGCGCTCGCGCACGCGCGCGATGAGCACCGGGACGGCGAGCGAGTAGAGCACGCCACCCACCGCGAAGCACGCGATCAGGAGGCCTGCGATCGCGGCGCTGTTCTCTCCGATCGCGCGCAGCAGCAGGGCGACGTAGGGAAACAGCCCGTGAATGAAAACCGCTTCAAAGAACACCGACGCGAAGCAAACCTTGGCGCGCGGGTCGGCGAAGATGCTGCGAAAATTGGCCATGACCGCCGCGCGGTTGAACGGTCGTGGTGGTGGCGTCACGACGCCACGGAAGGCGAAGAACGCCGCGACCGTCACGATCGATCCGAACAGCCCGAGAATGGCGAAAACGCCGCGCCAGCCGAACAGGTCTCCGATCACGCCCGCGAGCGAGGCGCCGATGAGGTTGCCGGTGAGCCCGACCGCGAGCAGACGCCCGATCGCCACCTGGCGCTGCTTGATGGGCACCAGATCGCCGGTAAGCGCCATTGCCACGGGGAAGACGCCGCCGGCCACTAGGCCGGCCGCGACGCGCATCCCGATCAGCAACGGGAAGCTCGTTGCCACCGCGCAGACGAGCGCCGCAAGCGCGACCACGAGCAGGCACAGATTCATCAGCCGGGTCTTGCCGAAGAAGTCGCCGGTGACGCCGAGCGCCGGTTGCACCAGCGCGTAGGGAAAGGCGTAGGCGCTCGAGAGCAGAGCGGCGGTCTTTACGTCGATGGCGAGGTCGGCGGCGATCATCGGAATCACCGGATCGACCGCGCGCGTGAACAGGGTCTGCGCGAAGACCACGAGGGCGACGATTTTCAGGACGGGCAAAGTGGTAGGACTCGCTGGATTCGCAGTGGCTTACATTTTGTTCTTCGCGAGCTTGTCGAACGCGATCAGGCGCTCCAGGAGGTGCTCCATGTGGTGCAACGGCACCATGTTGGGGCCGTCGGAGGGCGCGTGATCGGGGTCCTGATGGGTCTCGATGAATATTCCGGCGACGCCGACCGCGACCGCCGCGCGCGCCAGCACCGGCACGAATTCGCGCTCGCCGCCCGAGGAGGTCCCCTGCCCGCCCGGCTGCTGCACCGAATGCGTGGCATCGAAGATCACCGGCGCGCCGGTGGTGCGCGCGAGAATCGGCAGCGCGCGCATGTCGGAGACGAGCGTGTTGTAGCCGAAGGAGGCGCCACGCTCCGTCACCAGCACGTTGCGATTGCCGGCACCGGTCACCTTGGCGACGACATTCGTCATGTCCCAGGGCGCCAGGAACTGACCTTTCTTGATATTCACCACGCGTCCGGTCGCGGCCGCCGCCACGAGCAGATCGGTCTGCCGGCACAGGAAGGCGGGGATTTGCAATATGTCTGCAACCTCAGCCGCCCGCGCGCATTGCTGCGGCTCGTGCACGTCGGTGACGATCGGGATTCCGAGCTTGTGCCGGATCTCGGCAAAAATCGGCAAGGCGGCCTCGAGACCGATGCCGCGGTTGCTCCGCGCGCTGGTGCGGTTGGCCTTGTCGAAGGAGGTCTTGTAGACAAACCCGATCCCGGCCTTGCCGGTGATCGCTGCGAGCGCGGCGGCCATCTCGAGCGCATGCTCGCGGCTTTCGAGCGCGCACGGGCCCGCGATCAGCACGAGCGGCAACGCGTTGCCGAAGCGCGCCTTGCCGACGGTAACCACCGGATTGGGGGCGGGCTCGACATTCATGGCGGCGGACCATGCGCTGCCCCCGGACGGGGGTCAATCGCCGCCGGCTTGCCCGCCACGTAGGTGGCGCGGACCGCGCGGTCGTCGCCGAGCGTCGCCAGCACCGCCAGCGTTTCCGCGATTGATTGCGAGCGGCGATTGCGAAAAGCCAGCAGCGGCGTGGCGTTGGGATCGAGCACGACCATGTCGGCCTCGTGCCCCGCCGCCAGCGTGCCGATGCGGTCATCGAGTGCGAGTGCGCGCGCGCCGCCCAGGGTGGCGAGAAAAAATGCCTCGATCGCGCCGACCGGCTGCCCCCGCAGCTGCGCCACCTTATAGGCCTCGCTCATGGTCGCAAGCAGCGAGAAGCTGGTGCCGGCGCCGATATCCGTGCCGAGGCCGACGTGGACTGGGCGGCGCGGATCGCGCGCGGCCCGCATCGCAAACAGCCCGCTGCCGAGAAACAGGTTCGAGGTCGGACAATGCGCGAGCGCGGTACCGCTCGCATGGCAGCGTTCGAAGTCCCCGTCGTCGAGATATATGCCGTGGGCGAGCACGGCACGCCTGCCAATGAGACCGTAGTGGGCGTAGACGTCGAGATAGTCACGCCGCTGCGGATAGAGCTTCATCACCCAGGCAACCTCGTCCCGGTTCTCCGCAATGTGGGTCTGCACGAAGGTTCCGGGGTGCTCGCGCCACAGGCTCCCTGCCAGCTCCAGCTGCTCCGGGGTGCTGCTGCCGGCGAAGCGCGGGGTGATGGCGTAAAGACAGCGGCCGCGGCCGTGCCACTTCGCGATCAACGCCTTGGACTGCTCATATCCGGAGCGCGCGGTATCGGTCAGGCCGGCCGGCGCATTGCGGTCCATCAGCACTTTTCCGGCGATCAGGCGCAAGTTGCGGCTTTGCGCCTCCGTGAACAGCGCGTCCACCGATCCCGGATGGACGGAGCAGAACACGAGGGCCGTCGTGGTGCCCTGCCGCAGCAGCTCATCGCAGAACACCCGCGCGGTGTCGCGGGCCGTGCCATCGTCGGCGAACGCCTGCTCCGCGACGAAGGTGTATCGATCAAGCCAGTCGAGCAGCTGAAACCCCTGAGCACCGATGATGCCGGTCTGCACATAATGGACGTGCGTATCGACGAAGCCGGGCGCGATGAGGCAACCGGAATGGTCCGTCAACGCGGCCTGTTGCGGCAGCTCGGCTTTCAATTGCGCGTAAGGCCCAACTGCCTGGATTACACCATCGCGGCAGATCACCAAGCCATCCGGCTCGCAGACGAACGCCTTGTCCGGATTGGCAAGGAATGGATCGTCGCGGCAGAAGACCAATGTTCCGCGCACGGCGCTGACGGACGTGACCGAGGAGGCCATCGGCGTTGGTCAGCTGAATGCGGGCGTCACGGCCATGGCGTGGTCCGGCGCGACGTTGGTTGCGTTCCGCCCGGACCACATGATCGATCCCTCGGGCCGTGCGATCATTTCACCGCCGAGAACGCCGTCGGCTGGAGGAACATGTTCTTGATCGAGGCGACGATGGGTCCGTCGCGTTCGCTTTCGGCACGCTTGGCCAGCCATTCCGGGTCGCTCGCGAATTTGTTCCATTTGGTCTCGCGCTCGGCGAGCGATTCCCAGGCGAGGAGATAATGTAGATCCTGATTGCCGCCGTCCCCCACCAGCACTGTCCAGAATCCGGCCTGCCGAATGCCGTGCCGCTTCCAGAGCTCGAGCGTCGTGGTTTCGAAGCGCTTGAGCAAGGCGGGCAGCCGCCCGGCCACGCAGTGATAGATGCGCAATTCATAGATCATGATCGACCTCTCGACGGGTGAGGCCTCCGACGGTAACGGCCGCACGCAGAAAGGCAATCGCTTGCGCCGCGACAGCTCGGCCGCGGCGCAGGCGATAATTCTCCGCCGCCCTCGCGCGGCCGAGGCGGGGCTATCAGTGCCGATGAAGGATGGAAGGCTGTTAGACCAGCCGGCTCTGGTCCACCGCGGCGCCGATGAAGGAGGAGAACAGCGGATGCGGCTCAAACGGCCGCGATTTGAGCTCGGGATGGAACTGCACGCCGATGAACCAGGGATGGTCCTCGTACTCGATCATTTCCGGCAGAAGCCCGTCGGGCGACATCCCGCAGAATCGCATCCCGCGCTGCTCGAGCCGCCCTTTATAGCCGGTGTTGACCTCGTAGCGATGACGGTGGCGCTCGGAAATCTCGCTCGCGCCGTCGTAGATCTGCCAGGCGCGGCTGCCGCGCTGGAGCAGCGCAGGATAGGCGCCGAGCCGCATGGTTCCGCCGAGATCGCCCTCGATCCCGCGACGTTGAAGCTCGTTGCCCTTCATCCATTCGGTCATCAGGCCCACCACCGGCTCGGGCGTCGCGCCGAACTCCGTCGAGTTCGCCTCCTCGATGCCGCAGAGGTTGCGCGCCGCCTCGATCACGGCCATCTGCATTCCGAAGCAGATTCCGAAATACGGCACGTGGCGCTCGCGCGCGAACTGCGCGGCTTTGATCTTCCCTTCGGTGCCGCGCTGGCCGAAGCCGCCGGGCACGAGGATCCCGTTCACGTGCTCGAGGAAGGGCGCTGCATCCGCGCGCTCGAACACCTCGGACTCGATCCAGTCGAGATTGACGCGGACCTTGTTGGCGATCCCGCCATGGGAGAGCGCTTCGATCAATGATTTATAGGCGTCCTTGAGGCCGGTATATTTCCCCACGATCGCGATCGTCACGTCGCCTTCGGGATTGCGGATGCGTTCGTTGATGAGCCGCCAGCGCGCGAGATCGGGCTCGCCCTTGGGCTCGAGCCCGAACGCCGCCAGCACTTCGCGGTCAAGGCCCGCCGCGTGATAGGCCTCCGGCACGGCGTAGATGTTGTCGACGTCGCGGGCCTCGATCACGGCGCTGGGGCGGACGTTGCAGAACAGCGCAAGCTTTGCGCGCTCACCGTCCGGGACTGGCCGGTCGGTGCGGCACAGCAGGATGTCCGGCTGGATGCCGATCGAGCGCAGCTCCTTGACCGAGTGCTGGGTCGGCTTGGTCTTGAGCTCGCCCGCGCCCGCGATGAACGGCAACAGGGTGAGGTGGATGTAGATCGCGTGCTGGCGCGGCAGGTCGTTGCCGAGCTGGCGGATCGCCTCGAAGAACGGCAGGCCCTCGATGTCGCCGACGGTGCCCCCGATCTCGCACAGCACGAAGTCGTAGCCTTCATTGCCGTCGCGGATGAATTCCTTGATCGCATTGGTGACGTGCGGCACCACCTGGATGGTGGCGCCGAGATAGTCCCCGCGCCGCTCCTTGGCGAGAATCTCCTGGTAGATACGGCCGGTGGTGATGTTGTCCTGGCGCGTTGCGGGGCGGCCGGTGAAGCGCTCGTAATGGCCGAGGTCGAGATCGGTCTCGGCCCCGTCATCGGTGACGAAGACCTCGCCGTGCTGGTAGGGCGACATCGTGCCGGGATCGACGTTGAGATAGGGATCGAGCTTGCGCAGGCGCACCTTGTAGCCGCGCGCCTGCAGCAGCGCGCCGAGCGCCGCCGATGCCAGACCCTTGCCAAGGGAAGAGACCACGCCGCCGGTGATGAAAATGTACCGCGCCATGGGACCTAACTCTTAACGCGCGGGCGCTGATTCGACGAGATCCTTGTCGCGGCCTCATGCGCACCGCGCATACCGGAAAACCGTTGTTGCCGCCTAAGGATATCCGGCGGCGTCCCGGTAACCCGGCCCCTGACGCTTCGCCTCATTGCGATTGTGGCACCTGCGGTCCGGAGGGCGGCGGCGTCGCCGGCTGCTCCTGCTTGCGCAGGGTATCGAGCAGTCCGCCCCCCTGCCCCTGGCCGAGCGGAGCGCCGGGCGTCTGCTGCTCGGCGGGGGCGCCGGTGTTCTGGATGATGGAATGGGGCTTGCGGTCCCAGCCGGCCAGCGCGGACAAAGCCAGGCTGATCGCAAAGAAGCTAAAGGCCAGGATCGCCGTGGTGCGGGTGAGCACGTTGGCCGTTCCCCGGCTCGACAGGAACCCCCCCGTCGACCCGATGCCGAGCCCGCCGCCCTCCGACTTCTGCAGCAAGATGACGGCAATCATGGCGGACACTACGAAAAGAAGGACGGCCATTAGTACGGCATACATGGATCCACCACCTCAATAGCTGCGCTGGGGCGCGCTCAGTCCCAGCTCCAAGGGATGATATAGGGAGGTTCGGGCCTCTCTACACCATGCGCGGCGCCATTTCCACGGAACTGTGGCCCGCGATATTGTGAGCCAATCCATGGATTGATTGCCGCTTCGGCCGCAGGGCGGACCGCCCACTCGCGGATTTGTCGCCATCTAGTTCAGCGTCTTGAGATAGGCAATGACGTCGTCGACGTCCTTGTCGTCGGTGAGGCCGCCGAACGGCATGCGGTTGCCCTTCACCTTGGCCTGCGGGTCCCTGATGTAGTCGCGCAGGTTGGCCTCGTCCCAGAGGAGGTTCGCCCGTCTCATCGGGTTCGAATAGCGGAAATCCTCGAGCACAGCCGAGCGGCGGCCGACCACGCCCCTAAGGCTCGGACCCAGCGCGTCGGGTCGCTCGCTGTGGCAGGCGGCGCAGGTCTGGTAGACCAGCTTGCCATGTTCGGCATCGGCCGCCGCAGCCAAGCTCGCCGATAAAACCAGGAGGAGAATGGCAGCCGCGCTGCCGACCGTGGAGCTGGTCATCGCTGTGCTCTCCTTCCCGGTGATCACGCGTGCACCAGCGGACCCGGGCTCTTGAGATATTTCGTGACGATCGCCTCCGCCGACCAATAGGCGAGCGCGCCCACCGGTCCGGTCGGGTTGTAGGCGGGCTGCTGCGGGAAGGTCGAGGCGCCCATGATGAACAGATTGTCCGCGTTCCAGCACTGCAGGTAGCGGTTGACGACGCTGGTTTTCGGATCCGTTCCCATGACGGTGCCGCCGGTATTGTGCGTCGACTGGTAGGGCACGATGTCGTAGTCGCCGCGCCGGATGCGCGGAGGCCCCATGATGGTTGGATTCATCGCGCGCGCGATCTTGGCCGCAACGCCGACGGTGTATTCCATGACCTTGTAGTCGTTCTCGACGAAATTGTAGGTCAAGCGCAGCAGCGGGCGGCCGAGCTGATCCTTGTAGGTCGGGTCGAGGTCGAGATAGTGGTTGCGGTTGGCGTAGTTCGATCCCGATACCGCGATGCTGGCGGCGTGGTGGTACCACTTCGCGGTCGCCTTCTTCCATTCCGCGCCCCAGCGCGGGGTGCCGGGCGGCACCGGCCGATAGCCGATCGGCCTGCCGTCGGCGTGTCCACAGGCGAAACGCGCGCCGCCGAGGAAGCCAAGCCCGCTGTGGTCGAAGTTGTCGCCGTCGATATCGTCGAGCGCCATCGCCGAGCCGGGTGCCCCCATGAACGGATTGAACTCCTTGTTCTCGAAGAACATCGTCACGCCCATGCGGGAAAGCTGGTAGCAGTAGTTCCTGCCGACCACGCCTGTGCCGCTGATGGGATCGTAGGGCTCCCCGATGCCGGAGTGGAACAACAGCGAGATGTTGCCGAACACATAGGCGGAGAGCACGACCAGGCCCGCCGGCTGCTCGTATTCCTCGCCCGTGCGCGTATCGGTGAACACGACGCCGGAGACCTTGCGCGCCGCCTTGTCGTACAGGAGGCGGCTGACCCACGCGCGCGGGCGCAGCGTGAACCTGGGCTCGGCGCGCAATAGGGGCAGCAGACAGACCTGCGGTCCGGCCTTGGCATTGGCCTCGCAGCCGGCTTTATCGCAGTGCCCGCAATACTGGCACGCGCCCAACGTCAGTCCCTCGATATTGGTGTAAGCCCGGCTAGCATTGCTGATCGGCTGCGGGAACGGATGATAGCCGAGCTCGCGCGCGGCCTTCTCGAACATCAGCGCCGACTCCGTCATCTTCAGCGGCGGATTGGGATATTCATTCTGCCGCGGTCCTTCGAAGATGTTGCCGCCCTCGATCTTGCGGCCGCGCAGGTTGCCGGCCTTTCCCGATACGCCGCATAACCTGTCAAACTTGTCGTAATAGGGCTCGAGCTCGTCGTAGCTCATCGCCCAATCCTGGATCGTCATGTCCTCGGGAATGACCTTGGCGCCGTAGCGCTCGACGATGTGGCTGCGGCATAGGTGGTCGCTCGGCAGATAGCGCCAGTGCAGCCCGCCCCAGTGATTGGCCGCGCCACCCACGCTGTTGCCGGGCAGGAAGGACCCCATGCGCCGCATCGGAAGCGCTTCTTCCGACCGATGATGTCGGAACGTGATGGTCTCCAGTGCGGGATCCTGAACCAGCTCCTTGCGGAAGGTGTATTTGAGCTCGTCACGGATATTGGGGAGCGCAAAGTGCTCGCCCGGCGTCAGATCAGGACCGCGCTCGAGCCCGATCACGGTGAGCCCGGCCTTGGTCAGCTCGCGCGCCATGATGCTGCCGGTCCAGCCCATGCCGACCATGACCGCGTCGACCTCTTTCAATCGCGTCGCCATGTCCGCCTCCCCTCACGAGAAATCCGCGATCGACTGCGGTTCCGCGTAATATCGCTTGTTGCGGTACTCCTCGATCAGGTTGGAATAGACCGCCGGCAGGCCGGGATAGCCGACCATCCTCCATGCCGCCTTGTTGCGGTTGCCGCCATAGATCGGGTCGGCAAAAAATCCCTCCATGGTGATCTGGAGCAATGCTGCGAAGAATTGTCTGCCGTTGAAGTCGCCGAGCGCGGCTTTGCCGGCCTCCAGCTCCTTCAAGGCGCTCTCGCGCTCCTGCGGCGCCAAGCGGTCGAAGTCCTTACCGCGGGTTTGTCGTGACCACGCATTGGTGGCGAGGATGCCGGCGGCGAAGAACTCGCGTGGCGTGAGCGGCAGCTGATAGCCCTGCTCGGGCTTGCCTTTCCTGAAGGGACCGCTGCGGTACATCTTGGCGCCAGTGCCCCAGGCGCCGGCGAGCTGGCGGTCGATGAAGGTCACCACGCCGCAGGCGGTCCCCGACGGCGAGAGCTCGTCGGCCGGGATCATGGTGTCGGCCGCGGCCGAGAAGAACGCGACCTCGGTCGCGGTGAGCGTCAGGAACGTCTCGTCGTTCGCTGGTTGGGGAGCGGCTTGCGCCTGACCGCGCTGTTGCGCGGCTGCGGCCGCGGGCGAGGACAGGCCCGCCGCGACCGCGGTCCCGGCGCCCAGCAGAAAATTGCGGCGGGCGATCGGGTTATTGTCCTCACTCGTGTGATCGTTGGCCATCGGGACCTCCCTAGTGCCGGCCGTGGCTGGAGCGGTTGATCGCGTGGACGGGCGTCGTTCGTTGTTTGCAGCTATCTCTTCGCAACGCGTTTCACGCCGGCACGAGCGGGCCCGGCGCCTTGAGATATCTCGTGGTGATCGCGTCGGCCGACCAATAGGCCAGCGCGCCGACGAGACCGGTCGGGTTGTAGGAGGCGTTCTGCGGAAATAGCGACGCGCCCATCACGAACAGATTATCGGCGTCCCAGGCCTGGCAATAGCGGTTGACAGCGCTGGTCTTCGGATCGGCGCCCATCATGGTGCCACCGGTATTGTGCGTGGACTGATAGGGCACGACGTTATAGTTGCCGCGCCGCACGTTGACGTTGCCCTTGATCGCCGGTCGCATCGCAGTTGCGATGCGGTCGAGCACCGGGCCCAGGTACCGCGCCATCTTGTAGTCGTTGTCCCGGAAATTATAGGTCATGCGCACCAACGGCCGCCCGAGCGCGTCCTTGTAGGTCGGGTCGAGATCGAGAAAATTCTCGCGGTGCGAATAGTTGCAACCGGATGCGCCGATGCTGAAGGCGTGATTATACCATTTGGCGGTCGCCCGCTTCCATTCGCGCCCCCAGCGCGGAGTGCCGGGCGGCACCGGCCTTGTCAGGATCGGGCGTCCGTTGGTGGGGCCTGCCGAAATCCAGGCGCCGCCGAAGAATCCCAGCCCGGCATGATCGAAATTGTCGCCGTTGAAGTCGTCGAGATTGGTGCCATGGGCACCCGCCGCCATGAATGGATTGATCTCCTTATCCTCGAAGAACACCGTCACGCCATTGCCGGACACTTGGTAGCAATAGTTTCTGCCGATCGCGCCCTTGCCGGTCCGGTAGTCGTAAGGCTCGCCGATCCCTGCGGTGAGCATCAGCAGCACGTTGTTGAAGACGTAAGCCCCCAGCACGACAAGGCCCGCCGGCTGCTCGAATTCCTCGCCGCTGCGCGTGTCCACATAGCGGACCGCTTTCACCTTCTTCGCCTGTTTGTCGTAAACCAGCTCCTTCACGTAGGCGTAGGCGCGAAGCTCGAACTTCGGATCCGTCAGCAACACCGGCAGGATGCACGCCTGCGGGGAAGCCTTGGCGTTCGCCTCACAGCCGAATCGCTCGCAGTGCCCGCAATATTCGCAGCCGCCGAGCGTGACGCCTTCCGGATTGGTGTAGGGGCTGCTCATGTTCGCCGACGGTGCCGGGAACGGGTGATAGCCCAAATCCTTCGCCGCCTGCTCCATCACCGCGCCGGCCATGCTCTGAACGAGCGGCTTGTTGGGATACTCGTTCTGGCGCGGCCCCTCGAACACATTGCCACCCGCGATGATCCGGCCGCGCAGATTACCGGCCTTGCCGGAAATCCCGCACAACTTCTCAAACCGGTCGTACGAAGGCTCGAGTTCCTCATAGGAGACCGGATAGTCCTCGATCATCATCTCGGCGGGAATCGCATCGCGTCCGTAGCGCTGCTGGAGGTGAGTCCGCAGGTTGTGATCGGAAGGCGTGAGCCGCCAGGTGACGCCGTTCCAATGCGCCCCAGCGCCGCCCACGCCGGTGCCGGGCAGGAACGAGCCCAATCGTCGGATCGGCAGCGCCGTCTCGGACGCCGAGTGGCGCAGCGACACCGTCTCGGTCTGGGTGTCCTGGAACAGCTCCTGCCGGACCGCGTATTTGAGGTCGTCGCGTACGGCAGGAAGGGTGAAGTCCTCGCGCGGGGTGCGCTTCGGCCCACGCTCGAGACCAACAACGTTCAGCCCGGCTTTGGTCAGCTCGCGGGCGAGGATGGCACCGGTCCAGCCGACCCCAACGCAGATCGCGTCGACTTCCTTGAGCATCGTGGCCATTGTTGAGCTCTCCTCCCCGGGGGCGCGACCGATCGACTAACCCAGTGGTACCGTCAACTTGGTAGCGCCAAGAAGCGAAGCGGAATCTGGCGCCCCCATGCCGCATTGCGCTTCGCCTGCATGCGGGGCGCGCTCATTCGTATCATCACGAGAAGTCGGCGATCGAGCGCGGCGGCTTGTCGTACTTCTTGCCGAAATATTTCCTGACGTCTTCACGATAGGTCGCTGGTAGGCCGGGATAGCCGACCATCTTCCACGATGCCATGCCGCGATTGCCGCCGTAGATCGGGTCGGCGAAGAAGCCCTCCATGGTGATCTGCAGCAGCGCATTGAAGAACATCGTGCTGGTGAAGCCGGGGAATTCGGCCTTCCCCTGCTCCATCGCCTTCAAGGCTGCTTCGCGCTCGTGCTCGGACAGCCTGTCGAAGTCCCGGCCATAGGTCTTGCGCGTCCAGTCGTTCGCCGCCGCGATCCCGGCGCGGAAGAACTCGCGCGGAGTGAGCGCGAGTTGATAGCCAAGTTCGGGCTTTGCCTTCGGGAAAGGGCCGTCGCGATAAAGCCGCGCGCCGCTGCCGTAGGCACCGGCAAGTTGGCGGTCGATGAAAGTGGCGACCCCGCACTCGCTTCCGGAGGGCGAAAGCTCGTCGGCCGGAATGATCGTATCGGCCGCCGCGGCAACGAAAGCATGCTCGGTCGGGGTCAGCGTGAGCAGCGGCTCGGAAGTGGGTGCCGGGGCGGGTGAGCCCGCGGCCGGCGCCTGGGCTTCGGCTGGACCCGTTGGCGCAAGCCCGGCCGCGACCGCAGTGCCTGCTCCCAGAAGGAAATTGCGTCGGGCGATCGGGAGCTCTTCCCGCGCCGGCTTGTCGGTCATGGCAACCTCCCCGGGCTCTGCCACTTCGGACGGGAGCGCACTGGGTCGCCAGTACGATGCCGCCCGCGGGCATGTTCTATTTTGTAACGAGACTAATCCGAATTTCGTCGGCGCGGGAGGGGGCATCGCAGCCCGCTTGGCGTGCTCAGATCCGGGACGCAGCGCACTTCAACGATGTGGGGCGGCGCACACAGGACTCGAACGCTGGGCTAGCGATAAACGCCCGCGATCGCCAGGAACTCCTCGGCCTTGAGGCTCGCCCCCCCGACCAGCGCGCCATCAACCTCGACCACGCTCATGAGCTCCTTGGCGTTTGCAGGCTTCACCGATCCGCCGTAGAGGATGCGCATCCCCTCGCCCTGCGTTCCAAACCGTGCGGTGAGACGGCGGCGAATGAAGCCATGCATTTCGGCGACGTCGTCCGGTGTCGGCGTCAGCCCGCTTCCAATCGCCCAGACCGGTTCGTAGGCGACGACGATGCCCTCCGCGGTCGCGCCCTCGGGCAAAGAGCCATCAAGCTGGCTCGCGACAACCGCGAGCGCGCGCCCGCCGTCCCGTTCGCCGCGGCTCTCGCCCACGCAGGCGATGGCGCAAATTCCGGCGCGCCGTGCTGCGCGCGCCTTTGCGCAGACGTCGGCGTCGGTTTCTCCGTGGTAGATGCGTCGCTCCGAATGCCCGACGATGACCGCGCTGGCGCCGGCGTCCTTGAGCATTTCGGCTGCGATGTCCCCGGTAAAAGCGCCCGCCGGCTCGGGGCGACAATCCTGACCCCCGATCCGCACCGGACTCTCACCAGCCGCCGCCGCAAAATGCGCAATCAGCGTGGCGGGCGGACAGACCAGCAGGTCGACGGCGGCCAGTGTCCGTGCGCCTTGCGCAATTCGCAGGAACTCCGCCACCGACGCCTGCAGGCCATTCATCTTCCAATTGCCCGCGACCAGCGGGCGGCGCGGCGCGCGAGCCATAGTGAATTACCCGGACTTTTCCTCCCCGGCCAAGCCGTTAGCAGAGCAACCGGGGGGGCGCCAGAGCGCGCGCTTGTGACGGCCTGCCGCTGGGCCGGCAGGTTGCGAGCCGGGATACCCCTCCCTATGATGCACGCCTCTCTCAACCGCGGATGATGCATGCTTCGAGGTCTCCGAAAAGCCTCTTCCAACTGGCTCGGCAAGGCGGTGATGGCCGCGGTCGTCGGCTTCCTGGTCATCAGCTTCGCGATCTGGGGAATCGGAGACATCTTCCGCGGCTTCGGCCGCTCCACAGTTGCGAAGATCGGGCATACCGAGATTACAATCGAGCAGTTCCGCAACTTCTACAACGACCGTCTGCAGCGTTACGCGCGCCAGGCGGGCCGCCCGATCGGCCCGGAACAGGCGCGCGCGACCGGGCTCGACCGGCTGGTGATCGGACAGCTCGTTTCCGAGATCGTGCTCGACGAACGTACGCATGCGCTCGGTCTCGCCTTGTCCGACGCCGAGGTTGCCAAGCAGATCATGGCAGACCCGGCCTTCCGCGGCCCGAACGGCGAGTTCGACCGCATCCGCTTCGAGCAGAGCATCCGCGCCGCCGGCTACACCGAGGCTCGCTTCGTTGCGGAGGAGCGTCGCCAACTCCTGCGTCGGCAGCTCGCAGGCACCGTCGCATCGGGGTTGAACGCGCCCAAGGCCCTGGTAGAGGCCGCGAACCGCTATCAGAATGAGCAGCGCTCGATCGAATACGTGCTGCTCGCTCAGGCCCAGGCTGGTGACATCCCCACCCCTTCTCCGGAGGTGCTCACCAAGTATTTCGACGAGCGCAAGATGCTGTTCCGAGCGCCGGAGTACCGCAAGCTGGTGGTGGTGTCCCTGATCCCGAGCGAGCAGGCACGCTGGATCGAAGTCTCCGAGGCCGATCTCAAGCGCGCCTACGAAGAACGGCGCGCGCACTATACCACGCCTGAGCGACGTCACATCCTGCAGATCGATTTTCCGAGCCCCGAGGCGGCGCGCGCGGCCGCCGATCGCATCGCGAAAGGCGCCAGCTTCACCGAAATCGCAAAGGAGCTCGGTAAGAGCGAGAAGGACATCGATCTCGGCACTGTGCCCAAGTCCGCAGTCATCGATCCCGCCGTTGCCGCGGCCGCTTTCGCGCTCAAGCAGGGCGAGGTCAGCGCCCCCGTGCAGGGCCGTTTCGGCACTGTGCTCGTGGAGGTCCTCAACATCGAGCCTGAGCAGGTCCGTCCCTTCGAGCAGGTCGCCGGCGAGCTCAAGCAGGAGCTCGCGACTGCGCGCGCCAAAAACCAGGTTTTCGACCTCTATAACAAGATCGAGGACGCTCGGTCGGAGGGAAAGTCGCTGGCCGAAGTAGCCGCCAATTTCAAGTTGGAGGCGCGCACCGTCGAGGTCGATCGCTCCGGTCGCGATCCGTCGGGCTCGCCCGTGAACCTCCCCGATGCGCAACGGCTGCTCGCCGCGGCATTTACCACCGACGTCGGCGTCGAGGCCGACCCGCTGCAAGCGCAGGACGGCTACATCTGGTTCGACGTGGCTGGCATAACGCCCTCGCGCGAGCGTTCGTTCGAGGAGGTAAAGGATAAGGTCGAAGCGCGCTGGCGCCAACAGGAGATCGCCAGCCGCCTCAGCGCCAAGGCGACCGAAATCCTGGACAAGTTGAAAGCCGGCTCGACGCTCGCGGACGTGGCGGCGCAGGATCATCTCAAGGTCGAAACAGTGAGCGGTCTCAAGCGCGGCGAGGCCTCGGGCCCGCTGTCGCCGACCGGCGTCGATGCCGTCTTCCGCACGGCGAAAGACGCCGCGGGTAAAACCGACACCGGGGAATCGGGAGAACAGGTCGTGTTCCGCGTCACCGGCATCACTGTGCCGAGCTTGGATATGGCCTCGGAGGGGGCCAAGCGTCTCGTGCAGGCGCTCAATCGCGGGCTCTCCGACAATGTACTTGCCGAATATATTACGCGGCTCGAAAGCGATGTCGGGGTGACCATCAACCAAAGCGCGCTCAACCAGGTGATTGGCGGCGCGGGCGGTGAAGGCTCGGACTGACCGGTGCGGTAGTCTATGCAGATCGAGCCGCAAGGTACGGCCTTTGCGAAGCGCTACGCGCGCGGCGAAGCCCAGGTCGTGTGGACGACGCTTGTTTCCGACCTGGAAACTCCCGTATCCGCCTTCTTGAAGATTACCAATACCCGCCCCGTCAGCTTTCTCCTGGAGTCGGTCGAGGGAGGGGCAGTGCGTGGCCGGTACTCGATCATCGGCCTCGAGCCTGATCTCATCTGGCGCACCATAACCGGGCGTGCCGAGCTCAATCGCCGGGCGCGCGTCGATCCCGGCGATTACCTGCCATGCGCTCAGCCGCCGTTGGCGGCGTTGCGCGCGCTCATCGCAGAAAGTCGGATCGAGCTGCCCGAGGCGCTGCCGCCCATGGCTGCGGGCATCTTCGGCTATCTCGGCTACGACATGGTGCGGCTGATGGAACAACTGCCGCAGCCCAATCCTGATCCGATCGGCATCCCGGATGCCGTGCTGGTGCGCCCCACGATAGTGGTCGTATTCGATGCCGTCACCGATACCATCACCGTGGTCACGCCGGTGCGGCCGCAAAGCGGGATCAGCGCCGACGTCGCCTTCGCGCGTGCGAGCGAGCGTCTTGCGGCGGTGGTAGAGGCCCTCGATGCCCCGCTCGCTCACGCCCCGCCCAATACCCCGGCCGGTCCGCTGACGGTATGGCCGTCCTCGAACACCACGCCCGCCGAATACGAGCGCATGGTGAATGTCGCAAAGGAATACATCGCCGCAGGCGACATATTCCAAGTGGTTCTGTCGCAGCGTTTCGAAGCGCCGTTCGAGCTGCCGCCGTTCGCGCTCTATCGCGCGCTGCGACGTGTCAATCCGGCGCCATTTCTGTATTTCCTAGACTTCGATGGTTTTGCGGTGGCGGGCTCCAGCCCCGAAATCCTCGTGCGTGTGCGCGAGGGCACGGTCACCATCCGGCCGCTTGCCGGCACACGGCCGCGCGGCGCCACCCCGCAGCACGACAGCGCGCTCGAAGCCGAGTTGCTGGCGGACCAGAAGGAGCGGGCCGAGCATCTGATGCTGCTCGACCTCGGCCGCAACGACGTCGGCCGGGTTGCGCGCGCTGCCACCGTCAAAGTGACCGATCAGTTCTTCATCGAGCGCTTCAGCCAAGTGATGCACATTGTTTCCAACGTCGAGGGTCAACTCGATGCCAGGTACGACGCCCTCGACGCGCTGGCGGCGGGGTTTCCGGCCGGCACCGTTTCGGGCGCGCCGAAGGTGCGGGCCATGGAGATCATCGACGAGCTCGAAAAGGACAAGCGCGGGCTCTATGCCGGCGCAGTCGGCTATTTCTCCGCCGCGGGCGAGCTCGACAGCTGCATCGTCTTGCGCACGGCCCTGATCAAGGACGGAACCATGTACGTCCAGGCCGGCGCCGGCATCGTCGCCGATTCCAATCCCAAATCCGAGCAGCAGGAATGTGTCGACAAGGCCAAGGCCTTGTTCCGCGCAGCGGAAGAAGCCAAGCGGTTTGCGAGTATCGCCAGGCGGGGGCAGTAGCCTTGCCAGCATCAAGATCCGTCACCGGGATCGGCCGGTGACGGCGAGAAATCGCGGTGGCGGCGGGCGTCCAAGGCGCCGCATCCCACGCTTACGCGCTTGCGCCCACTGCTGAAATCGCGCGCTCCGCAGCTTGCCGACCGAACCCCAGGCGGGGCTGCCTTGATTCGCTCAACACCCGCGTCTAAGAGCTTGAGCAGGCACGGGAACCCCATGATCGTTTTAATCGACAACTACGACAGCTTCACCTTCAACCTGTTCCACTATCTCGGCGGGCTGGGCGCGGAAGTTGTCGTCCACCGCAACGACAAGATCACCGCCGACCGCGTCGTGGCGATGGATCCCGACGCCATCGTTTTGTCCCCCGGTCCGCGCACACCGAGCGACGCCGGCATCTGCCTCGAGCTCATCGACAAGGCGTCCGCGACTATTCCCCTGCTCGGCGTCTGCCTTGGCCATCAGGCCATCGGACAGGCGTTCGGCGGCCGCGTGGTACGCGGCCCGGTGCCGGTGCACGGCAAGCTCTCGGAGATTCGGCACTGGGGCGATGGCATCTTTCGCGGCATCAATGCGCCATTCAAGGCTACTCGATACCATTCGCTGGTGGTTGAACGTGCGGGCCTGCCCGCCGAGCTCGTACTGACGGCGGAGACGGAGGATGAACTGATCATGGGCCTCGCCCATCGCACGCGCCCCGTTCACGGCGTTCAGTTCCATCCCGAGAGCATCGCCTCGGAGCACGGCCATCTCATCTTGCGCAATTTCCTCGACATCGCTGCCGCATGGAACGCGTCGGCCGGGCGGCGCCCGACCGATGTCCGCGTGGCTCGCGTGTTGTAGTTTTGGCCGCCCAGCGCGGCGGCGCACGCTTTCAGGCGCAACACCAGGCTCGAATGTGACCGACGAATTCAAAGGATTGATCGCCAAAGCCGCAACCGGCGCGACGTTGAGTCGAGAGGAGGCTGCCCGCGGTTTCGATACCATGATGTCCGGCGAGGCGACGCCGTCGCAGATGGGCGGGCTGCTGATGGCGCTGCGCGTACGAGGGGAAACGGTCGACGAGATCACCGGGGCGGTTACCGCCATGCGCGAGAAAATGCTGCGCGTGCATGCGCCGGCCGACGCCATCGACATCGTCGGCACCGGCGGCGACGCATCCGGCTCGTTCAACATTTCGACCTGCGCGGCCTTCATCGTCGCGGGCGCGGGCGTCCACGTCGCCAAGCACGGCAATCGTGCCTTGTCCTCACGCTCGGGTGCGGCCGACGTGCTGGCCGCCCTCGGCGTGAACATTGAGTTGTCGCCGCAGGCCGTGGGCCGCTGTATCCGGCAGGCCGGCATCGGATTCATGTTCGCTCCAGCGCACCATCCAGCCATGAAGAACGTCGGGCCGACGCGGGTGGAGCTCGGCACGCGCACGATCTTCAACCTGCTCGGCCCGCTCTCCAATCCGGCCGGCGTCAAACGTCAGATGGTCGGCGTCTTCTCGCGCCAATGGATCGAGCCGCTCGCACACGTGCTCAAGAATCTCGGCACCGAGGCGGCGTGGGTCGTCCACGGGTCCGACGGTCTCGACGAAATCACGACGGCAGGGCCGACTCATGTTGCCGCGCTCGAGCGCGGCGCGGTGCGCACGTTCGAGATCAATCCCGAGGAGCTGGGATTGCAGCGGGTCAAGGCCGAGGCTCTCCGCGGCGGCGATGCAAAGCATAACGCCCAGGCTTTGGTCGAGGTGCTGAAAGGTCGCAAAGGCGCGTTCCGCGACGTCGCGGTGCTGAACGCTGCGGCCGGCTTGATGGTTGCGGGCCGAGCCAAGGCGCTGGAGCAGGCGGTCGAGATCGCGCAGAAGTCGGTCGACTCCGGGGAAGCGGAAGGGCGCCTGCAGCGCCTGATCACGCTTTCGAATGCGTGAGGGCCGCCGTGGCCGACATTCTCGCAAGCATCGAGACCTATAAGCGCGAAGAGATCGCAGCCGCCAAGCGCACGCGCTCTTTCGCCACGATCGAGAGCGATGCCAAATCAGCCCCTCCCCCGCGCGGGTTCATCACCGCCATTGAGCGCCGACTGGCTGCCGGCCAATACGCCCTGATCGCCGAGATCAAGAAGGCAAGCCCCTCGCGCGGCCTGATCCGCGCGGATTTCGCTCCGGCCGCGCTCGCGCACGCCTACGCCCGGGGCGGTGCGGCCTGCCTCTCGGTGCTGACGGACCGGCAATCGTTTCAAGGCCGCCCGGACGACCTCATCGCCGCGCGCGCCGCCAGCGAGCTTCCGGTGTTGCGCAAGGATTTCATGTACGACGCTTATCAGGTGGCGGAGGCGCGCGCCTGGGGCGCCGACTGCATCTTGATTATCATGGCGGCGGTCGACGAGGCGCTGGCGCAGGACCTGGAGGACGCAGCCCTCGCATTCGGCATGGACGTCCTGCTCGAGGTCCACGACGAGCACGAGCTCGAGCGCGCCTTGCGGCTGCGCTCCCGGCTCGTCGGCGTCAACAACCGCAATCTCAAGACCTTCGAGACCACGCTCGCCACCAGCAAGCGGCTTGCCCCGGCGATCCCGGCGGGTCGAGTTGCCGTTGCCGAGAGCGGCATCTTCTCGCACGCCGACCTAGAGCAACTCGCGGCGGTCGGGATTTCGACGTTTCTGGTGGGTGAGAGCCTCATGCGTGAGAAAGATGTCGAGGCCGCAACACGGGCGCTGATTGGCCCGCGCCGGGGTGCTGGCCGGCAGTCGTTGGGTGCTGCGGAGTGAGACCGTGGCGCTGAAGCTGAGCCATCTCGGCCGCCGCGGTGAGGCGCGCATGGTCGACGTCTCCGCGAAAGCGGCGAGCGAACGGGTGGCCGTCGCCGAGGGCCGGGTGGTGATGACCGCCGAGACGCTCGCTCTCGTGCTCGCGGGCAACGCGAAGAAGGGCGACGTGCTCGGCACTGCCCGAATTGCCGGCATTATGGCGGCAAAGCGGACGCACGAGCTCATTCCCCTCTGCCATCCCCTCTCCGTTTCGAAGATCGCGCTCGACATCGAGCCGAACCGTAAGCCGCCCGGGCTGAATGTGCGCGCAACGGTGAAGGTCACCGGCCAGACCGGAGTCGAAATGGAAGCGTTGACTGCGGTCGCGCTCGCTTGCCTGACTATCTACGACATGGTGAAGGCGGCCGAGCGCGGAATGCGCATCGAAGGTATTCGCCTCCTTGAGAAGCGCGGCGGTAGATCGGGGCATTATCGGGCGAAGGAGTGAACCGTGGCGCTGATGCCGGTCGCAGACGCGCTGGCCCGCGTGCTCGCGGGGGCGGAGCCGCTGCCCGCCGAACCCACGCCCTTGCCAGAGGCGCATGGCCGCGTACTGGGGTCGGATCTCGCGGCGTTGCGCACTCAGCCGCCGGCCGATGTTTCTGCCATGGACGGCTATGCCGTGCGCTCAGCCGACGTGGCCCGGGTGCCGGTCAAGCTTAGGGTCGTTGGCGAGGTGGCGGCCGGGCATCCCTTCCAGGGTTCGCTCGGCCCCGGCGAAGCGGCGCGCATCTTCACCGGCGGGGTGCTGCCCGCGGGCGCCGACGCCATCGTCATGCAGGAGAACACGCTGCGCGAGGGGGATACCGTCACGGTCACGACGACCAGCGGCAAAGGCCGGCATATCCGCCTCGCCGGACTCGATTTCAAGCGTGGCGACGTGCTCCTGCGCAAGGGTCATCGCCTCAGCGACCGCGATCTCGCGCTCGCCGCGGCGATGAACTATCCGGGCGTGCCGGTGCACCGCCGAACGAAGGTGGCGGTGCTTGCAACCGGCGACGAACTGGTAATGCCCGGCTGCACGCCGCGCTTCGGCGAGATCGTCTATTCCAATGGCTACGCCACAATGGCGCTGGCGCGCCGCGAGGGCTGCGAAGTCGTCGATCTCGGCATCGTCCCCGACCGCGTCCCGGAGACGGCAGCCGCGGTGCGACGGGCACGCCAGGCTGGCGCCGACGTTCTCGTCACCTCAGGAGGCGCCTCGGTCGGAGATTACGATCTCGTTCAGAAGGCGCTCGCCGGCGAGGGGCTCGCGCTTTCGTTCTGGAAGGTGGCGCTGCGCCCGGGCCGTCCGATGATGCATGGCAGGCTGGGGCCGATGCACGTTCTCGGGCTGCCGGGCAACCCGGTCTCCGCTTATGTGTGCGGCGTGCTGTTCCTGGTTCCGTTGCTGCGGCGGCTGGCCGGTCGCCGCGACGTAGCGCCGGTGCTGGCGACGGCCCGTCTGGGATGCGCGCTGCCGGCAAACGACGAGCGCGCAGATTATCTGCGTGCCACGCTCGCGCCCGGCAGCGGCGGGGTTCCGGTGGCGACCCCTGCCCCGGTGCAGGACAGTTCGATGCTCACGCCGCTCGCGCAGGCCGACTGCCTCCTGGTGCGCGCGCCCGGTGCGCCGCCAGCCGAGCCCGGTGACCCCTGCTCGATCATTAGGCTGGAGGTCTGACCCCCAAACGGCGCTGCGGACTGGTGCGCGCGTCATTCACGTCAAATTAAGGGGTTGCGGAACACATATCGAACAGATACTGTCTGTTCATGATTTGTTTCGGCGAGTCCCGCGTTGGATCGCCGCCACGGGGGAACCGCGAAGATGCTGACCCGCAAACAGCTCGAACTTCTGCGCTTCATCCACGAGCGCCTGAAGGAACACGGCGTGCCGCCGTCCTTCGATGAGATGAAGGACGCGCTCGACCTGCGGTCGAAATCCGGCATCCATCGCTTGATCACGGCGCTCGAGGAGCGTGGCTTCATCCGGCGCCTGCCCAACCGGGCCCGTGCCATCGAGGTGATCAAGTTGCCGGATTCGGTCGCCCACGGAATGGCCAGCGGTCGCGCGCGCGGATTCACGCCGAGCGTCATCGAAGGGAATCTCGGGCGGGTGCGGGCCGCGTCGGAGGATGAGGGCGGCCGTCCGGTGGCGGTGCCGGTAATGGGCCGAATCGCGGCCGGCACCCCGATCGAAGCGATCCAGACCAAGAGCCACGTCATCAACATGCCCCCCGACGTCCTTTCGAGCGGCGAGCACTTCGCGCTCGAGGTGCGCGGGGACAGCATGATCGAAGCCGGCATTCTCGACGGCGACATCGCGCTGTTGAAGAAGACCGACGGGGCGGACACCGGCGACATCGTAGTGGCGTTGATTGACGAGGAGGAGGCGACGCTGAAGCGCTTCCGCCGGCGCGGCGCTTCAATCGCGCTGGAGCCGGCCAATACCGCCTACGAGGTCAGAATTCTTCCCCCCAACCGCGTGCGCATTCAGGGCAAGCTGGTGGGTCTGTTCCGGCGGTACTGAGCACGGCGATTGCGATTCGCCAGTCACATGGGGGTTTTCCGCAGCGCCGCCGGCTCGGGCGCGCTCCGGCTCGACAGATCAATCGCCCGCTTCCAAATCCTCGCCGCCGGCGGCGGCATCGCGCGCTTGCGGCAATTGCGGCGCGCCCGCCTCCCCGCCATGGCTTTCTGAGACCGTTCGCGTCCAGGGACGCTCGTAGCCTGCCGGCCGCGCGACGGCAATGTCGAAACGATCGCCGACGCGCCGCAATGCCATCGCTCCGGAGCGACGCCAGACGTGACGGTCGATCACCAGGGCCGCGCAATCGGGCGGGGCCTCGTTGGCGCTCGCCACCAGCACCGCGCGACGGCAATCCTCCTCGAAGGCCTCGGTCGTCCACGCAATGGCAACCAGCGATCCATCGCGCAGCCGGCCGACACAGCCCGTCCAGTCGCACCTGATGCCATCGCTCAGGCTTTGATCCTTGGGCGTGCGGGCATCGGCATCGGCCGCGAGCCATTCGCGCACCACGAACATGTCGCTGCCGGATCTGACCACGGCCAGACGTCCGTCGGGAGCACGGACCGCGAAAGCAGCTCCGTCATTTGCGATCAGTACGTCGGGCTGGGGGGCGCGGACCATGAGGACCACCGCGCCGGCGATGAAGAGCAGGCCCGCCAGCCGCAATGGCGTCCTGAGCAGACAAAGCACCACCAGTCCGGCCGAGCAGAGCAGCAGCGGAGCGGTACCGAAAGCGGCCATGCGTCCCACCGCGCCGGGAAAGCTGCTGACCCACAGTGCAACGCCAGCCATCCAATCGATGCCGCCGCCCATCATCTCCCAACACCAGCCATCGAGCCCCAGCGGCATGGCCATCACGCCGAGAATTCCGGCCGGCATTACCCATGCCGAGACCACCGGCATCGCCGCCAGGTTCGCGATCACCCCATACGGGGAGATGCGATGGAAATGATACGCGACGTAAGGGATCGTCGCAGTGCCCGCGAGCAGCGAGGCGAGCAGCAGGCCTGCGATTTCCCGCCCGCCCCACAGCGCGATCCTCGCTGCGAGCGGGCTGTCGCTGCCGGCGCTCATCCATGGCAGGCCGTGCTGATAGCCGGCAACCAGCGCCAGCGTCGCCGCAAACGACATCTGAAAGCTCGGATGCACGATCGCCTCGGGCGCCAGCAGCAGGACCCCGAGCGCGGCTACCGTCAATGTGCGAAACGTCAGCGTCGGCCGATCGACCATCACCCCGATCAGAACAATTGAAATCATGATGAAGGAGCGTTGGGTGGCGACCTCGGCACCCGACAGCAGGAGATAGAAGGCAGCCGCAGCGAGCGCGGCAAGCGCCGCCCATTTCTTGATGGGATGACGGCTGGCGAAGGCCGGCATCAAGGCGAACATCGCGCGCACGGCGAAGAAAACGACGCCCGCGACCACGGCCATATGGTAGCCTGATATCGACAGCACGTGGGCGAGGCCCGATACATACATGGCCTCGTTGACTGGGGCCGAAATGGCATCGCGCTTGCCCGTGATCAGGGCCGACGCGATCGCTCCCTGGTCGCCGGGCAAGACCGCGCGGATGCGCTTATCGATCGCTTCGCGCATGCCATCGATGAAAATGGCGTAGCGCAGGCGCAGCCCCGGTGCGTGCGGCGCTTCCGCCGCGCGCACACGCCCGAGCACGAAGCCGGACGCGCCGATGCGTTGGAAGTACATGTCGCGTGCGAAATCGTAGCCGCCGGGCCGCAACGGCTCGAGCGGCGGCGACAGCCGCGCCTTGAACTCGACGAAGCTGCCGACTGCGGGCGCATTGCCCTTGCGCACCGCGACCCGCACACGCTCGAGCTTCTCATCGAGCCGGGCGCCGTCGATGCGAGTGATCCGCACCACGACGCGGTCAGAGCGCTCGCGCTCCTCGCGCATTTCGATGAAGCCAGCGATATCGACGTTCCAGGCCGGCGCGGTGAGCACCGGATGCGCAATGATCGCACGCTTGAGGGTGGCAGCCGTCATTCCGGCTGCCATCGCGGCGGCGCCCAAGGCGAGAGGAAAGGCGACGGAGCGCCTTCGGCACAGGATCGCGGTCGCCGCCAGGCCCGCGAACAGAAGGCTCGTCGCCCATGGGGCGGGCTCCTGGTCGGCAGCGAAATAGATCGCGATCCCGCCGCCGAAGGCAATCGCCAGCCATGGCACGAGCCGCCCAGGGCCGGCCTCGACCGCAATCCAGTCGCGGATGCGCTGCGCGGCTTGGCGGGCAAGATCGGCAAGCGCGGCGAGTCCGGGCAGGGTCGGCCTGCCTGCCGCCACGGCCCCCGAACGGGTCCAAGGCCGCCAGGCCTCCGCCCGTCCGCGCGGTCTGCCCTGTTCGACCATCGCGCGGCCCCACTTGCCCACGCCAGATTCAGCGGGCCGGGATGCTACACGAGCGCTGCCCCCGGCGCACCGCCGGTGTCGGCGATCCACAGGGTCCGCGCCAAGCGGCGAGGCAACTAAGGGCGCCGGCCGGCCTGCACCCTGGCCCAGGTGTCGCGCAGGCCGACGGTGCGGTTGAACACGAGCCGGCTCGTGGTCGAATCCGGATCGCGGCAGAAATAGCCCTGCCGCTCGAATTGCATCGGCGCTTCGGAATTGTCGGCAGCGATCGCGGGTTCGAGCCTGCAGTCCGTCAGCACCTCGAGCGAGCTGGGGTTGAGGTCCGCAGCGAAGGCGGCGACGTTCGGATCCGGACGCGCGAACAGCTGGTTGTAGAGGCGAATTTCCGCCGGTACCGCGTCCGCGGCCGACACCCAATGGAGCGTGGCCTGCACCTTGCGTCCGTCCGGCGCATTACCGCCGCGCGTCTGCGGATCGTAAGTGCAGCGCAGCTCGATCACCTCGTCGGCAGCATCCTTCACCACTTGGCGGCAGGTGATGAAATAAGCGTAGCGCAGGCGGACCTCGCGGCCGGGCGAGAGCCGGTAGAACTTCTTCGGCGGGTGCTCCATGAAGTCGTCGTGCTCGACGAAGAGCTCGCGGCCAAAGCGGATCCGCCGGGTGCCAGCGCTCGGGTCGTCGGGATGGTTGGCGGCCTCGAGCTCCTCGAACTGGCCTTCCGGATAATTCTCGATAACGATCTTGAGCGGGCGCAGCACCGCCATGCGCCGCAAAGCCGTCTTGTTGAGGACCTCGCGTACCGAGAAGTCGAACATGGCGGCATCGACCACGCTGTTGGCTTTGGCAACGCCGATCCGCTTGACGAGATCGCGTACCGCCTCCGGCGGAACCCCACGGCGGCGCAGTCCCGCCAGTGTCGGCATGCGCGGGTCATCCCAGCCCGCAACATGGCCGCCACGCACCAGATCGGTGAGCACGCGCTTCGAGAGCACTGTGTAGGTGAGATTGAGGCGGGCGAACTCGTACTGGCGGGGCCGTGAAGGAACCGGAAGATGGTCGAGAAACCAATCGTACAGCGGCCGATGGTCCTCGAACTCGAGCGTGCAAAGCGAATGAGTGACGTGCTCGATGGCGTCGGACTGGCCGTGGGCGAAATCGTAGCTGGGATAGATGCACCAGGCGTTGGCAGTGCGCGGATGGCTCGCGTGCAGAATGCGATAGAGCACCGGATCGCGCAGATTGATGTTGCCCGCAGCCATGTCGATCTTGGCCCGCAGCACGCGGGCGCCGTTCGGAAACTCGCCGGCCCGCATGCGGCGCAATAGGTTCAGGTTTTCTTCCACCGAGCGTTCGCGCCAAGGGCTGTCGCGTCCGGGCTCGGTGAGGGTTCCCCGGCTTGCCCGCATCTCGTCCTGCGACTGGTCGTCGACATAGGCCTTTCCGCTGCGGATCAGGTGCTCCGCCCACTCGTAGAGCTGCTCGAAATAGTCGGATGCGTGGTAGAGGTGCTTGCCCCAATCGAACCCGAGCCACCGCACGTCCCGCTTGATGGCGTCGATATATTCCTGCTCCTCCTTGGCTGGATTGGTGTCGTCGAAGCGCAGGTGACAACGCCCCCCGAATTCCTGGGCGATGCCGAAGTTCAGGCAGATCGCCTTGGCATGCCCGATGTGCAGGTAGCCGTTGGGCTCGGGCGGAAAGCGCGTCACCACGGTGCTATGGCGCCCGGCAGCGAGGTCGGCCTGGACGATGTCGCGGATGAAATCGCGGCTGGTTTCCGCCTGCGTCGTCTCACTCGCTGTCATGCCGTCCGATCTCGCTGCTGGCGGCTCACGCGCCCGCGTGGTGGCCGTGCCGATGGTGTGCTCGGCTCGCGCCGATAGTTGGGCGGGGCGTATCAAATCCGCCGAAGTGCGCCAAGGGCGCGCAGGCCTGATGAGGGCGCGCGCGACCGGTCTCGCTTGAGCAGGCCGGCGAAACCTTTGATGCTCTATCCCAATTGTATGGTACACGAGCCTGTTCCAACCCCCGTCGCCCAGGCGGCCCGCTCGCGCTTGATCCGGTTGCAAGTCTGCCCGAGATGACAGAGACGATCGTCACGCGCTTTGCGCCTTCGCCCACCGGTTTCCTGCACATTGGAGGGGCGCGCACGGCCCTCTTCAACTGGCTCTACGCTCGCGGGCGTGGCGGGAAAATGCTGCTGCGGATCGAGGATACCGATCGCGAACGTTCGACCCAGGCGGCCATCGACGCGATCCTCGACGGACTCTGCTGGCTCGGCCTCAGCTGGGACGGCGATGCCGTCTACCAATTCTCGCGCTCGGCCCGTCACCGCGAGGTGGTAGAAGCGTTGTTGCAGGCCGGACGCGCCTATCGCTGCTATGCCAGCCCGGAAGAGCTGGCGGAGATGCGGCAGAAAGCGCGACGCGAGGGGCGAGCCAAGCTCTACGATGGCCGCTGGCGCGACCGAGATCCCCACGAGGCCCCACCCGGGGTCCAGCCGGTGATCCGGCTGAAGGCTCCGCTGACGGACGAGACCGTGATCGAGGACCAGGTGCAAGGCCGCGTCGTCTGGCAGAACGAGAACCTCGATGATCTCGTCCTTTTGCGCTCGGACGGCACGCCGACCTACATGCTCGCCGTGGTGGTCGACGATCACGACATGGATGTCACCCATGTCATTCGCGGTGACGATCATCTCACCAATGCTGCGCGCCAGGCGCAGATCTATCAGGCGCTCGGCTGGGCCGTGCCGGTGATGGCGCATATCCCGCTCATCCATGGGCCTGACGGCTCGAAGCTGTCCAAGCGACATGGAGCGCTCGGCGTCGATGCGTACCGTGCCATGGGTTACCTGCCCGAGGCCATGCGCAATTACCTCGTGCGGCTTGGCTGGAGCCACGGCGATCAAGAGATCTTCTCGACGGCGGAGATGATCGCGGCTTTCGATCTGCCCCAGATCGGGCGCTCGCCCGCGCGCTTCGACTTCGCCAAGCTCGAAAGCCTCAATGCGCATTATCTGCGCCAGAGCGCCGATGCCGATCTTGTGACCGAGCTCGAGCGCGTGTTGCCGCACGTTGCCGGCGGTCCCGAGGTTGCCGCCAAGCTCACTCCGGAGTTGCGCGCAAAGCTGCTCGCGGCCATGCCCGGCCTGAAGGAACGGGCAAAGACCCTGGTCGAGCTCCTGGATGGCGCGCGCTTCATTCTGGCTGAGCGCCCGCTCGCGTTGGACGACAAGGCAGCTAGCCTGCTGACCGGCGACGCGCGCCAACTGTTGGGTGATCTGGCCGAAGACCTCGCGTGCGTGGAGCCGTGGAGCGCTGAGACCACCGAGCAGGCGGTCCGCGCGTTTGCCGATCGACTAGGCATCAAGCTTGGAAATGCCGCCCAGCCGCTGCGCGCCGCGCTCACCGGCCGCACCACCTCGCCTCCAATCTTCGATGTGCTGGCGGTGCTGGGGAAGAGCGAGAGCCTGGGGCGGTTGCGTGATCAGGTCGCGCCGGTGACCGCCGGTCAGGGCTAGCCACGTATTATATAAGCTGGAACCGGTTCTGAGGCGGCAGTGAGCGCCGCGTCGCCGAGCCTTGCAGGCCTCTGCGGGGCGCCGTCTTGCAGCGCACACTCGGATGGGCTACGCACAAACCGATCCCCGCGGGTGGCACCGCAGCCGCACCATCCCAATGTATACGCGGGGGGAAACTGCAGTCCGCCGGGCGGCACAATTGAGGGCTCGATCATGGATGCCAAGACCGGCGCCAACATCAAATCCGGCAAGTTCGTCGTTGGCGACAAGGAGAGCGCGTTCCCGATCTACGAGGGAACGATCGGCCCGTCGGTCATAGACATCGGCAAGTTCTACGCCGAGACCGGGATGTTCACCTACGATCCCGGCTACACCTCGACCGGAAGCTGCGAATCCAAGATCACCTATATCGATGGTGACGAAGGCATCCTGCTCTATCGCGGGTACCCGATCGAGCAACTCGCGGAGCATGGGGACTTCCTCGAGACCTGCTATCTCCTGCTCTACGGCGAGCTTCCCACCGCGGCGCAGAAGGCCGACTTCGACAATCGTGTCACCCATCACACGATGGTGCACGAGCAGATGAGCCGATTCTATCAAGGGTTCCGGCGCGATGCCCACCCGATGGCGGTGATGACCGGGTGCGTCGGCGCGCTCTCGGCCTTCTATCACGACTCCACCGACATTTCCGATCCGACCCAGCGGATGATCGCCTCGATCCGCATGATCGCGAAGATGCCGACCATCGCGGCGATGGCCTACAAGTACTCGGTCGGCCAACCCTTCATCTATCCCAAGAACGATCTCGACTACGCCACCAATTTCCTGCGCATGTGCTTCGCGGTGCCGTGCGAGGAGTACAAGCCCAATGCCGTCCTCGCCCGCGCCATGGATCGCATCTTCATCCTGCACGCGGATCACGAGCAGAATGCCTCGACCTCGACGGTACGGCTCGCCGGTTCCTCCGGCGCCAATCCGTTCGCCTGCATCGCCGCTGGTTGTGCATGCCTGTGGGGACCGGCCCATGGCGGCGCCAACGAGGCGGCCCTCAACATGCTGCGCGAGATCGGCAAGCCCGAGCGCATTCCCGAATACATCCGCCGCGCCAAGGACAAGAACGACAGCTTCCGGCTCATGGGCTTCGGCCACCGGGTCTACAAGCATTACGACCCGCGTGCGAAAATCATGCAGAAGACCTGCCATGAGGTGCTCAACGAGATGGGCATCAAGGACGATCCCCTGCTCGACGTCGCGCTCGAGCTCGAGCGGATCGCGCTGCACGACGACTATTTCATCGAGAAGAAGCTCTATCCCAACATCGACTTCTATTCCGGCATCACCCTCAAGGCGATGGGCTTCCCCACCACGATGTTCACCGTTCTGTTCGCGGTCGCCCGCACGGTCGGCTGGATCTCGCAGTGGAAGGAAATGATCGAGGACCCGCAGCAGAAGATCGGCCGCCCACGCCAGCTCTATACCGGCGCCACTCAGCGCGATTACGTGCCGATCTCGCGCCGGAGGTGACAGCACGCGGCTTGGCGCGGCAGCCTCTTGTTCGAAGCGCCGCGGCGACGACCGCCTTTGCGGGTGACGCGGATGCGCGTAAGGGCCGGCGCTCCTGTAAATGACAGGAAAAATACGGGCCGCCCTCCCTGCTGACCGCGTGCCGGAGCGCGCCCTCGGGACCATCCCGAGTGCGTTTGCCGTCGAGCAAAGTGGATCCCTTAGGATGGTTGCGCGAAGCGAAACCCATCCCACGATGCTCGTTCTTCACGATGTCAAATAGCGCAGTCTTCTTTCCTCCCGGCGCGTTGCTGCCTCCGGGTTCTTTGGCTTTCAGTTCGCACCTTTCGTCGCGGCCCGACCCCGAAGCGAGGGGGAGGGCGGAGCGCCGGGAGGCGTACCAGCCTTGAACTTCGGTCGCGCGGGTAACGCGCGACGCCACGCTTGCGGGGCATGGGCCCTCCCGCGCAACCGGGAGGCCCGCCTCGCGGCGCTCCGCCGTGGCGTTGTCGGCCCAGCTCCCGCCTCCGTGCCGGCGTTGCCGCCGGCTCCGGCGCGCAGGCCGCTCGCGACCGGGCATTGCTGCCGGGCCGCGGGGCCGGGCCTCTCGTGTCCGCGGTTACGAGCCGCGGTCGACGCCACCTCCCGCGCCGCCTTCGGGGAAAGCCTCTAGAAAGCGCCCCTCATGCGCGGGATTTTTGTTTCTATCACAGATGCGTTGCGTAGTCAATAGCGTAGTCATGATGTAGTCGCAGGGCTTCGTTGCACCCTCCGCATGAGCGCCGAAAGGTCGACCGACCGTTTCGTCGGATTGGTTCACGGCAGCCGGATTTTCCGAGCAGCGATGCCGCCCCCCCGGGGCGGTTAATTCATGCCGCCCAGGTTTCGAATGGGCCGCCCGCGGGCCTCCGCGATCGCCTCAGGGATCGCAGCTTCGCGTGGCGGTCACGCCGCGCCTGTCGCTTTCTTTCGGGCGTAGATCACCGCGTTCTTTCCGAATATCTGCGAGCAAACCCGATCGCACAGTCGCGAAAGCGGAAATACCAGCCGGTCATAGATTCGAAGCGGAGTGTTACTCAGCCGTCCATCTCGGCGGCCGATGGTCTTGAATAAAAGCGCAACGAAGAAACCGAGCGAGTCCTGATAGAAGCATCGTTCGACATCGAACCCCGCGCGTCGGAACGCGTCCTCCAGCGTCGCGCGCGTATAGCGGCGACGATGTTCCACCCGGTCGTCCATGGCCGTCCAAAGGCATTGGAATGCCGGAACCCAGAACACCGCCCGACCGCCCGGTTTCAGACAAGCCCGCAATTGCTTCAGCTTGGCGACGTCGTCCTCGATATGCTCCAGCACATTCGAGGAATAAATCACGTCGACCGTATCCGGCTGAAGCTTTGCTATGTCGGTGATGACATCAAACCCTTGCTTCTCGAGAGCGGCGATATTGGCAGCGTCGATTTCGGCGCACCATATTTTGGCGGCTTTTGCCCGTTCGCGGACAAGCGCCGAAATTGTTCCGGTCCCGGCGCCGAAATCGACGAGCGTCTGGCCGGGGGAGATCGCCGCAAGGCACAGATCCGCGATGTGGCGATTGTAGCCCGGCATCAGCAGGAGCTGTTCCAGCTCTTCATGCCCGCTGTAGTGAAACGCTTCTGTCATGACGATCTCGCGTGGAGCGCCCAATAGGCGCTACCCGGGCCTGGCTCGCTGGGTCGAAGGAAGGCGATCTCGATCGCGACGGACAAGCGCATGCCCCCCGCTCAGGTCCGGCCACTGGCGCAGGCAGGCGATGGCGGCTTTTTCTCAGGCGACCGAGAGCGCCACGGGTTTGCTGCCGGCGGGCGCCGGGACCAGCTGTTCGGGCTGAAGCGAGATCTCCTTTTGCCGAACTTCGAAGGTCAGATGCGGCGCCATGCTCTCGGAAACCCTGAGATCAAAAAAATCGTCTTTGCGGGTTCCAAGCCAATCCCGCCTCACTTCACCGCGGGTACCAAGCTTCTTCCTCAGCACGATATAGAAGAAGGCGTGAATGAGATCGCGGATATGCGACAGGCGACTGACCCCGCGCAATCTTCGCAGGATCATCTTCGGGCGCATGTAAAATTGTCTGTGTGCGTTCTTGTAGAAGCGGTAGACGTCTTGATCCGTGCAGGTGGGCAGCTTCATCATGAAGGTCGAGAGCTCGAAGTCGCCCCATTCCTCCGAGACAAGGTAGCCGTTCTCCTTGGCCCAACGGTACATCTGCGTTCCTGGATAGGGCGTGCAAACATTGTACTGCGCGATGTCGGGGTCTAATTGCATGCTGAAATCGAGCGTCTCCTGCATGGTCTCAATGGTCTCGCCCATGCTGCCGAAAATGAACGAAGCGCGAGACTCGATCCCTGCCGCTCGCGCGATCTTGATTGCGGCTGCGGTTCTTTCGCGGTCGATCGGCTTTCGAATATTCTCAAGAATGACGTCGCTGCCGGATTCGACGCCGATCAGGACCTGATGGCATCCCGCTTTTTTCATCGCGTGCGCCATCTCCTCGTTGAAGCAGTCGGCGCGTACAAAAGCGGCCCAGCTGACGTTGAGTTTCTTGGCCGCCATCAACTCGCAGAAGCGCAATACGTTCTTCTTCAAGACCGTAAAGGTATCGTCATAGAACTGGATCTCACGTATCCCGTAGGTCTTGTTGAGATACTCGATTTCCTCCACCACGCTTTCGGCGCTGCGGCTGCGCAGCGTCGTCATTGCCGAGTTGCAGAAGGTGCACTTGCCGGGGCAACCGCGGGTCATCAGCATGTTGATCGCGGGAAGGCGCTTGTAGGCGCCGATCGCCGGGTAGTACTTGTCCATCGGCACCAGGTGGTAAGCGGGGAACGGATATTTATCGAGGTTCATTTCCACGTTGGCCGAGGGGTTATGAACGACGGTGGTGCCCTTGCGGTAGGAAATGCCTCGAATGCTCTCCAGAGGGCTGCCTCGAAGGATCGAGAGAAAAGTTTCCTCGCCGTCGCCGCGCACGACGATATCGACCGCAGAATTGCACAAAGTCTCTGCCGGCATCGCCTCGGGGTGAACGCCCCCGAAAACCACGGTGCAATCCGGGACGGCTCTCTTCACAATGCGAGCGATTTGATTGGCGGCGTTCGATGTCGCCGTCATAACGCCCATGCCCACGAACTTCGGCCGCGCAACCTTCAATTTCTCGACCAGCTCGGCGGCAGTGTGTTTCTCGATGTGCACGTCGATGACACGCACGCAATATCCGTTGGATTCCGCATACGCCGCTATGCTCAGCAGACCAAGCGGCGGCATCGCCGACTTCACGCCGTGCCAGATGTTTTCGTCCTTCGAAAGCCATGGCGGGTTGATCAACAATACGTCGCAGGGCCCCTGGTAGGAGTAATCACGTGCGTGAAGAGGCTTCGCCTGAGATGCCTTGGCCAAGGTGTTCACCATTATTTCGCTGAAGCCGAGCAAGTTGGAAGAACGGTTGAACGCGGGATTGACACTGTAAGCAGATTGACTGGCGCAAAGGCACTAAGCGCGCGCGATGTGGCTGAAATTAAAGCATAATTGCTGCCGTGTAAAGCTGGCCGGCAAAATCAGGCCCTCTGGGTGCAAAGTATCGCGACTGGGTTGCCGGCTTGGATCTGGGGGGGTCCGGAGAAGGCTTCCGATCCATACAGCGCACCTGCGCCTCGGGCAGGCTCGCGGGAGGCTGCTCCCTCATTCCGCTCGCAATGCAGCTTTTAACCGCGCTTTCCCGGGACATAAGGAGTCCTGCGAGCCCCGCTCCTCCAGCAATCAACCCAAGAACAACCGCGCCGGCAACGACGACTTTCGTATGCCGAACGGGGCGTGACATCAGAGGCGCCTTCAGCATCTCTCTTGCTCTTCCAGCAGGCACATGCGCCGGACCATAGGCTTCAAAATCGGTCCATTTGACGGCGCCTGGAGCGCGCAACGGGCGCACCGACCCGCTCGCCGGTTGATCAGTGCCAGCCGACCGTCCTATGCATCCGACCTTATTCGCGGAGCGTGAGCGGCCGCAGCCAGCACGATGTCGGCGGCCCGCAGGGCAGGCGCGCTCGCCCCGATCTCCATGATCGAGTCGAGCCGCGAGAACGCTTCGAGTTGGCGCCGCCGTTGCGGCGTATCCGCAAGCAGCGGCAGCAAAGCGGCGGCGAGCTTCTCGGCGGTGCATTCGTGCTGGAGCAGCTCCGGAACGACGTTCTCGCCGAGCAGCAGATTGGTCAGGATAATCGAAGGAAGCCGCCGCAGAATGCCGCGGCCTACCGCGAGATATTCAATCGCCGATACCTTGTAGGCTGCGACCATGGGCACGCCGGCGAGCGCGAGCTCGAGCGTGACCGTTCCGGACTTGGCGAGCGCCGCCCTGGCGATACGAAAAGCCGCCTGCTTCTCGGCGCTCTCCACCACGATGCGCGGGACAATCGGCCAGTGCGCGGTTGCCTTCCGGATGGGATCGAGGAGATGGGCAACGGTCGGCATGACGATCTCGAGCGGTCCGACCTTGCGCCCGACCAGCGCCACGGCATCACCGAAGACGGACAGGAGGCGCCTGATCTCGCCGGTCCGGCTGCCCGGCAGCACCAGCAAGACCGGCGGGGTCGCAAGGCGCCGCTGCGCCTCCTGCGCGTCCGGACGCAAACGGTGCACCTCCGCCGCCAAGGGATGCCCGACATACGTGCAGGGCGGCCCGCCCAGCCGGCGGTGAACCTCTGGCTCGAACGGCAGCAGCGCCAGGATGTGATCGATGTAGGCGCGCATGACGCGCGCGCGCCCGGGCCGCCAAGCCCATACCGAGGGCGATACATACTCGACGATCGCAATCGAGGGATCGGCGGCGCGCACCCGCCGTGCGATCCCCCGCGTGAAGCCCGGGCTGTCGATGACAACCAGAACTCTTGGGCGGGCCGCGACCACTGCCTTGGCGGTCAAGCGCATGAGCCGCAGGATTTTCGGAATGCGGCGTGGGATCGCGCTGAACCCGATGATCGGCAGATCGTCGATCGAATAGAGGCTTGCGACCCCTTCGGCGGCCATTTCGCGCCCGCCCACTCCGGCAAAGCGCACCCGTCCGTCAGTCCGCTCCCGCAGCGCGCGCATCAGCGCAGCGCCGAGCCGATCGCCGGATGCCTCGCCGGCGACCAGAAAAATGTCGAGCGCGTCGGAACAACGCGGGGGTGACGCTGGCGCTGTCATCGTCAGGCCGTCGCCTCGCGTATACCGAAGACGAACAGTCCCTCGCGGTCCGCCACTTCCGCAATGCGGTCCGGCTCGGCAACGATGGTGCTGCCGGCAAGGACCGCAATGCCCGCGAGTCCGGCGCGCGCGGCGCCTTCGACCGTCTGCGGCCCGATCGACGGCAAGTCCACGCGCCGGTCCTGGTCGCGCTTTGCCGCCTTCACCAGCACACCGCGTCCGGACGTGGGCGCTATGCGCCGGCTGCGGCGAAGCTCAGCCACCCGCGCAAGCATCTGATCTGTCCCTTCCGCCGCCTCGGTCGCGAGCACGCGAGCCTCCGCCACGACCACCGCCTGGCCGACGTCGAACGGGCTGATCGCGTCGAGCAGCTCGAGCCCTTTGGCGATATCTTGAAGGTCGCGCTCGCGCGGGCGCTCGCGACCGAGCGGGCCCTCTGGCATCAGGATTTCAGGCGCGATCTCGTGCGCGCCGACCAGATGGAAGCCATGCTCCTCGAACACTGCGGCCACGCCCTTGAGCAGGTGATCATCGCCACCGCGGAACAGTCCGAAGAT
The DNA here is from genome assembly GCA_036555745.1 of Xanthobacteraceae bacterium. Taxonomy (GTDB): domain Bacteria; phylum Pseudomonadota; class Alphaproteobacteria; order Rhizobiales; family Xanthobacteraceae; genus VAZQ01. The sequence goes on along the minus strand of DATBKV010000121.1, from coordinate 43,343 downwards.
CCGCGGCACTAGCCGCAGCGTCTTGAAATCCGGTCTGAGCTGCCAGATCGCCGGCCGCACCAGCGAGCCGATGAAAACGACATCCCGGCAACCTTCGCCCCGGGCCAGACGGCAGAACTTGCCGAACTGACCGAAATCCGCCCAATGGTGCGGGTAGCACGCCACGCGTTGCGGATCGGCCCATCCGCGAATGGCGAACAGCACCACCCGGCGTCCGCGCTTGGCGACGGCGTCGGCAACTGCAAACGGCAGGCTTCCGCCGCCGCAGATGACGGCCAGCGGGCGGTTGTCGCTCACCGGGACGCTTTGCGCTTCGCTCATGGCTCCTCGGCGCTTGCCGCCCGACGCACCGCCATGGTCAATGGCCGCGAGCCGGCGCGGATGAACGCAACGATCTTGCCGACGAGCGGGTCGTCCCCGCTCTGCGCGGCCAGGTGTTCGAGCCGCTCGCGAAAGGTGCCCACCCCGAAGAACAGCGCCTGGTAGGCCCGCCGCAGCCGATGGAGGTCCGCCTTCCCCAAGCCGCGCCGGCGCATGCCGACGACATTGAGGCCGATCAAATCGGCGAGCGGCCCCTGGACCAGACCGAACGGGATGACATCGGCGCGCACCCCGCTCAGGCCGACGACCATCGCGCCTTCGCCGATGCGCACGAACTGGCGCACCGCGGCTTGTCCGCCGAATACAACATAGTCTCCGATCGTGACGTGGCCGCCGAGCACCACGTTATTCGCGAAGGTCACGTCGTTGCCGACTTTGCAGTCGTGGCCGACATGCGATCCGACCATCAGGCAGCAGCGGTCTCCCACCTCGGTGACGCCGCGGTCGTCCTCCGTGCCGGTGTTCATGGTGACTCCCTCACGGATATCGCAGTCGGCGCCGATGACGAGACGGGTCGCACCACCACGGTACTTGACCGACTGCGGCGGGGTTCCCACCGAGGCGAACGGGTAGAGCTTGGTGCGTGGGCCGATGCTGGTATGACCGGCGACGTGAACATGGGCGATCAGCCGACAGCCCTCCCCGATCACCGCGTGGGGACCGACAATGCAATAGGGCCCGATCGACACGCCTTCACCGATCACCGCCCCGGAGGCTACGCGGGCGGTCGGATCGATCGCGGTCATCGCCGATCTCACGCCACCATCGCGCCGACCTCGGCCTCGGCGACCGTCTGTCCAGCGACCTTTGCCTCGCCCCGAAACCACCACATGTTCTTCTTCCGAGCGATTTTCCTGACGTGATATTCGACCGTGTCGCCAGGAACCACGGGTCGGCGGAACTTGGCCTTGTCGATGGTGAGAAAATAGACCTGCTTGGGCCGGTCGCCGGTCAGACGCGCCAGCACACAGACTGCGCCGGCGGTTTGTGCCATGCCCTCGACCAGCAGCACACCCGGAAACACCGGATTGCCGGGAAAGTGCCCGAGGAACTGCGGTTCATTGACGGTGACGTTCTTGATTCCGATCGCGAATTCATCGCCGGTTATGTTGATGATGCGGTCGACCATGAGAAATGGATAGCGATGCGGCAGGGCGTTGAGAATCGCAACAATATCGGCCGCCTCCAGCGTGGTCGGCGCCTCGTTCATCGCCCTCGCCTCTCCCCGCGAACGTCATGGTGAGACGGGCCAGCCGAGCCGGTGCCGGCCTCGTCGTCCTCCTCGATGGGCGCGGGGCTGCGGTCGCGCACCCACTGACGCAAGGTCGCGAGGCTGCGCAGGAACTCGCGCCCGCGCATGGCAGGATAGCCGAACCACTTCTCGCCTGCCGGAACATCCGACATGACGCCGCTCCTCGCGCCGATAATCGCGCCCTCGCCGATCTTCACGTTGTCGGGAAGGCCAACTTGTCCGGCGAGAATGACGTAATCCTCGATGACGACGCTGCCGGAAATCCCGCATTGCGAGACGATGATGCAGTGCCGACCGATTGAGACATTGTGTCCGATCTGCACCAGGTTGTCGATCTTGGTGCCCTCACCGATCACGGTATCGCGGTTGCCGCCGCGATCGATGGTGGTCCCGGCGCCGATCTCAACCTCGTCCTGCAGGATGACCCGGCCGATCTGCAGCACCTTGCGGTGGCCGGTCGGTGCCGGCAGATAGCCGAAACCGTCCTGTCCGATGGCACAGCCGGGGTGCACGATCACGCGGTCGCCGATCAGGCTATTGGCGATCGCGGCGTTGGCGCCGATCGCGCAGTGGCGGCCGATGCGCACTCTCGGCCCGATCACCGCGCCGGCATTGATCACTGTACCCGTTCCGATCTCGGCACGCGGGCCGATCACGGCTCCGGGGTCCACCGTCACGCCGCTTTCGAGGCGTGCAGTGGGATGGACCAACGCCCCTGCCGCGACGCCGCTTGCCTCGAACAGCGAGGACGGCCGGATCGCGTTTGGGAACAGCGCACGCGTCACCTCGACGAAAGCGCGGTAAGGCTCGGCCACGCACAACACGCTCACGTGCTCGGGAGCGCGGCCGGCGTGGCGTTGCGTCGTCAAACAGGCGCCGGCCGTGCTTGCCGACAATTGCGCGGCGAATTTCGATTTGTCGAGGAAAGCGAGATCGTCGGGAGCGGCGCGGTCAAGCGACGCGACGCCGGTAATGCGGCGGTCGAGAGCCGCCCCCGGCCGCACCGTAGCGCCGGTCAGCGAAGCGATCTCGCGCACAGTGAGACCGCGGCCGCGATCGAAGAAGAAGGGCTCCCTCATGCCGCTCCCAAGCGCCCGGGCGGCCGGGCATCAGAACTTAGTCCCGCCGCCGAAGCGGAACTGTTGTACCTGGTCGTAAGGCTGCTTCGACAGCGGGAACGAATAGTCGAACCGAAGCGGACCGAACGGCGAGTTCCAGATCAATCCCACGCCGACCGACGAGCGAACGTGCATGGCATTGTCGACCGGACACTGCACCGGATTCGCGATGTTGGGGCCCCAGGTCGGGCAGATGCTGCCCGAGATCACTTCGCCGGTCGCCGGGTTTGAGGTCGGGCCGACATAGTTCCACAGCGAGCCGGCATCGGCGAAGGTTGCCAGCTTCACACCGGCATCTTTGGGCAAGAAGTAGAGCGGAGTCTGGAACTCGAGGCTTGCACCCCAGTAGTACGTGCCGCCGAGCGCATCGCCGTAGATGCCCGTGAACGGGAGCTGGGTCAGGTCGCGCGGGCCGATGCCGGCCGGCGCGAATCCGCGCACCAGATTGGAGCCCATCTGGAAGTGGTCGAGCATCCGCAGGCCTCCATCCCACCCCGAGATCTGCCCGCCCTGCAGATGCATCAGACCGACAACATCCGGCAGCACTTCGTGATAGGCGTAAAGGTCGGCCGAGGTGCGAATGAACTTGACGTCGCCGCCGACCCCGGCAAAGTCCTGACGGAACTCGCTCAACAGCCCCTCAGTCGGATTCTTGTTGTTGTCGAGGGTATTGTAGGAAAATGTGTAACCGACCAGCGAGGTGAGAACCGGCCCGCCGGCGAGTTCGCGCTTGACCGCGAGCGACGCCTCGCCATCCACGTAGCAGTTCGCGATTCCGGTATACCCGGGCGGCGGAGTGAAGATTGGCGAAGTGCCGACCTTGTCCGGCGTCGGGAACGTGTTGACGAAGTCCGGATTGATGTCGTTGCAGTTCATCAGGTTGGGCGGCAGCGTGACCTTCTGCTGATAGAGCGAGTAGCGGACCTGCAGCCCGAGGTCTTCACGCAGCGCGAAGCCGAGCCGCGTGGCGAAGCCGAGGGTTTGCGTCTCGTAGGACACGTAGCTCGTTGGATTCTGCTGCTTGTAGAAGAGATCGACCCCGAAGGCCACCCGATAGCCCAGGAAGTAAGGATCCACAAACGAGACCTGCGCGCCGCGGGTATACTGGCCGTACTGCACGGCGACCTTCCCGAACAAGCCGCGTCCGAGCAGATTTCGCTCGGCCACGCTGACCTCCGCAATGAAACCATCCGCGGTCGAGTAGCCGCCCGAGACCGAGAATTCGCCCGTGGACTGCTCCTCCACGTCGACATTGAGAATGACGCGATCGGGTGCGGAGCCAGGCTCGGTCGATATTTTCACGCTTTTGAAGTAAGCGAGATTCTTCAGGCGGCGCTCCGCGCGATTGACCAGCGCACGGTTGTAGGCGTCGCCCTCGGACAGATCGAACTCCCGCCGGATGACATAATCGCGGGTACGCGTGTTACCGCGAACATTGATGCGCTCGATATAGGTACGCTGTCCTTCGTCGACCTGGAAGACGACGTTCACGGTGCGCGTTTGTGGGTCGCGGGTCGCGCGCGGGCGGACCGTCGCGAAAGCGAAGCCGAGCTTGGCGGCTTCGATGGTCATGTCCTCGACGCTCTTCTCGACCGCCTCCGCGTTGTAGACGTCGCCCGGATATGCCCGCAATCGCGATCGCAGCAGAGCCGGGTTGAGAAGCCGAATCGTCGACTGCACGTCAATCGTTCCGAACCGGTACTGCTCGCCTTCCTCGATGGTGAAGGTGATCACGAATCCGCGCAGGTTCGGATCGTATTCCCCGATGGCCGAGACGATGCGGACATCGATATAGCCGTGCTTGAGATAGAAGCGCCGCAATAATTCCCGGTCCGCCTCGATGCGGTCCGGATCGTAAATGTCGGTGGTCTGGAGGAAAGCCAGCAGGCCCGTCACCGAGGTCTTGATCTCGTCCTTGAGGCGATAGGAGGAATAGGCGCGGTTGCCGACGAACACGATCGACTTGACGCCGGTTTTCGGACCTTCGTTGACTTCAAAGACCAGGTCGACGCGATTGCTCGGAAGCTCGATGATCTTGGGCACGACTGTGACGTCGAAGCGGCCACCGCGGCGATAGACCTCGACCAGCCGCGCCGTGTCCGCCTGCACCGTCGGACGCGAGAGCGTGCCGCGTTCCTTGGATTGAATTTCGGCCTTGAGCTGCTCGTCCTTGACCTTCTTGTTGCCCTCGAATGCGATGCGATTGATGACCGGGTTCTCGACCACGGTGATGACGAGTCTCCCGCCCTGCATCGCCGGACGGACGTCCTGGAACAGGCCGGTGGCGTAGAGCGCCTTTACGCCTTCGTCGATCTGGAATGGGTCGAGCCGTCCGTTTGGTCCAGCCTTGAAATAGGACCTGATGGTATCGGCTTCGACGCGCTGATTCCCTTGCACCACGATGGAGCTGACAGTCGGGGCCTGGGCAAGGGCGGGCCGCGCCGTGAACGACGCAACCGCAGTACCCAACGAAATGACGCCGAGGACGAGGCAGGCTATGCCAAGCCCTCGAACGACCAAGCTACGAAGTTTCATTCCCCACGCGCCCTTTATCGTCCCCTTTGGGCATCCCCTACCCGGTGCCCACGAGAAAGGTCGTCGCTACCCCCGAAAAGCCCGCAAGCAGCGCAGCTGCCGTGCAAGCTGTTTCCTGTTGTGCAACCGAGTCTTTCCCCCGACTTCCCCTCTATACGCCCCAAAAGTTGCAGGCCTCCTACGAGGCCGTCCACTGCGCCGCCAAGTGCAGGATGTCATTGTACGTTGCGAATATCATCAACATGACGACGATGGCGAGCCCGATGCGGAATCCGACCTCCTGCGCCCGCTCCGAGAGCGGTTTTCCCCTTGTCGCCTCAATGGCATAGAAGAGCAAATGGCCGCCATCGAGCAGCGGGACCGGAAACAGATTGAGCAGGCCGATGGACACCGACAATACGGCCGCCAGGCTGAACAGCGAAGGAAGGCCCTCCGCTGCCACTTGGCCTGAGACTTGGGCGATCCGGATCGGCCCACCGAGCTGATCGGCAGCTTCGCGACCGGAAATCACGCCGCCGATATAGGACAGCGTCCGATCCACCACGAACCACGTCTTCTCGACCCCCAACTCCAGGGCTTTGACCGGTCCCACCGGCGTGAACTGGGTGTCGCCAGGCGACGGCGAGCGGCTAATGCCGAGCACCCCGATGCGGTGCACGTTGCCGAACCTATCCTTGGTTTCCTTGAGCGCCGGGACGGCCTTCAGCGTGACGCGGTGGCCGCCGCGGTCGACCACGAAGGTCAGCGTCTCGCCCGCGCTGGTGCTAACGATCTGCTGCATGTCCGGGAAACTCTCGACCCGGTCCCCGTCGATCGTCAGAACCATGTCACCAGGCTGGAATCCGGCTGCTTGCGCAGCGCTCCCGGGCTGCACGGCATCGACCCGCGGCGACGTGCTCGGCTTTCCGAAAACCAAGAACAACGACGCGAAAATGACGATCGCCAGAAGGAAATTCGCGACCGGTCCGGCCGCAACGATCGCCGCGCGCGGCGCTACCGGCTGGTGCACGAAGCTGCGGCGGCGGTCCTCCTCGTTCATCGCGGCAAGCGCCGCCTGATCAGGAACGCTGGCTGCGTTGTCGTCGCCGAGGAATTTGACGTATCCGCCAAGTGGAATGGCGGAAAGCTGCCAGCGGGTGCCCCGGCGATCGTTGAAGCCGAAAAGCTCCGGGCCGAATCCGATCGAGAAGACCAGCACTTTGACGCCGCACCAGCGCGCGACCAGAAAATGGCCGAGCTCGTGGAAGAACACCACGAGCGTCAGGACAAACAGGAATGGGATGACGTAACCAACGACGCTGCCCCCCAGCGCGTTGATCCCAGACAGAAAATTCCAGCTCATGCGTACCTGTCCCGCCCCCGGTCTCGAACCATCCTCCACGGCATCCTCTAGGACGCCTTTGCGGCAATTTCGGGCAATAGCTCGTGTGCCAGCAATCTTGTATTATGGTCAATAGATAGTGCGTCATCGGCGTTTTGCGGCTCCGCCGTCCAATTTCGGGACACGGCGGTCTCAAGGACCGCCTCGACCAGGGCCGATATTCCAGCGAAATTCAGCCGTCGGGCGAGAAATTCAGCCACCGCGACCTCATTGGCAGCGTTGAGCACGGTCGGCGCCGCCCCTCCCGCCTCCAGCGCCTGTCGAGCAAGCCGCAAAGCCGGGAAACGTTCGAGATCGGGCTCCTGAAAGGTCAATGTCGCGGCGCGGGCGAGATCGAGTCGCGGGGCCTCGCTCGCCATCCGCTCCGGCCAGGCCAGGCAATAGGCGATCGGGATGCGCATATCGGGGGTGCCGAGCTGCGCGATCAGCGAGCCATCGCAGAACTCGACCAAGCTGTGCACGATCGACTGCGGATGCACCAGAATGTCGATCTGGTCGGGGCTTAGCGCAAAAAGATGATGCGCTTCGATGAGCTCGAGCCCCTTGTTCATCAAGGTTGCCGAATCGATGGTGACTTTCGCGCCCATCGACCAGTTCGGGTGCTTGAGTGCCTGCTCGACCGTCGCCATTCGGACCGCCTCGGCGCTGGCGGTGCGGAAGGGACCGCCGGAGGCGGTCAGAATCACGCGTCGCACGTCCTCGCGGCGGCTGCCGCTCATTGCCTGGAACAGCGCGTTGTGTTCCGAATCGACCGGCAGCACGGTCGCGCCCGAAGCCGCCGCGCGGCGCATGAACAGTCCGCCGGCGCAAACCAAGGTTTCCTTGTTGGCCAGCGCGATGATAGCGCCCCGCTCCGCGGCCGCGAGCGTCGGCTTCAATCCCGCTGCCCCCGTGATCGCTCCGATCACCCATTCGGCCGGCCGTTCGGCGGCTTCGAGCAAGCCGCTTTCGCCGGCGCCCGCCGCAATCCCCGTTCCGAACAACTCGCCTTTGAGCTCGACATACGCGCTCGGATCCGCCACCGCCGCGTAACGCGCATCAAGCTCGCGGGCGAGCGCCGCGAGCGCCGCCGCGCTGCGGTTCGCACTTACCGCCTCGACCCGGAAGCGGCTGCGCTGGCGCTTGAGTAGATCGATGGTGCTGGCACCGATCGAGCCGGTCGCGCCGAGCAGAGTTACTGTGCGCGTGTCCGGGGCGGGCGCGGAGCGATCGCGGGCGCCGCGTGGAGCGTCAGGCTTCATGGCTCACCATGCCAACAATCCCCGTCCCGGCGCCCCGAAACCGCCGCGCGCCAGTCCGATCAGCGCGGCCGCGACGCTCGCGGTGACAAAGCCGTCGAGGCGGTCCATCAGCCCGCCATGCCCGGGTATCAGATGGCTGGAGTCCTTGGCGCCGAACCTGCGCTTGAGGAAGGATTCGAAAAGATCTCCCGCCTGGGCGACGATCGACAATCCGATCGCGAGCATGGCGATCGACAACAACTCTCCCAGCCCGGCCGTTTTAGCGACGGCGATCGCTGCGGCGGCGGCGGCCACGGTGCCAGCCACTGCGCCCGACCAGGTCTTGTTCGGGCTTACTTGCGGCATGAGTTTGGGCCCGCCCACGGCGCGCCCGACGAAATAGCCGATCACGTCGGTGGTCCATACCACTGCAAATATGAAAATTACGGCAAGGAAGCCTGCTTGACTGTCGGAACGCAGCACGATGGGCGCGATCCCGAGCGCGCCCGCGTAGGGAATTCCGCCCGCGACCCAGCTCCGCCGTTCCGCCGACACCAGCGCTGCCGCTGCCAGTGTGCCGATGACAAGCACCACGACTGCCGCTACGAAGAAACCGGTGGCGGCGAGCGCGAGCGCGGGCGCGAGTGCGGCGCCGCCCACCACCAGCGCAGAGCGCCGGTCGGCTCCGGCCGCCAGCGAGATCCACTCCCACATCACGCCCATCGCGGCGACGCTCCAGACCACGGCGAAGGGCCCCCGGCCCAGATAGGCCGATGCGATCGCGATGGATCCGAGTACGAGCGCGGAGCATAGGCGCAACGCAAGCTCGTTGCCACGCCGAGGGACGGTGCGCCAGTGATGGTCGTCGGCGCCCGCCACGGATCATGATCCGGTACGCGCGATCAGGCCGCCGAAGCGACGTTCGCGCCGGTGAAATTCCGTGATCGCGCTTTCCAGCGCCGCGCGGTCGAAATCGGGCCAGTAAGTCGGTACGAATACGAGCTCGCTATATGCTGCCTGCCAGAGCAGGAAGTTGGAGAGCCGCTGCTCGCCGCTCGTGCGAATGATGAGGTCGGGATCCGGCAGATCGGCCGCATCGAGATAACTGGCGAGCTTGTCCGCCGTAACGGCGCTGACTGCCAAATCCCCTGCCGCCACGGCGGCGGCCATGCGTCGCGCGGCACGCGCGATTTCCTGGCGCGCGCCGTAATTGAAGGCGACTACCAGCACCAGCTTGTCATTTTTTTTGGTGAGCTCCTCGGCCTCATCGAGCAGTCCTCGGATCTCGGGCTCGAGACTCTCGCGCTCGCCGATAACGCGCACGCGCACCCCTCTTCGATCGAGCTCCAGCAGATCGTGACGGATGAATCTTCGCAAAAGCCCCATCAGCTCGCGGACTTCGCCGGCCGGCCGCGACCAGTTCTCCGCGCTGAAGGAGAAAATGGTGAGGAAAGATACGCCGAGATCGCCGGCGGCCTGCACGGTGCGGCGCAGCGCCTCGACGCCGCGGCGATGGCCCTCTCCGCGCGGCAATCCGCGCGCGGCTGCCCACCGCCCGTTGCCGTCCATGATGATGGCAATGTGCCGCGGCACGACGAATTCGCCGATTCTTGCAGTGCGCAGCGGCTCGGATTTCGACATCCCACCCCGTCCTCAGACCGTGAGGATTTCCCTTTCCTTGGTTGCCAGCATCTTGTCGACTTCGGCGATCGCCTCGTCCGTCGCCTTCTGGACCTGTTCGGACGACCTCTTGCCATCGTCTTCGCTGATCTTGTGGTCCTTTTCGAGCTTTTTGAGCACGTCGAGGCCGTCGCGCCGGACGTGCCGCACGGCGACGCGCGCTGCCTCGGCGTACTTGTGCGCAACCTTGACCAACTCCTTGCGACGCTCCTCGTTGAGCTCCGGGATGCGCAGGCGCAGCACTTGGCCTTCGGTCGACGGGGTGAGTCCCAGATTTGAGGCGGCGATGGCTTTTTCAACGGCGTGAACCATCGATTTGTCCCATACCTGCACCGAGATCAGCCGCGGCTCGGGCACGCTGATGGTGGCGACCTGATTGAGCGGCATATGGGTGCCGTAAGCCTCCACCTGCACCGGCTCGAGCAGGCCCGCTGACGCCCGTCCGGTGCGCAGCCCGCCTAGCTCCTGCTTCAGCAACTGGATGGCGCCGTGCATGCGGCGCTTGAGCTCGTTGAGATCGTGCGTCGGGTTTGCCATGGCGCCCTCGGATAGTTCGGCCGCTCTTGCGAGCGCGCCGGCGGTTGTGGCGATGAGCGACCTGCGATGACCGCCTCAATTTCCGACGATGGTGGCGCGCCCATCGCCGCGCACCGCCGCCGCGATCGTTCCTTTTTCGCGGATCGAGAATACGATGATAGGCATCCGGTTTTCCCGGGCAAGCGCGAAGGCCGTGGTATCCATCACCTTCAGCTCGCGCTCGATCGCCTCCTGATGGGTCAGACGGTCGTAGCGTTTGGCGCCTTTGTCGGTCTTGGGATCCGCGCTGTAGATTCCGTCCACGTCGGTGGCCTTGAGGACGGCATCGGCGCCGAGTTCAGCCGCCCGCAGGACCGCTGTGGTGTCAGTGGTGAAAAAGGGATTACCGGTGCCTGCCGCAAGCACGATCATCCGTCCCTTCTCGAGGTGGCGAAGCGCCCGCCGCCGTTCGTAAGTCTCGCAGACTTCCGGCATCGCCAGCGCCGACATGGTACGAGCGGGAATGCCGGCCTTCTCGATCGCGCTTTCCAGCGCAAGCGCGTTCATGACGGTTGCGAGGATGCCCACCATGTCCGCAGTCACGCGCGGAATGCCAGCTGCCGACCCCTTCGCACCACGGAAGATGTTGCCGCCGCCGACCACCACTGCAACCGCCGTGCCGAGCCGTTGCGCGGTCACCAGATCAGCCGCGATGCGTTCGACGGTTGCTTGATGGATGCCGAAGCTTTCCGGACCCATGAGGGCCTCGCCCGAAACCTTGACCACGACGCGCCGGTAGGGCGGTGTTGTCATGCCAGCTCCTGCGGTCCCTCGCCGAGGTGCGCAAGTCTGCGTGGCGCGGACGAGGCACGGCCACTCAGTTCGATCTCACCAGGGCTGCGACCTCCCCGCCGAAATCGCTCTCTGGCCGGTCGATCCCCTCGCCCAGCGCATAGCGCAAAAACCCGCCGATGCTGATCGGCGCCCCGGCCCGGTCTTCGGCCTCCTTGATCGCCTGGGCAACACTCTTTTCGGGTTCGTGAATGAAAGCCTGATCGAGCAGACATACCTCCTTGTAGAAGGTCTTGAGCCCCGATTCGACGATCTTGTCGATGACATTCGCAGGTTTTCCCTGCGCCTTGTACTTGTCGGTCAGCACCTCCCGCTCGCGCCTGATGGTATCCGCATCGAGCCCGGCTGGATCGAGCGCCTGCGGATTGGAAGCGGCGACGTGCATTGCGATCATGCGGCCGAAACGCCGGAGCTCGTCGACCTTGCCTGTCGATTCCAGGGCCACGAGGACCCCGATCTTACCGAGGCCCTCGGCGACGGAGTTGTGCACGTAGCTGGCGATGGTGCCGGGCCCGACTGAGAGCGACGATGCCCGCCGCAGCGACATGTTTTCACCGATCTTGGCGATGGCGTCGGCGATCGCGTCGGCGATGGTGACGCCGCCGGTCTGCGCCGCCTTGATCTTGGCGACGTCCGCGCCGACCGTCAGAGCCGCGCTTGCGATCGTTCTCACCAGCTTCTGGAACAATTCATTGCGGGCCACGAAATCGGTTTCCGAATTGACTTCGACCAGAACGCCTTTCGAGCCTTCGACGGCGAGGCCGATGAGGCCCTCGGCGGCGACGCGGCCGGCCTTCTTGGCGGCTTTTGCAAGGCCCTTCTTGCGCAAGAGATCGACGGCCGGTTCCATGTCGCCGCCGGTTTCCTGCAGCGCCGCCTTGCAGTCCATCATGCCTGCGCCGGTGCGCTCGCGCAGCTCCTTCACCATTTGCGCGCTGATGTCGGCCATATCGGTATCCTTTCGTGCGGACGTGCGGGCCGCGCGTGCGGCCTGTCCCATCGTGATCTGTCTCGCCCGCCTGTGCGCGAGGAGGTTAACGCAAGCGAACCGGGCCGGCGGGGCTCGCGCCGAGCCTGGCGTTCGTCCGCCGGAGCCACTGGACCGACTGCGTCACTCCGCGGTCAGCTCTTTGGACTGCGCAATCCAGCCTTCGACGCGGGCGGGCAAGCCGACCTCCTCGCCGATCGCACGCGCAGCCTCCGGCCCCAGACCGGCAATTTGCCAGTAATGGAAGATGCCGAGATCGTTGAGCTTCTTTTCGATCGCAGGCGAGACGTGATGAAGCTTCTTGAGATCGTCGGCGACACCGCGTGGACCGGAAAGCACCTCGTAGCCCGGTCCTTGCGTCGGCGGCGGCACCTCTTCCGTCATCGGCTCGGCTGCGGCTCCGGTGTCGATGCCGAGGTCGCCCTGCGCCCGCGAGATGCCGTCAATTGCGGCCTTCGCCACGAGATCGCAATAGAGCGTGATGGCGCGACTGGCGTCATCATTGCCGGGGACCACATACGTGATGTCGTCGGGGTTGCAATTGGTATCGACGATGGCGGCAACCGGCAGACCGAGGCGCTGCGCCTCCTTGATGGCGATGTCTTCCTTGTTGGTGTCGATCACGAACAACAGATCCGGGAGGCCGCCCATGTCCTTGATGCCGCCGAGCGCCCGATCAAGCTTGTCGCGCTCACGCTGCAGCGTCAGACGCTCCTTCTTCGTGTAGCCCTGGGACTCGCCTGAGGCCAGCATCTCGTCGAGCTTGCGCAGACGCGCGATCGACTGCGAGATCGTCTTCCAGTTGGTCAGCGTGCCGCCCAGCCAGCGCGAGTTGACGTAGTACTGCGCCGATTTCTTGGCCGCCTCGGCGATGGCATCTTGCGCCTGGCGCTTGGTACCGACGAACAGAATGCGGCCGCCGTTCGCCACCGTGTCGCTGACGGCTTGCAACGCGCGGTGAAACATCGGCACCGACTGGGCGAGATCGATGATGTGGATGTTGTTGCGGGTGCCGAAGATGTATTCGGACATCTTCGGATTCCAGCGATGGGCCTGATGGCCGAAGTGGACGCCAGCCTCCAAGAGCTGGCGCATGGAGAAATCGGGCAGCGCCATTCGTGTTCTCCGGTTGAGCCGCCGCGGACCCGTGAGCTCCCTCCCCTGAGGTCGGAATGAGCCACCGGATGGCTGTCGAGGCCGAGGTCCGCGTGTGAGATTGCGGGCCTTATATAGGCACGCATGGGTGGGCGCAAGGACGCTACCGGACCCCGGTTTGCAACGCTCGCGCGATCGGACGGCTGGCGACCCAGCCCGCTGTTCGGCCCTTCCGGGCAGGCGGTTCGCAGCCCCGCAGCGAAGCGATGGCGCCTCGCTACACTGCCTCGACCGCCACCACGCCGGGCACCGCCTTGATGGCTCCGGCAACCTGCGGCGAGACCTTGAAGCGGCCGGGCAGCTTCACTTCGACCTCGGTGCCTTTGGTCAGCATCAAGACGAGCGCCACCTCGCCGTTGTCTTGCGCTGTACGGCCCGCAGGCGGGACTTCCAGGCGTTTCGCCACGCTCTCGATCGGGGCCTCGTCGCGCAGGAACACCCGCAGCCCGTTGGAGAGCTTGGCGGCCGCCTGCTCCAGCGGTTCGGCCATCTGGATGCGCGCGCGCACGTCATCGCCCTGCAGTTCCGCCGACAGCATCAGCAGCACTGCTGCGCCGGGCTCGAGCAGGTCACGGAATTGCGCCAGCCCCTCGGAGAAGACGACCGCTTCGTAATGACCGCTGGGATCCGACAGCTCCACGATGCCCATCTTGCTGCCGGTGCGGGTGCGCCGCTCGGTGCGCCTCACCACCGTGCCGGCGACCCGGCCAACACTCGCGCCGGCGCGGACGACGCGCGCGAATTCGGCCCAGGACTGCACGCGCATGCGCTTGAGCGTGGCGGCATAGTCGTCGAGCGGGTGGCCGGTGAGGAAAAACCCGATCGCCTCGAACTCTTTCTGTAGCCGCTCGGCTGGCAGCCATGGCTCGATCTTTCCGAGTGCAATCGGAGGACGTGCCGAGGCACCGCCAAACAGCTCCGATTGGCCGACCGCCGCGGCGTCATGGACGCGTTGCGCGGTTGCCAACAAGGCGTCGATCGCCGCAAATACGCGCGCCCGGTTGCCGTCGAGCGCGTCGAAAGCGCCGGCGGAGGTCAGACTCTCCAGCACGCGCTTGTTGACGGCGTGCGGGTCTATGCGGGCGGCAAAGTCGGAGAGATCGGTGAACGGCCGCTGCCCGCGAGCTCCGACAATGGCGTCCACCGCTTGGCGCCCGACGCCCTTGAGAGCCGCCAGCGCGTAGTGGATGGTGTTGCTCTCCACCTCGAAGACGGCGCCCGACCGGTTGATCGATGGCGGCTCGACTTCGACACCGAGGCGCTCTGCTTCGGCACGAAACTCGGAGAGCTTGTCGGTGTTGCCCATGTCGAGGGTCATCGACGCGGCCAAGAACTCGACAGGGTGGTTGGCCTTCATGTAGGCGGTCTGATAGGCGACGAGTGCATAGGCCGCGGCGTGGCTCTTGTTAAACCCGTAGTCGGCGAAGCGCTCCAGCAATTCAAAAATCGCCTCCGCCTGTCCCTGCTCAATGCCACGTTCCATGCACCCGGACACGAAGCGGCTGCGCTGCTTCTGCATCTCGCTGCGAATTTTCTTGCCCATTGCGCGGCGCAACAAGTCGGCTTCGCCGAGCGAATAGCCGGCAAGGATCTGCGCGGCCTGCATCACCTGCTCCTGGTAGACGATCACGCCGAAGGTTTCGCGCAGGACCGGCTCCAGCTTGGGATGGATGTAGTCCGGTTCCTCCATCCGATGCTTGCGCGCGCAGTAGGTCGGGATGTTGGCCATCGGACCGGGCCGGTAGAGCGCAACCAGCGCGATAATGTCCTCGAAACGGTCCGGACGCATATCGAGCAGCGCGCGGCGCATGCCCTGACTTTCCAGCTGGAAGATGCCCACGGCCTCGGCGCGGGCGAGCAGGGCATAGGTTTTTTCGTCATCGAGCGGAATCGCCGCGAGATCGATCTCGACGCCGCGTCGGCGCAGCAGATTTACCGCTGTTTGCAGCACGGTGAGCGTCTTGAGGCCGAGAAAGTCGAATTTTACCAGCCCTGCCTGCTCGACCCATTTCATATTGAACTGGGTCACCGGCATCATCGATTTCGGGTCGCGATAGAGCGGCACCATTTCGGTCAGCGGCCGTTCTCCGATCACGATACCGGCGGCGTGGGTGGAGGCATGACGGTGCAGGCCTTCAAGCTTCTGCGCGATATCGAAGGCGCGCGCCACCAGCGGATCGGCGTCGCGCGCGGCCTGCAACCGCGGCTCGCCTTCGATCGCGCGCCCGAGAGTGACCGGGTTGAGCGGGTTTTGCGGCACCAGCTTGCAGAACTTGTCCACTTGCCCGTAGGGCATTTGCAGAACCCGCCCGACGTCGCGCAGCACGCCGCGCGCCTGCAAGGTGCCGAACGTGATGATCTGCGCCACCCGATCGCGGCCATAGCGCTCCTGCACGTAGCCGATAACCTCGTCGCGTCGGTCCTGGCAGAAGTCGATGTCGAAATCGGGCATCGACACGCGCTCCGGATTGAGGAAGCGCTCGAATAGCAACCCGAAACGGATCGGGTCGAGATCGGTGATCGTGAGTGCGTAGGAGACCAGGGAGCCTGCGCCCGAGCCGCGCCCGGGACCGACCGGAATACCCTGCGTCTTTGCCCATTGGATGAAGTCGGAGACGATCAGGAAGTAACCGGGATATCTCATGCCTTCGATGACGTTGAGCTCGAAGGCCAGCCGTTCGCGATATTCGTCGACGGCGTGGCCGGGCGCGATTCCATGGCTTGCAATCCGCATCCCGAGCCCTGCCTCGGCGCGTCTGCGCAATTCCGCGGCCTCGTCGATGGCGGCGCCCTCGCGGCCAACCGAGAAACGCGGCAACATCGGAGACTGCACCAGCGGCCGGAAGGCACAGCGCTGCGCGATTTCGACAGTGGAGGCGAGAGCCTCCGGGATATCCGCGAACAGCTCGCTCATCTCCGCGCGCGTCTTGAAGCGGTGTTCGGACGTGAGTTGGCGCCGGTCGGTCTCGGCCAGAAGCCGTCCCTCGGCGATGCAAATGAGCGCGTCGTGCGCCTCGTAATCGTCACGGCCCGCAAAGAACGGCTCGTTGGTGGCGACGAGCGGGATGCCGCGCTCGTAGGCAAGCGCAATCAGCGCCGGCTCCACCGCGCGTTCCGACGCGACAGCATGCCGCTGCAACTCGATGTAGAGCCGATCATTGAACAGGCGTGCCAGCGTCGCGCACCGAGCGGCCGCCAGATCGCCTTGCCCGGCACCGATCGCGGCGTCAAGCGGACCACCTGGTCCCCCGCTCAGGACGATCAGGCCGTCGGTCTCCCCTTCCAGCCAAGCCAGCTTGAGATGTGGCTGCTCGTATGGGGCGGTTTCCAGAAATGCACGCGAGTTGAGCCGCATCAGGCTGCGGTAGCCGTTCTCGCGCGCGGCGAGCAGAACGATGCGCGGCCGCTCCAGCCGCACGCCGCTGCCGGCGCGCGCGCCCGCGTCCAGGTCGCAGAAATCGACGGCGAGCGCACAGCCCACGATCGGCTGGATGCCGGCCGCCGCCATCTTGTCGGAAAATTCGAGCGCTCCGAACATATTGTCGGTGTCGGTGAGCGCCAGCGCCGGCTGCCGGTCAGCCTTCGCAAGCTCGGCCAGTCGCGCGATCGTCAATGCACCTTCGAGCAACGAATAGGACGAGTGCACATGCAGATGCACGAATCCGGGCATGCAATCCTCGCGATTCTCGATGTACGGCAACTGTGATGTGCGATGCGCGCGCTGTCCACCGCGACCCAGGTTTGCCAACAGGTAGCCAAAGAATCGCGTGGCTATAAATGGTTAGATTGCGGCGATCACCTGTGCCCAGATCGCGATCATTCCCAAAAACAGAGTGAGCGAGGCCAGCGCAGCGGCTTCCTCGACGACGGCTCGGACCATGACTCCACCCCCAAAGGCAACGGAACAAGGCATGAACATAGTTCATGTTATGTTCCAAGTCAAGCTCACGAGGTCATGTGCTGGAGCGCGCGCAAAATCGAACGCATAGTGCGGGCATGGGCGAGGAGCAATCCAGTGCGGTGGGCACCATGGTCGGGGCACGGCGGGCGCCGGTCACGCCTCACCGCTTCAGCTTCTACATCGATATTTTTGGTTACTGCAATTTGCGCTGCCCCTCGTGTCCTGTCGGCAATTGGGAAGATGACGCGAGCGTCTTTCGCCATGGGATGATGTCCAGGGCCCTGCTCGAAACCATCCTCGACAAGGCCATGGCCGAATGCACCGTCGCGGGCGTCGCCTTGTTCAACTGGACCGAGCCGCTGCTACACCCGGCGGTTCACGAGCTCATCGGCGTGGTCCGCTCGCGCTCGATTCACTGTGCGATCAGCACCAATCTCAACGTGCTGCGCGACCCCGACCTGCTGATGCGGGCGAATCCGGATTGGCTGCGGGTGTCGGTTTCAGGTTTTACGCAGGAGGTCTACGCGCGCGGGCACGCGGCCGGCGACGTCGAAGTGGTCAAGACGAATATGCGCCGCCTGACGGAGGCGAAAGCGCGGACAGGGGCCACCACGGAGTTGGAATTGTACTTTCACAAATACGTGGACAACGAGGCCGACGAGGCTGCCATGCGGGTCTATGCCGAAGCCCTCGGCTATCGGTTCGCGTCGGACTGGGCATTGATGATGCCGCTCGAGAAAACCCTGACCATCGCCGATCCGGCCCATCCGCGTGCGACGCTCACACGCACGGATCATGCCACCCTCGCCCGACTTGCGCTCAAGACGGCCGCGGCGGTCGCCCTGACGTCGAAGCACAAGGTCACGTCATGTTCTTTGCAGGAGGATTTCATCGTCCTCGATGTCGACGGCAACGTCATACTCTGTTGTACCTGCCTTGCCAGCCGGGCGAACACGATCGGCAGTTATCTCACGATGCCGATCGAGGCGATCCAGTCGGCGCGTCGCTCGCATCCGCTGTGCAAGCCGTGCATGTCGTTCGGCTTTCCGCTGCTGGCGAACTATGCCGTCGAGGGCCTCGACGACCTCGCCAGGAGGGAACGGGCGGCCTTCGGCAACGCCACCGCATCCACGTGACCGGTCGGCGGTTGCGAATGACGTCAAGGCCAGCCGTGGCGTTGTCGCTCTGGTTGCCGCCGCACTGGACGCAGCAGGCTCGCCAGATTTCGGCGCAGGCCAGTGAGGCTGGCGAACAGCCGCGAGCGCAACCAGAATAAGGCCGCGTGCGATCACAAAACTTCGGCCTGCCCGTCGGCGCGCAGCCGTGATGCGGCCCGATCCCGCGTTCAGATCCTGCCGGTCAGGTAGGTCAGCCAATACAGGGGCCACAGCACGGCCCAGATCATTGCTTTGCCGAAGCTAATCCCGCAGGCGCTCGCGCCCGCGCAGTCTCCCCAGCGGAGCCAAATCTGGAAACAGAGGGTGAGGCAGGCGGCAAGCGCATAACGCCACGAGAGCTCTTTCTGAACTTCAGTCATCGCGGCGTCGACCCCCTGTTCATGCGGCGAATTGCGTTTGCCGGAGGCCCAAGCCGCGGTTGCCGCACCTCCCCTCGCATGCCACCCGCGGATGCGGCCTTCCGGCGACTCACGAGCATGGCACGGGGGTCAATCCAACTCTTTCACCAGCCCGTCCTTGATGGTGACGCGTCGGTCCATGCGCGCCGCGATATCCATGTTGTGGGTGGCGACCACGACCGCCAGACCCGAGGCTTGCACCAGCTGGGTGAGGGCGGAGAAAACATGCTCGGACGTACGGGGATCGAGATTTCCGGTCGGCTCGTCCGCCAGCAGAATCCGCGGCGCGTTGGCGACCGCGCGCGCGATGGCGACGCGCTGCTGCTCGCCGCCGGAAAGCTCGGCTGGTCGGTGCGTGAGGCGCTCCTTAAGCCCGAGATAGCCCAGCAGATCGGTCGCGCGTCGAACCGCTTCGGACCGCGAAAGGCCGCGCACCATCTGCGGCATGACCACGTTCTCGATGGCGGAGAACTCCATCAGCAAGTGATGGAACTGATAGACGAAGCCGATCTCGGTGCGCCGGATGCGAGTGCGCTCGCCGTCGGAGAGCTGTGAGGTGGCAACCTGGTCGACATAAACCTCGCCCGCGTCGGGCTGCTCGAGCAGGCCGGCAACATGCAGAAGCGTCGATTTCCCGGCGCCGGACGGCGCCACCAGCGCGACCGACTGCCCCGGCCAGATCGCGAGCTCCGCCTGTTTGAGGATCTCCAGCACCGCGTCGCCTTGGCGGTAATGCCGGTCAATCCCGTGCAGGAACAGGATAGGAGCTTCTTGCGGCTGCGCCGTGACGCTGGCTTGCTTGGCGCCCGGATGGTTGATGGTGACGTCACTCATAGCGCAACGCCTCGACCGGATCGAGGCGCGCCGCGCGCCACGCCGGGTAGAGCGTCGCCAACAGCGACAGCGCAAGCGCCATCACCACCACCGCCGTCGTCTCGCCCACGTCGAGGTCGGCGGGGAGCTTGGAGAGAAAATACAGCTCGGGCGAGAACAGCTCGGTATTGGTCAGCCAGGACAGGAACCGACGGATCGACTCGATATTGAGGCAAACCAGCAGCGCCAACAGGAAGCCCACGACGGTGCCGACCACCCCGACCGAGGCGCCCGTCATCATGAACACCCGCATGATCGCGCCCTGGGTCACGCCCATGGTGCGCAGGATGCCAATGTCGTGGCCCTTGTCCTTCACCAGCATGATCAACCCGGAGGTGATGTTGAACGCCGCAACGATCACAATGATCGTCAGGATCAGAAACATCACATTGCGCTCGACCTGAAGCGCATTGAAGAAGGTGGAGTTGCGTTGTCGCCAATCCGCCATGAAGATCGGCCGCCCGGCAGCTTCAGTGACGAGCTTGCGGAAGCGATCCACCTGGTCGGGTTCGTCGAGGTAGAGCTCGATCGCGGTGACATCGCCGGCCCGGTTGAAATAGGCCTGGGCCTCGGGCAGCGGCATGAATACGAAGGCGGAGTCGTACTCCGACATCCCGACCTCGAACACCGCCGCGACCTTGTACGGCTTGATGCGCGGCGTTGTGCCCATTGGCGTCACCGCCCCGCGCGGAGCGACGAGCGTCACGCTGTCGCCGACCCGCAACGACAGTTGATCGGCCAGCCTGCGGCCGATCGCCACCCCCTGCCCTGCGTCAAAGCCCTCGAGCGTGCCCTGGCGGATGTTGCTGGCGACCGAGGGGAGCCTGGCGAGGTCGGCGGCGCGCACCCCGCGCACCAGCACGCCGGAGGCGTTGAAGGGAGAAGACGCCAGCGCCTGTCCCTCTACGATCGGTGCGGCAAGAAGCACCCCGGGCACCTTGGCCAAACGCCCGCTGACCGGCTCCCAGTCGGTCAAAGGCTGCTCCAGCGGCTGAACCAGAAGATGCCCGTTGAGCCCCAGAATCTTGTCCAACAGTTCCTTGCGGAAGCCGTTCATCACCGCCATCACGATGATCAGGGTGGCGACGCCCAGCATGATGCCGAGGAACGAAAAACCGGCATTGACCGAGATGAATCCCTCCTGTCGCCGCGCTCGCAGATAGCGCAGCGAAAGCATCCATTCGAAGGGGGCGAACGGGTGGGTGCCGCTTGGCTCGTTCATCGCTCTATGTCCGCGCCCGCTCCGATGTCACATGATTCTGGCCGTTTCAGGCCGTGCCTGGACCGGCAAATCACAGATTTCAGGCCGCGATGCGCTCGATGGCGTCGGCCGGGCTCATGAGCTCGCGGCTGCCGTCGGCACGCTTCTTGATCTCGACCCTGCCCTCCGCCAGCCCTTTCGGGCCGACCAGGATTTGCCAGGGAATGCCAATGAGGTCGGCGCTTGCGAACTTCGCGCCGGGGCGCTGGTCGAGATCGTCATAGAGGACCTCGACGCCGCGCGCGGTCAATTCGCGGTAGAGCCGCTCGCAGGCCGCATCGGTATCGGCGCCGCCCTGCTTGAGATTGAGGATAACGACGCGGAACGGCGCCACCGCCTCCGGCCACTTGATCCCGGCCTCGTCGTGGAATGCTTCGATCACCGCGCCCACCAGCCGCGAAACGCCGACGCCGTAGGATCCCGCATGCACAGGTCGCTCCACGCCGTCGGGACCGCTGACCACCGCTTTCATCGGCTCGGAATATTTGGTCCCGAAATAGAAGATCTGGCCGACCTCGATGCCGCGGGTATGGAGACGCTTGTCGGCGGGGACCTCGCGCTCGAACCGCACGGGATCGTGCACGTCCTCGGTCGCGGCATAGAGGCTGGTCCACGGACGAATATGCGCGAGCAGATCGGAATCGTAGTCGATCCCGAGGTCGGGAACCGCGAGGTCGAGCACGTCGCTATTGCAGAATACGCCGGACTCGCCGGTGTCGGCGAGGATGATGAACTCGTGCGAGAGATCGCCGCCGATGGGGCCGGTTTCGGCCGCCATCGGAATCGCCTTGAGGCCCATGCGCGCAAACGTGCGCAGATAGGCGACGAACATCTTGTTGTAGGAGCGCCGCGCCGCCGCTTCATCGAGATCGAAGGAATACGCATCCTTCATCAGGAACTCGCGGCCGCGCATGACGCCGAAGCGCGGGCGTTGCTCGTCGCGAAACTTCCACTGGATGTGGTAGAGAATCTTCGGCAGCTCGCGATAGGAACGAACGTAGGCGCGAAAGATTTCGGTGATCATCTCCTCATTGGTCGGGCCGTAAAGCATCTCGCGCTCGTGGCGATCGCGGATGCGCAGCATTTCCGGGCCATAGGCCTCGTAACGCCCGCTCTCCCGCCAAAGATCGGCGAGTTGCAGCGTGGGCATCAGCAGCTCGATTGCGCCGGCACGATCCTGCTCCTCGCGCACGATTTGCTCGATGCGCTTGAGCACCCGCAAGCCGACCGGCAGCCAGGCATAGATCCCGGCGGCCTCCTGGCGGACCAACCCGGCCCGCAACATGAGGCGGTGCGACACGATCTCCGCTTCCTTCGGCGTTTCGCGCAGGATCGGCAGGAAGTAGCGGGACAGGCGCATGGGACTTGAGAATCGGTTACATGGGGGACGGGTGCAGTGAAGCCGCATCCGTGGAGAAAAGACAAGTTACCTCAAGGCGTTCCGTTGACCCTTGCGCGCTCCGGACTGGCTTTCTGCGGTATCGATGGTGCATCGCACATCAATTCCACGGAAAGCAACCGTTCTTCTTTTCGGTGACAAAGCAAACCGGATCGGATAGCGTCCAGCGTGCGAGGTCAAGCGCGCGGCGCCGCTGCGCCGCTGGCCGCGCGGTCCAAGTCTTGGGAGGACAAGCGGCGCAAAGCCGCGGCCGTCTCGATCCATAACGACAAATTTCGAGGCGTAAGCTTAAGCGTAAGGTTGAGTGGTTTTGCGTTTTTCGGAGCAGGGTTTCGGCCCTGCTCGATTTTTTTTGACGCCGGCGACGATGTACCGGAGCTCGCGCCGAAGCCTGCCGAAAGCACTCCCCACCGGCGATACGGCTGGTCACGGCGGCCGGATGCCCAGCAGTGCGGCGAGATCGTCGAGCGTGATGAGCCGATACGTATAGATCACGTACCAGAGCGCGAACACGACGGCTGCGACGAGCGTAGTCCAACAAAGCTTGCGCCGAAGCTTCGGAATCATCGGCGCGCCGGGATCGCTGCCGGGGATGATTGCTCCCTCTTCGTGCTGGCTGCGCACTCCCCAGGGAAGGACGGCGAACAACACCATCCACCAGATGATGAAATAGATCGCGAAGGCGGTGGCGAGTGACATGAAGCAAGGACCGAGACTGGCAGCGCGGTCAGGCCTGTTCGATCTCGATCAGGGTGCCGCAAAAATCCTTGGGGTGCAGGAACAGCACCGGCTTGCCGTGCGCGCCGATCTTTGCTTCGCCGTCGCCCAGCACGCGGGCGCCCTGTGCTCTGAGCTTGTCGCGTGCGGAGCGGATGTCGTCGACCTCGTAGCAGACGTGATGAATGCCGCCATCGGGGTTACGTTCGAGAAACTTGGCGATCGGGGACGCCGCTCCCAGCGGTTCGATGAGCTCGATCTTGGTGTTCGGAAGCGCGATGAAGACGGTGGTCACTCCGTGATCAGGCTGCGGGACCGGTTCGGAGACCTCGGCGCCGAGCATTTGGCGATAAACAGTCGCCGCCTTCGCGACCTCGCGAACCGCGATCGCCACATGGTTGAGCCGTCCAATCATGTTTCTCTCCTGCGGCCCCGCTGCAATCCATAGCCGCCTCGCCCGGCTGCCGCCAGCGCGCAGCGGGAACTCGGCGTGGACGGGCGGGCACATTCGCAGCCAGCCACGCCGCTGCGGATGCCCCCCTCAGACCTCAAGCACATGCACGTGGCACGTGGGTTTCTTGTTCCAGGCGGAAGCAAGCGCAGCGCGCACCGCTCGCCGTACCGCCTCGGCGACAGCCTCGGGATCGCGCCGGCGTGCGCGCGGCATCGACTCGAAGGCCTCGACGGCAGCCTCGCAGGCGATGTCGTCGATGCGGCGTCCACTTGCGTCGACCGCCGGGATGCCAGTCACGGTGATGTGTGCATCGGCGCCGAGCTCGCCACGGTCATCGACCGCCAGCGCGACCGAGATCACCCCGGCAAAACCGAGCCGCCGGCGGTCGGCAACGGTGCGCTCCTCGGCGCTGACCAGCAGGGTGCCGTCCTTGTAGAGGCGCCCGGCCGGCACCTCATCGACTTTTCCGGGCGCCCCCGGCGCCAGCCGGATGAGTTCGCCGTCACGGCACACCACCACCTGGTCGACCCCCGCCCGCCGCGCGAGCCCGGCATGCTCGGCCATGTGAAGGGGTTCGCCATGGACGGGCACGAGGATGCGCGGGCGCACCCACCCGATCATTTCCCTAAGCTCGTCGGTGCGCGGATGGCCCGAGACATGGACGAGATGGGTGCGGTCGGTAATGACCTCGATGCCCTGCGATACGAGGCCGTTGATCACCCGCATGACCGCCTTCTCGTTGCCGGGAATGGCGCGGGAGGAGAAGATCACCCGGTCGCCGCGCGAAAACGCCACCTCGGGATGGTCATCCTGGGCAATGCGCGACAGCGCCGCGCGCGGCTCACCCTGGCTGCCGGTGCAGAGCGCGAGCACCTTGTCGGGCGGCAGATGACCGTACATCTCGACCGACCGGAATTCCTGGATGCCATCGAGATAGCCGGTCTCGCGGGCGACCTGGGAGATACGTTGCATGGCCCGGCCGACCACGACCACTTCGCGCTCGCAGGCCGCGGCAGCCTGCGCAACCGCGCGCAGGCGCGCCACGTTGGACGCGAAGGTGGTGACCGCCACCCGTGCCGGTGCGGTCCGGATGAGTTCGGCCAGGCATTTCGCCACGTCCGCCTCGGAGGCGGAGCGGCCCTCGCGAAATGCATTGGTCGAATCGCCGACCAGGGCAAGACAGCCCTCGTTGCCAAGCGCGCGCAGCTTTGCTGCATCGGTGGGCGGGCCGACCACCGGCGTAAGATCGATCTTCCAATCGCCGGTGTGCAGGACTGCGCCGAGCGGCGTGCGAATGATCAGGCCGTTCGATTCCGGGATCGAATGAGCCATGGACACGAGCTCGATTTCGAACGGGCCGAGCGTGAACCGGCCGCCGAGGGGCACGATGTTCACCGGGATTTCCGGCGCGGCGGGCTCGCTTTCCCGTTTGGCCTGCAACAGCGCGGCGGTGAATGGTGTGGCGTAGACCGGCAGCTTTAGCTTCGGCCAGAGGTCGAGCAAGGCGCCGAAATGGTCCTCGTGCGCGTGGGTGAGCACGAGCCCTAGAACATTGTGGCGTTCCTGCGCGAGATAGCGGATGTCCGGCATGATCAGATCGATGCCGGGCAGCGCGTCGTCGGCGAACGCAACCCCGAGATCGACCGCGAGCCATTGGCGGCGGCGCTCGTCTCCATATCCGTAGATCGCGAGGTTCATGCCGATCTCGCCGACCCCGCCGAGCGGCGCGAAAACGAGCTCATCGGAGGGGCCCACCATCGCGCGATCCGATCAGCCCGCCCTGCGAGATGCCGGTGCGGCCAGCACGAAAACATCGCCGGTGCTGACAATGCTGGCCGTGCCGTCGGGCAGACGCAGCACCAAACCTCCGGTCGCATCGAGCGCCTCGAAGCGGCCGACGATCTCACGGTCACCAAGACGCGCACACACGCTCTCGCCCACGCCGACGGCGCGTGCGAGCCAGTCAAGCCGGATAGCCGGGAAACCTGCGCCCGCATTCCATTGTGCGATGCGCGCGCGCATCCGGTCCGTGAGCACGCCAAACAGCGTCGCGGGTGAAACCGGCGCGCCGGCCGTGGCGAGGTCGGTCGCCGGCTGCTCCAACTGTCCGGGATGGCTTGCGCAATTGACGCCGATGCCAATGGCGAGCGCGCTCCGCCCACCGCTGTCGCCTTCGATCAGGATGCCGGCGACCTTGGCGCGCGCGAGCATGAGATCGTTCGGCCATTTGATCGCAAGCAGCGGTGCGAGCGGCGCGGCAACCTCCGCGATGGCGTCATGGGTCGCCAGCGCCGCGACGAAGGCCAGCTGCGGCCAATGCTCGGCGGGCGCCGGATCGGTCAGCAGCAGGCTGGCGAACAGATTGCCGGGCTGCGATATCCACGGGCGGCCGCGCCGGCCGTGGCCCGCCGTCTGGCGCGCGGCGCTGACCCAGAGCGGCCCGCGCTCGCCTTGGCGCGCCAGCCGCAGCGCCTCGGCATTGGTCGAGCCGAGCGTCTCGTGCGCGACATGCCGCGTGCCCGCCGCGGTCGCACTGGGCTCGGGTGTCATTCAATCGGGCTTCATTCAGAACAGCGACTTTGCCGCGGCATTCGCCGCTTCGACCAGCGGGCTCGGATAGACGAAGAACAGCAGGTTGAACAGACCGGTCACTGCGAGCACGGCTCGCAATTGATGCGGCATCGGCTCGAACGGCTGCGCCGGCTCGTCGAAGTACATGATCTTGACGATCGCCAGATAATAGTAGGCGCCGACCACGCTGGTAACCACGCCGATGACCGCGAGCGCGAACAGCCCGGCTTGGATCGCCGCCAGGAAGACGTAGAACTTCGCGAAAAAACCGGCTAGCGGCGGAATGCCCGCGAGCGAGAACAGCAGCATGGCGAGAAAGAAGGCCATCGTCGGCCGCGTGCGGGCGAGACCGGCAAGATCGGCGATATCCTCGACCATGTTGCCGTCGCGCCGCATCGAGAGGATGCAGGCGAACGTTCCCAAGGTCATGGCGATGTAGATGGCCATGTAGACCAACACACCCTGCACGCCCTCCTGGCTCCCCGCAGCGAGCCCGATGAGCGCGTAGCCCATGTGGCCGATGGACGAGTACGCCATCAGGCGCTTGAAGTTGCGCTGGCCGATGGCGGCGAACGATCCGAGCGCCATCGAGGCGATGGCGACGAAGACGACGATCTGCTGCCACTGCGTCAAGATCCCGGGAAACGCCACGATCGTCGTGCGCACGAACATGGCGATGCCCGCGACCTTGGGTGCCGCGGCGAAGAAGGCGGTGATCGGGGTCGGGGCGCCCTCGTAGACGTCGGGCGTCCACATGTGGAACGGCACCGCCGAAACCTTGAAACAGAAGCCGGCGAACAGGAAAACCAGGCCGAACAGCAACCCGAGGTCGCCGTGGCCCGGGCCGATCTCGCTCGCCGCCCGTGCGATTCCCGCGAAGCTGACCGTGCCGGTGAAGCCGTATACGAGCGAGGCGCCGTAGAGCAGCATCCCCGAGGACAGCGCGCCGAGGACGAAATACTTGAGCCCGGCCTCGGTCGAGCGCACCGAATCGCGGTCGATCGCGGCGAGCACGTAAAGCGCCAGGCTCATCAACTCGAGCCCGAGATAGAGCGCGATCAGGTCGGCCGCCGATATCAGCATCAACATCCCGGTGGTCGACAGCAGGATCAGCACCGAATATTCAAACTTCTGGCGCTTCTCGCGCGCCAGATAGTCGGACGACATCAGGATCGCCGCCGCCGACCCGATCAGCGCCAGCAGCTTGAGGAAACGCGCGAAGCCGTCGACCACGAAACTGCCGTCGAAGGTGACGATCGTGCCCGCCGGCAGCATGACGACGATCAGACCGGCAAGAACCAACAGCAGGATCGCTGCCCACTCGATGCCCGTGATCGCCCGTTCGCCGCGAAAGCCGCCGACCATCAGCAGCAGCATGGCACCGAGCGCGAGCACGATTTCCGGCAGCGCCGGCAGCAGTGCAGGAAGGTCGTCGTTGATCGGCACGTCCCGAGCTTTCCGGTCAGTGGGCCAGCAAGGCGGCGGTTTTCGCGAGCCCGAGCGCGCGATCATAGCCGTCGAGGAGTTGCGCGACCGAGGCCGCCGACATTTCAAGCACCGGCTGGGGGTACACCCCCAACGCGATGGTCAGCAACACCAGCGGCCCGAGCGTGATCATCTCGCGGTAGTCGAGGTCCTTGATCGCGGCGAGGCTCGGCTTGACCAGCGCTCCGAAAATGACCTTGCGGTAGAGCCACAGCGCGTAGGCCGCCGACAGGATGGTTCCGGTGGTGGCGAGCATGGCCACCCAGGTATTCACGCGGAACGTGCCGATGAGCGTGAGGAACTCACCGATGAAACCGGTCGTCCCCGGCAGCCCCACATTGGCGAGCGTGAACACCATGAACGCGGCGGCATAGAATGGCATGCGGTTGACCAGCCCGCCGTAGGCGGCGATCTCGCGCGTGTGCATGCGGTCGTAGACCACGCCCACACACAGGAACAAGGCGGCCGACACGATCCCGTGCGAGATCATCTGGAAGATGCCGCCGGCGACGCCCTGCGCGGTCGCGGCAAAGATGCCCATGGTGACGAAGCCCATATGCGCGACCGAGGAATAGGCGATGAGCTTCTTCATGTCCTCCTGCACCAGCGCGACCAGGGAGGTGTAGATCACCGCCACGATCGAAAGCGCGAACACCAGCGGCGCCAGGTCGTGCGAAGCCGCCGGGAACATCGGCAGTGAGAACCGCAGGAAACCGTAGCCGCCCATCTTCAGCAGGATCGCCGCGAGGATCACCGAGCCCGCGGTGGGCGCCTCGACGTGGGCGTCGGGCAGCCAGGTGTGCACCGGCCACATCGGCAGCTTCACCGCGAAAGAGGCGAAGAACGCCAGCCACGCCCAGGTCTGCAGGCCACGGGGGAAGCCGTGGTGCAGCAGCGTCGGGATTTCGGTCGTGCCGGCGTCCCAGTACATCGCCAGGATCGCGAGCAGCATCAGCACGGAGCCGAGCAGCGTGTAGAGAAAGAACTTGAAGCTGGCGTAGACGCGACGCGGGCCGCCCCAGATGCCGATGATCAGAAACATCGGAATGAGCCCGCCTTCGAAGAACAGGTAGAACACCACGAGATCGAGCGCGGCGAAAGTTCCGACCATCAGCGTTTCCAGCACCAGAAACGCGATCATGTACTCCTTGACGCGATTTTGGATCGGCAGCCAGCTCGCGATGATGCAGACCGGCATCAGCGCGGTCGTGAGCACCACGAAGGGAAGCGAGATGCCGTCCACACCCATGTGGTAGGTAATCGCACCGGCGAGCCACGGCTTGTGCTCGACGAACTGGAACTCGGGCGAGGACGGATCGAAGCGATAGAGCAAGATCAGCGAGATCGCAAAAGTGATGAGCGTGGTCCAAAGCGCGATCCAGCGGGCGTTGCGCTTTTCCGCCTCGCCGTCGCCGCCCATCATCATGATGAACAGCGCTCCGACTAGCGGCAGGAAGGTGGTGACGGACAGAATCGGCCAGCTCATCGCAACCCACCGAACATGAACCAGGTGATGAGCGCCGCGACGCCGATCAGCATGGCAAAGGCGTAGTGGTAGAGATAACCGGTCTGCAGGCGCGTCACTCCGCGCGTAACGTCGAGCACGCGTGCGGAGATGCCGTCCGGCCCCCAGCCGTCGATCAGCCAACCGTCGCCGTACTTCCACAGCACGCGGCCGAGCCAGATGGTCGGCCGAACGATGAGGAAGTCGTAGATCTCGTCGAAATACCACTTGTTCAGGAGGAACAGATAGAGCGGCTGCTGCTGGCGGGCGAGCTCGGCCGGCAGCTCCGGCTGGCGCACGTAGAATTCCCACGCGACGAAAAAGCCGATCGCCATCATGACCGTCGGGGCCACTGCAATCAGGTACGGAATGTGGTGCATGTCCTCGAGCAGGGGATTGCCGGGCGCGAATTTGAGCGAGTTGCCGAAGAACCCTGCGACCCCGTTGCCGACGAACAGCTCCCTGAACGGATAGCCGGCGAGGATCGAGCCGACGGCCAGAAAGCAAAGCGGGACGAGCATCACCCACGGGCTTTCGCGCGCGGCCTCGTAGTGATGGCGATCGTACGGGCTGCCGTGAAAGGTCACCAATACGAGCCGCCAGGAGTAGAAGGCGGTGAGCGCCGCAGCCACAAGGGTCGTGCCGTAGGCGTAGATAGCCATCGGATTATGGCTCACATAGGCCGCTTCGATGATGGCATCCTTGGAGAAGTAGCCGGCGGTGAGCGGGAAGCCGGTGAGCGCAAGCGTGCCGATGATCATCGTCCAATAGGTGATCGGGAGCTTGTGCCGCAGGCCGCCCATGCGCCAGATGTCCTGCTCGTGATGCATCGCGATGATCACCGAGCCGGAGCCGAGGAACAGCAGCGCCTTGAAGAAGGCGTGGGTGAACAGGTGAAACATGCCGATCGAATAGGCACCGGTGCCCATGGCGACAAACATGTAGCCGAGCTGCGAGCACGTGGAGTAAGCGATGATGCGCTTGATGTCGTTCTGCACGAGGCCGATCGTGGCGGCGAAGAACGCGGTGGTCGCGCCGATGAAGGTGACGAAGACCTGCGCGGCCGGCGCCAGATCGAACAACGGCGAGAGCCGGGCGACCATGAAGACGCCCGCGGTCACCATGGTGGCGGCATGGATCAGTGCAGAGACCGGCGTCGGCCCCTCCATCGCGTCCGGCAGCCAGGTGTGCAGCAGGAACTGCGCGGATTTGCCCATCGCTCCCATGAACAGGAGCAGACAGATAGCGGTGAGCGCGTCGACGTTCCAGGACAGGAAGTGCATGGACTTGCCGACGAGCGCCGGCGCCTGCGCGAACACGGTGTCGAAGTCGATCGCGCCGGTCATCAGGAACACGGCGAAGATGCCAAGCGAAAACCCGAAATCACCGACGCGATTGACGATGAAGGCCTTGATGGCGGCGGCATTCGCCTCCGGCTTGTGGTACCAGAAGCCGATGAGCAGATAACTCATCAGCCCGACCCCTTCCCAGCCGAAGAACAGCTGCACCAGATTGTCGGACGTCACCAGCATGAGCATGGCGAAGGTGAACAGCGACAGATAGGAGAAGAACCGCGGCCGGTGCGGATCGCCCTCCATGTAGCCCATGGAATAGAGGTGCACGAAAGCCGAGATCGTGGTGACAACCACCAACATGACCGCGGTCAGGGCGTCGACGCGCAGTCCCCATTCGACCCTGAGGTCGCCGGTGATCATCCATGGAAACAGCACCGACCGGCTGTCGTGATGACCGAATCCGACCTCGACGAACGCGAACCATGACAACAGCATGGAGGCGAACAGGAACACGGTGGTCACAAGCTCGGCCGGTCGCGAGCCCGCGGCCGGCGGCTGTTCCGCTAACGGCTCGCTGTGCGAGACTTCGAAAGCGGCATGCGCCTCGTGCGGGGACGGCGCCGCCCGCGCGTGGCGCTCGTCGACCGGAGCGCGCGCGTGATCCTGCGTACCATGGCCGGGCGGACCGCCGGGGTGGCGCGCGCGCGCCCCGGCGAGCGCGATCAGGGCCGCGATTATGGCCCCCAGCAGCGGCAGGAAAACGATCGCGTGATACATCCCGCGCCTCAACCCTTCATCAGATTGATATCCTCGACCGCGATCGAGCCGCGATTGCGGTAATAGGCGACCAGGATTGCCAGACCGATGGCGGCTTCCGATGCCGCCACCGTGAGCACCAGCAGCGCGTAGACCTGACCGACGAGATCCCCGAGGAAGGCGGAAAAGGCCACGAGATTGATGTTGACCGCCAGCAGGATGAGCTCGATCGACATCAGGATGACGATCACGTTCTTCCGGTTGAGAAAGATCCCGAAGACACCAATGGTGAACAGGATGGCGGCAACCGTCAGGTAGTGGCCTAGTCCGATGGTCATTGCGTTCCCCGATCGTCCTAGAGGCCCTGCCCCGGCCGTACCTTGACGATCTCGATGGCGGTCGCCTTGCTGCGCGCGACCTGGTCGGCGATGTTCTGCCGCCTGACGTGCGGCTTGTGCTGCAGCGTCAACACGATCGCGCCGATCATGGCGACCAGCAGCACGATGCCGGCGGCCTGGAAAAAATACACATAGCGCGTGTAGAGCACGTGCCCGAGCGCTTCGGCGTTGACCATTTTGGCGATCGGGGGGATTGGCGCCACGATCGCTTGCGGCACCTCGGGACCGATGACCCAGGCGCCGACGACCAGCACCAGCTCAGTGAGGACCACGATGCCGAGAAAGGCGCCGATGGGCAGATACTGCAGCACGCCCCGGCGCAGCTGGGCGAAATCCACATCCAGCATCATCACCACGAACAGGAACAGGACCAAAACCGCGCCGACATAGACGATGATCAGGATCATCGCCAGGAACTCCGCTCCCAACAGGATGAACATCCCGGCCGCGTTGACGAAGGCAAGGATGAGGAACAGCACCGAATGCACCGGGTTGCGCGACGCGACGACCATGACGGCGGCGGCGATGCAGACGCCGGCGAACAGGTAGAAGAAGATTGCGGGCAGGACCATCCTCGAACCTCACCGATAGGGCGCGTCGAGGGCGATGTTCTTGGCGATCTCGCGTTCCCAGCGATCGCCGTTCGCGAGCAGCCGCTCCTTGTCGAAATAGAGCTCCTCGCGGGTCTCGGTCGCGAACTCGAAGTTAGGCCCTTCGACGATAGCGTCGACCGGGCAGGCCTCCTGACACAACCCGCAATAGATGCATTTGACCATGTCGATGTCGTAACGCGTGGTGCGGCGCGTGCCGTCGTTGCGACGCGGCCCGGCCTCGATCGTAATGGCCTGCGCCGGGCAGATCGCCTCGCAAAGCTTGCAGGCGATGCAGCGCTCCTCCCCGTTGGGATAACGGCGCAACGCGTGCTCGCCGCGAAAACGTGGCGAGATGGGACCCTTCTCGAACGGATAATTGAGGGTCGGCTTCGGCTTGAAGAAGTAACGCATGGCGAGTGCGAACGCCGATACGAACTCCTTGAGGAACAATGCGCGGGCGGCCTGATCTAATTTCATGGCGCCCTCCTTGCGGGCGGTGCGTTGCGGCGCGGCATGGGAGTCAGCCGGCGATCCGCTCGCCGAGCCAATAGCCGATGCCGCCGAGCATGATGATGTCGGCTGCGAGCACGGCCCGACGCAGGATGGAAATCTCGCGCTCGAGCGCCCCGACTTCGGCGCTCGCCTGCGTCCGCAACCCGCGTTCGACCAAGCTCACGAGCGGCGCATAGAGCATCGCCGCCACGGCCGTGCCGACCATCGCCCCGATCAGCCCGGGCAGGGAAAGGTCGATCATGCCGCCCTCCCTTCATTTCAGCGCCAATGCGGCATATTGCAAGACGCCCGCGACCAGCGCGACCATGGCCAGCGAAAGCGGCAGAAAGACCTTCCAGCCCAGGCGCATCAATTGATCGTAGCGATAGCGCGGGACGATCGCTTTTACCATCGCGAACAGGAAGAACATGAATGCGCATTTCAACACGAACCAGATCACGCCTGGAATCCAGGTGAACGGCGCCACTGGGAACGGCGGCAGCCAGCCGCCGAGGAACAAGATGGTGGCCATCGCGCACATCGTCAGAATCGCGATGTATTCGCCGAGGAAGAACAGCAGGAACGGCGTGGCGGAATACTCCACCGCGTAGCCGGCGACCAATTCGGATTCCGCCTCTACCAAGTCGAACGGCGGGCGGTTGGTTTCCGCCAGCGCTGAGACGAAAAAAACCACGAACATCGGCAGCAGCGGGAGCCAGTACCAGTTGAACATTCCCCATGCGCCGTTCTGCGCCTCGACAATCGCGGAAAGATTGAGCGAGCCGGCGCAGAGCAGGACCGTGATGATGACGAAGCCGATCGAGACCTCGTACGACACCATCTGAGCCGCCGAGCGCAACGATGCAAGGAAGGGATATTTGGAGTTCGACGACCACCCCGCCATGATCACCCCGTAGACCATGAGCGACGAGATGGCGAAGATATAGAGGATGCCGACGTTGATGTCGGCAATCGCCCAGTCGGCGCTGACGGGGATCACCGCCCAGGCCGACAGCGCCAGCACGGCGGTGACGAGCGGCGCCAACAGAAACACGCCTTTGTTGGCGCCGGATGGAACGATAGGCTCCTTGACGACGAATTTGATGAGATCGGCGAACGACTGCAGAAGGCCCCAGGGCCCCACCACGTTGGGCCCTCGCCTGATCTGTACCGCAGCCCAGATCTTGCGATCGGCATAGAGGATGTAGGCGGTGATGATCAAGAGCAGGACGAGCAGCAGCACGCTCTCTGCCGCGATGATGATGGCCGGCCAGACGTAATTCGTCCAGATCTCCGACATAACGGACTACTCCGCCGCGGTGAGCGCACCGCGGCCTTCGGCAAGGGCCGAGCATTCGGCCATGGTGACCGATGCGCGCGCGACCGGGTTGGTGAAATAGAAGTCGTCGACGGCGCAGCCGAACGCGCCCTTCTCCACCCCGCCGACGCGCGCGGCGAGCGCGGCGATGTCGGCGGGGTCTCCCGCTGCAATTTGGCCGACGCGCTGGAAGTGCGGATGCGCCTTGAACAGCGCTCGACGCAACTCGGCCAGCGAGTCGTAAGGAAGCCTGCTCCCGAGCACCTCCGACAGCGCGCGCAGGATCGCCCAGTCCTCGCGCGCTTCTCCCGGGGGGAAGGAGGCGCGGCGGCCCATCTGTACTCGCCCCTCGGTATTGACATAGATGCCGGATTTCTCCGGGTAGGCAGCACCCGGCAGAATGACGTCGGCGCGATGGGCGCCGCGGTCACCGTGGGTACCGAGGTAGACCACGAAGGCCCCTGGCGCGACGTCGATCTCGTCCGCCCCCAACAGGAACACGACGTCGAGCACGCCTGCGGCCGCCATTTGCCGCGCCCCGTGGCCGCCAGCGCCGGGCACGAAGCCGAGGTCGAGCGCGCCGACCCGCGCGGCTGCGGTATGCAGCACGGAGTACCCGTTCCAGCCGGCGCTGCCCGCGCCTTGGGCGGCCTGCGCGGCGAGCGCGGCGACCGCCGCGCCATCGGGTCGCGCCAGCGCTCCCATGCCGAGGATCACCAACGGGCGTGCGGCTTGCTTGAGCACGCGGCCGTACGGGTGGGTGCCGGCGGCCACTTGCGCCAGGGTTTGAGGGCCGGCACCGAGATAGTCGTAGGGATAGGTCAGATCGACGCGCTCGCCGATCAAACCGATGGGAACATTGCCTTTGCGCCAGCGCTTGCGGATGCGCGCATTGAGCACTGCGGCTTCGCGGCGCGGATTGGCACCCACGATGAGCACCGCGTCGGCCTTCTCGATGCCGGCGATGCTGGCGTTGAAGAGATAGCTCGCCCTTCCCCAGTTCGGATCGAGCGCGGCGCCATCTTGGCGGCAGTCGAGGTTTGCGACGCCGAGCCGCATCATCAGGTCCTTGAGCGCGAAGATCTCTTCGGCGGCGGCCAGATCACCGACGATGGCCCCGATGCGCTGCGGCTCGTTCTGCTTGACCCTGGCGGCAATGGCTTGGAAGGCGTCGCGCCAGGACGCGGGATGGAGTTGCCCGTCCTCGCGGATGTAGGGCTGGTCGAGGCGCTGCGTACGCAGCCCGTCCACCACGTGGCGCGTCTTGTCGGAAATCCACTCCTCGTTCACCTCGTCGTTGACGCGAGGCAGGATGCGCATGACCTCGCGCCCGCGACTGTCGATGCGGATGGCGGAGCCGACCGCATCCATGACGTCGACCGACTCGGTCTTGTTAAGTTCCCACGGCCGCGCGGCGAACGCATACGGTTTGGAGGTGAGCGCTCCGACCGGACAGAGATCGACCACGTTGCCCTGCAGCTCCGAGGTCATGGCCTCTTCGAGATAGGTCGTGATCTCCATATCCTCGCCGCGGCCGATCGCGCCGAGCTCCGGCACGCCGGCGACCTCGGTCATGAAGCGGACGCAGCGCGTGCAGTGGATGCAGCGATTCATCACGGTCTTGACCAGGACTCCCACATACTTGTCCTCGACCGCGCGTTTGTTCTCCTTGAACCGGCTGGCATCGACGCCATAGGCCATGGCCTGGTCCTGCAGGTCGCACTCTCCGCCCTGGTCGCAGATGGGGCAGTCGAGCGGGTGGTTGATCAGCAGGAATTCCATCACCCCTTCGCGTGCCTTGCGCACCATCGGCGACTTGGTCAGGACCTCTGGCGGCTCGCCCTTGGGGCCCGGCCGGCAGTCGCGCACGCCCCAGGCACAAGAGGCCACCGGCTTGGGCGAGCCCTTGAGCTCGACCAGGCACATGCGGCAGTTGCCGGCGATCGAAAGCCGCTCATGGAAGCAGAAACGCGGGATCTCGGCGCCGGCGGCCTCGCAGGCCTGGAGCAGCGTATACTCCGGCGGAACGTCGATCTCCTTGCCGTCGACGAGAAGCTTGCTCATGTCAGTTCCATTGCAGCCACAGCAGCAGGCCGGCAGCGAGCACGGAGCCTGCCGCCATATCGAGCCTTACCAACCATGTGAGGCGCCGCCAGAAGCGGTTGGAGATGATCGTCGTCGATCCTGTTCGCGCCGTCATGCCGGGTTCTTCGCCTTCCAAGTTACCCCTGCCCGGCTCGTCATTCCGCCGCCTCCCGGACCGGCTCCGGGTCAGGGTTGGCCGTATATTCGTCGATGCGCCGCTCGATCTCGTGGCGGAAATGACGGATGAGCCCCTGCACCGGCCAGGCCGCTCCGTCGCCGAAGGCGCAGATGGTGTGGCCTTCGATCTGGGTGGTGACTTCCATCAGCATGTCGATCTCGCGCTTCTGTGCGCGGCCTTCCGCCATGCGGGTGAGTACCCGCCACATCCAGCCCATGCCCTCGCGGCAGGGCGTGCATTGGCCGCAGCTCTCGTGCTTGTAAAAATACGAGATGCGGGCCATCGCACGGATGATGTCGGTCGATTTGTCCATCACGATCACCGCCGCGGTGCCTAGCGCGGACTTGTGTTCGCGGCAGCCGTCGAAATCCATCAGCAGATCGGCACATTCATGCGCCGGAATGAGGGGCATCGAGGAGCCCCCGGGAATGACCGCGAGCAGGTTGTCCCAGCCCCCACGCACGCCGCCGGCATGCTTGTCCAGGAGCTCGCGTAGCGGAACGCTCATCGCGTCCTCGACGGTGCAGGGCCTCTGCACGTGGCCGGAAAGGCAGAACAGCTTGGTACCGGTATTGTTCGGCCGGCCGATGCTGGCGAACCAGGCGGCGCCGCGCCGCAAGATATCGGGCACGACCGCGATCGATTCCACGTTGTTGACGGTGGTCGGGCAGCCGTAGAGGCCGACATTGGCCGGGAACGGCGGCTTCAGCCGCGGCTCACCCTTCTTGCCTTCGAGGCTTTCCAGCAGCGCGGTCTCCTCGCCGCAGATATAGGCGCCGGCGCCGTGGTGGATGATCACGTCGAACGGAAAGTCGTGGACGTTGTGCTTGCCGATGAGACCGGCCGCGTAGGCCTGCTCCACCGCCGCCTCGAGCCGCTCGCGTTCCCGAATGAATTCGCCGCGCACGTAGATGTAGCAAGTATTGGCGCCCATGGCGAAGCTGGCGAACAGGCAGCCCTCGAGCAGGAGATGCGGGTCGTGCCGCATGATCTCGCGGTCCTTGCAGGTGCCGGGCTCGGATTCGTCGGCGTTGACCACGAGGTAATGCGGCCGCCCGTCGGTCTGCTTGGGCATGAACGACCATTTCAAGCCGGTCGGAAAGCCGGCGCCGCCGCGGCCACGCAGACCGGAGGCCTTGACCTCGTTGATGATCCAGTCGCGGCCCTTTTCCAGGATCGCCCTGGTTCCGTCCCAGGCGCCGCGCGCGCTCGCTCCTTCGAGGCCCCAGTCGTGCAGGCCGTACAGGTTGGTGAAGATGCGATCCTTGTCCTCGAGCATCACGATTGCCTGCTGGCGGATGAATCGGCGACCGGAGGTTCTGGTGCTGCCGCCTCGTGTACATTGGCCGCCGCACCAGGCTTCTTTGCGTCAGCGTCGGCAAGCGCCGGCTCCCGCTTGTCCCCGCCGTTGCCGCGCTCATAGAGCTGAGGGTCAGTGAGCGTGGTCGGACCGCCTTCGGGCGCGGAAAATTTGCGCGCCACCTGCGGTCCCGGCGTGACCGCCTTGCCGGCGGCGAGGTTGTCGAGAATTTGGCCGAACCGTTCCAAGCTGAGATCTTCGTAATAGTCAAAATTGATCTGGGCCACCGGTGCGTTCACGCAGGCGCCCAGGCACTCGACCTCGATCCACGACAACTTGCCGTCGGCGGTGACGTGCAGCGGCTCGCCGATGCGCTCGTGACAGTGCTTGATCAGCTTGTCGGCGCCGCGCAACACGCAGGGCGTAGTGCCGCAGAGCTGAACGTGGAATTGCCCGACCGGTGCCAGATTGAACATGGTGTAGAAGGTCGCGATTTCGAGCGCGCGTATGTTCGGCATTCCGAGCAGATCGGCGACGTGCTCGATCGCCTTCTGCGGCAGCCAGCCGCCGGCCTGCTCCTGCGCTCTCCACAAGATCGGCAGGACCGCGGACATCTGCCGCCCTTCCGGGTATTTCGCGATCTGGCGCTTGGCCCAATCGAGATTTTCCGCCGTGAAGGCGAAGCTCTTGGGCTGAAGCGCAGCATCGGCGAGGCGGCGAACGGCCATCAGCGATCGACCTCCCCGAACACGATGTCGAGCGAGCCGAGGATCGCCGATATGTCCGCGAGCATGTAGCCCTTGCAGAGGAAATCCATGGCCTGGAGGTGCGCGAATCCGGGCGCGCGGATCTTGCACTTGTAAGGTTTGTTGCCGCCGTCGGCGGTGAGATAGACGCCGAACTCCCCCTTGGGCGCTTCGACTGCGGCGTAGACTTCCCCGGCGGGAACGTGGAAGCCCTCGGTATACAGTTTGAAATGATGGATCAGCGCCTCCATCGAGCGCTTCATCTCGGCGCGTCGCGGCGGCACGATCTTGTGGTCATCGACGGCGATCGGCCCCTGCCCTTCCGGCGAGCGCAGCTTCTCCACGCATTGCTTCATCAGCCTGATCGACTGACGCATCTCCTCCATGCGGATGCAGTAGCGATCATAGTTGTCGCCGTTCCTGCCGATGGGAATGTCGAAATCGAGCTCGGAATAGCACTCATAGGGCTGCGCCTTGCGCAGATCCCAAGCCGCGCCTGATCCACGCACCATCACGCCGGAAAACCCCCAGGCCCAGGCATCGGCCAGCGAGACCACGCCGATATCGACATTGCGCTGCTTGAAGATGCGGTTGTCGGTGAGGAGTTCCTCGAGATCATCGCAGACCTTGAGGAACGGATCGCAAAATGCCGAGATGTCATCGATCAGCTTGGGAGGCAGATCCTTGTGCACGCCGCCGACGCGGAAATAGGCGGCATGCAGGCGACTGCCGGAGGCGCGCTCGTAGAAGCCCATGAGCTTCTCGCGCTCTTCGAAGCCCCACAATGGTGGCGTGAGCGCGCCGACATCCATTGCCTGCGTCGTCACATTGAGCAGATGCGACAACAGGCGGCCGATCTCGCAGTAGAGTACCCGGATGAACTGTGCACGCCTGGGCACCGCGAGACCCATCAGTCTCTCCGCGGCGAGGCAAAAGGCGTGCTCTTGGTTCATCGGCGCGACATAATCGAGCCGGTCGAAATAGGGGATCGCCTGCAGATAAGTCTTGTGCTCGATCAGCTTCTCCGTGCCGCGGTGCAGGAGCCCGATATGGGGATCGATGCGTTCGACCACCTCGCCATCGAGCTCGAGCACCAGACGCAGCACGCCGTGCGCGGCCGGGTGCTGCGGCCCGAAATTGATGGTGAAATTGCGCAAATCGCTTTCAGCCATCGCTACCTGCTGATGGTCACGTGTGTCGTCTTCGCCGCGGCGCGCGGGTCGAACTTTTCCCGGGCCAGGACGTAACGCCGTTGACCGCGCGCGCCGATACCGCCGGCGCGGTCGAGCACGAGCGTCTTTTTCACCTCAAGCACCCTTCCCGTCCGGCGGCTTTGCATCGTTCGCCTTCTCGTCGCCGGGGAGGTCATAGCCGGGTCCTTCCCAGGGAGACAGGAAATCGAAATTGCGAAACTCCTGCGTGAGTCGCACCGGCTCGTACACGACGCGCTTTTGCTGGTCGTCGTAGCGCACCTCGACGAAGCCGGTGAGCGGGAAGTCCTTGCGCAGGGGATGGCCTTCGAATCCGTAATCGGTGAGCAGACGGCGCATGTCGGGGTGGCCGGTGAAGATGACCCCGTAAAGATCGTAGGTCTCACGCTCGAACCAGTTGGCGCCCGGAAACACGTCGATGATGGAGGGCACCGGCGTGGTCTCGTCGGTTTCGATCTTCACGCGCACGCGCAGGTTCTGCTTGGGCGAGAGCAAGTGATACACGATGTCGAAGCGTCGCTCGCGCCCGGGCCAATCCACCGCGGTGATGTCGATCAAGCTCCAGAACTGACAGCGATTGTCGTCGCGCAGAAAGCGAACGACCTTCACGATGTCGCGGGCGCTGGCGCCGATCGTCAATTCACCATGCGCGACGCGGTGGCCCGTAACCGAGCCCGGCAAGGCGCTGGCGATGGTCTCGCCGAATTTGTCGAGGGTTTCGTCCATGAGGCGGAATCCATCACCGCTCGATCGTTCCGGTACGGCGGATCTTCTTCTGCAGCAATAACACGCCGTAGAGCAGTGCCTCGGCGGTGGGCGGGCAGCCCGGCACATAGATGTCGACCGGCACGATGCGGTCGCATCCGCGCACCACCGAATAGGAGTAATGGTAATAGCCGCCGCCGTTGGCGCACGATCCCATGGAAATGACGTAGCGCGGCTCGGGCATCTGGTCGTAGACCTTGCGCAGGGCCGGCGCCATCTTGTTGGTCAGCGTGCCGGCCACGATCATCACGTCGGACTGGCGCGGCGACGCGCGCGGCGCGAACCCGAAGCGCTCCGCGTCGTAGCGCGGCATCGACATCTGCATCATCTCGATCGCGCAGCAGGCCAACCCGAAGGTCATCCACATCAGCGAGCCGGTGCGCGCCCAGGTGATGAGGTCGTCGCTGGCGGTCACCAGAAAGCCCTTGTCGGCGAGCCGCTCGTTCAGATTGACAAAAAAGCTGTCCTCCGCCCCGGCAGGCTTGGCACCCGTGCCCGGATCGATGATGCCCTTGGCCCGCGGCCCGAGGACGGTAGCGCGCTCTAATCCCATTCAAGCGCTCCTTTCCGCCACTCATATATGAAGCCGATCGTGAGAACGCCAAGGAACACCATCATCGACCAATAGCCGTAGAGGCCGAGATCGCCGAGCGCGATCGCCCACGGAAACAAGAAGCTCATTTCCAGGTCGAAGATGATGAACAGGATGGCGACGAGGTAGAAGCGCACGTCGAACTTCATGCGCGCATCGTCGAAGGCGTTAAACCCGCACTCGTAGGCGGAGAGCTTCTCCGGATCGGGGGCCTTGTAGGCCACCAGGAACGGCACCAGCAGGATGACAAGGCCGATGCCGAGCGCCACCGCGATGAAGATCACGAGCGGGAGATAGTCCAGCAATAGCTCGTTCATCGGCGACCTCAACCTGCTGCGCCGGCTCGCACGGAACAACCCGGTCCTCGGCCATGCTGCCAAGCTGCCGTCGGCGCTCGCGAAATCGCCCTCGTCACAGATCGGATTCGTTCCAAGGACGTGCTCCCGGGAGCCTTAGCGCAGTGCACAATGGGAGGCAAGCCGGGCTCCGCTGGAGCGCCGTTGCGCCCACGCGCGATCAGAGCGGGCGCCTGCGCGCCGCGTTCGGACTCGGTTTGCGCGCTAGCCTCGCATAGAGTTTGCCCCGCTGGTTGGGCGGGAACCCGGAGCAGGCGGCATGCAACGCAAGGTCATGATCTCGTGCGCAGTCACCGGCTCGGCCGACACTCCGGGGCGTAATCCGGCAGTGCCCGTGACACCCGAGCAGATCGCGCGCTCCGCGATCGATGCAGCCAAAGCCGGGGCAGCCATCGTCCACATCCACGTCCGCGATCCCAAGACCACGCGGCCGAGCATGGAACTGTCCCTCTATGCGGAGGTGGTGGACCGCATCCGGGACAGCGGCAGCGACGTCCTCATCAATCTCACCACCGGTCCGGGCGCGCGCTTCGTGCCGGGCAATGAGGATCCGCAAAAACCCGGACCGGGCACCACCATCAAGCCTCCAGCCGAACGCGTGCGCCACGTGGTCGCGCTCAAGCCCGACATCTGCAGTCTCGATATGGGCAGCATGAACATGGGCCCGCACGTCTTCGTGAACACGCCGCCGCATCTCGAGGCGATGGCACTCGCGATCCGCGATGCCGGCGTGCTGCCGGAGTTGGAGGTGTTCGAGACGGGTCATCTCCTGCTCGCCAAGCGGCTGATCGAGACCGGCCACGTCAAGCCGCCCGGCATGTTCCAGATCTGCCTCGGCATCGCGTGGGCGCAGCCCGCCACCCCTGAGGCCATGGGCTATATGCGAAGCCTCTTGCCTCCGGAATCGCCGTGGTTCGCGTTCGGCATTTCGCTCCACCAGTTCCCGATGGTGGCCCAGGCGGTGCTGCTCGGCGGGCATCCGCGCGTCGGCCTGGAGGACAACCTGTACCTGGAAAAGGGCAAGCTCGCGCCCAGCAACGCCGCCTTGGTGGAGAAGGCGGCCAGGATCGTCGAGATTCTGGGCGACGTGGTCGCCACGCCCGCCGATGCGCGCGCGATGCTCGGGCTGCAGGCCGCCATGCAATGACAGCCACGGCGTGCCGTGTGCGGTCCCCGATCGTGGTTTAGGCAGGGCCGCGCACCAGGCGCTTGCCGCGATCAATCGAACGGCTCGACCTTCACGATCGAGGCGCCGTGATTGTTGCCGGCCCAGAAGGTGACGGGGCTCGTCGAGTTGTCCACGTACACGCGGCGGATATTGGTGGTCCGCGGCAGCAGGTATTCGACGAATTCGCCGCTCCTGGGGTCGAGGCGCGACACCCGGTCGCTCAGCATCGAGCCGGTCCAGGCCTCGCCGTTCTTGTCGGTGACCACGTCGTAGGGCTGCGACCACGGCGTCGGCAGCATCCATTCCTGAATTTTCTCGGTGTTCGGATCGAGCATGCCGATGGCGTTGCCGCCGTATTCCGCAAACCAGAGGCGATTGTGCTCGTCGACCCGGCCGCGACGCGGACGCGAGTTCGGGATGGAAGAGCGATAGATCGTCAACTTGCCGGTTCTCGCGTCAAGCTTGCCGATATTCGAGGACGAGAAGTCGAGAAGATAAAGGTTATTGTCGTGGTCGGACGGAATGCCGTACGAGGTGATGGTGCGGTTGGTGCTCGGATCCTTGAATGAACCCAGATTCTCCCACTCGCCGGTGGCGGGATCGAGCCGCAGAACCTGCGCCCGGTCGGAATTTTTGACCCATACCTTGCCGTCCACGTCGGAACTGGTGGGCGTGAGAAAGGCCTGCTGAGTGGCGTCGGTCTGCCATTGCTCCGGCACCTTCCAGGTTTGGAATTTCTCGGTCCGCTTGTCGAATTTGGCGATCCCGCCCTGATACATCATGGCGATCCAGAGATTGCCGGCTTTGTCGGTTTCGAGATCGAGGGTTCCGACCGGGTAATCCGGCTTGAGCACCGGCAGCGGATATTGCCGAACCTCTCCGGACCTCGGATCGAGCTTGCCGAGGAACTGCTCGCCGAAATGCGTGAACCAGACCATGCCCTCGGCGTCAACGATCGCGTCGTGCGGCTGAATCTGCTTCCGCGGCAGCTCGTATTCGGTGATGATCACCCGGGTCGCCCGCCCGCGCGGGCGCGGCAAGGTCTTGAGCGGATAGCCCCAGCTTTCGTCCTTGCTGAGATTGACGGCTGCAAGGTAGTCCGCCATCGCCTTCACGCCCGCGGCCTGGCCGAGGTTGCGGCGCGCCGTGCCGACAAGCCGCTGCGGATGCTGCGGCGTGCTGCCGGGATAGTAGCCGGTCATGCGCTCGAACACCTGCACGAACTCGTGGGCGTCGTGGGTGGAGCTGACGATGCGGTCGAGGTCGTGGCA
>DATBKV010000120.1:0-18517 GCA_036555745.1 Xanthobacteraceae bacterium | reverse complement strand
GTCCGCGGGAACGCCGGCATGACGCAGCGCGTCCGCGGATTTGATGCCGTCGCCGCTCCACGGCGCAAGACGCATCATGATGGTCACTCCAAGTTTGGCATGAAGGGCGCGGCGCAGCATGGGCCGCCGCAAGGTCAGCCGTTCACGCGAAACTCGGAGGTGCCCGCGCCGTGCCGGCCCCGGCTCGCCGGGGGCGGACCAGAACGACTTCCTCGAGCAGCGCGACGAGGCTGCCGAGCAGCACCGGCCGGTCGAGCACAGGGCCCGGAGCGGGCAAGACGAGGGCCGTGGCTCCAACAGCGCAGAGTGGGCAGG
The DNA here is from genome assembly GCA_036555745.1 of Xanthobacteraceae bacterium. GTDB lineage: Bacteria > Pseudomonadota > Alphaproteobacteria > Rhizobiales > Xanthobacteraceae > VAZQ01. The sequence goes on along the minus strand of DATBKV010000120.1, from coordinate 18,202 downwards.
AGGCGTTCGGCGCATTCCCGTCGTCTTTGGACGGCGGCGGCCCGCTAGAGTCATGACATATGGCAAGACCCAAGGCGCCGTCGCCGACGATGGCGCTGGCCGCGCCCAGGCCTGCCACGAAAATCTGGAGGAGGAAGGCGTAGCAAAGCGCCACGCGCAGCAGACGGCGAAGGAGAAGGGGTCTAGCAAGCGCACCGCGCATTTCAATACCCACAGTAAATCCTAACATGCCGATGCTGATGACGTCACGCGCAGTCTGCCCGGATTCTGAAAGTCGAATAGCAGAGTGTCGGCGATTGGCGGAAGCTGAAGCGGCCGCGCTGGCGAGCTCTTCGGCACGCCCGCTTCGACCGCTATTTCCCTTATTCGCGCTGTGCCGGCGCTTTCGCCGGCCCCGACGCGGCCTCGGCGGGCGACAGCGTATAGCTGAGCCACAGGTTCCAGCCTTCCGGCCGGTTCGCCGCGGCGAATTCCCGGTAGGCCTTGACGCTCACGTTCGCCTCGAGCTCGCCCATGGGGAGGGTATAGCCGAGCTGGGCGCCCGCGCTGGCGACACGCGACTGGAAGCAGCCGACGCGGTCGCCGGACCCGCGATCGCAGCTGGCTTGATTGTAGAGATAGCCCACCAAGCCGATCTGGAGCCGCTTGGTCAGAAACCGCGACGCACCCCAATCGAGATGGACATCGATGCCGCTCTGATACTCGGTGGAGGGATTGACGAAATTGTAGGTCAGCCCCGCGACCGCCGAAAATTCGTATCCGGTGCGCTCGTCGAAATAAGTGTAGCCGGCACCGCCGTCCAGCGCGCCGTGTCCGATGCCGATGTTCGACAGACGGGCGCGGTTGTAGGCGCCGACCGGAATATTGCCGGTGACGTAGGTCATCACGTTGTGGACGCCGGCAGCCCAGCGCAACGAGAACTGCGGAGAGAGATCCCCGAAGCCGGTCACCGTGTCGCTGATGGTATCGAACCGGGACTGCGTGGTCGCGGCCGGTCCGAGCAGCAGCGGGATGGTGGTGACGACATCGTCGGTCGTGCGCTTGCGGCCGTAGATCGCCGTCACGGCGGCGGCGGCCTGAGCGCCGAGAACCGGGGTCGCGAAGGTGTAGGATGGAGTGACCATCGCGAGATCCTCGGGCGACACCGAGACCGCGCTCACGTTTTCGCTGACCGAGCCGGTCAGCCGTCCGATCCTGATCAGGCGGGCGCGCACGACGTCGCTGCCGGCGGTGGTGGAGGTGTGGTAATAGACCGAGTTCAGCGAGAAGCCGGGCTGCGAGGGCGTGGCGGCGAGGCTCCCGAACGATCCGGGGGTCCAGAAGCTTTCCCCGGCTTCGTCCGCGCAAGCAAGCTGCGGCGCCACGACAAGCGCCGCGGCAAGCGCCCCGCGCACCAGGCGGTGCGAGCAGAAGCCATGCCCCTGCCGCGAAACGTTTGTTGCCATGCTCTCTCCGACGTTCCCGGCGGCCGGCGCGCTCGCCTGGTTGTCGACCCCGACTATACGGCGAGCCGCGGCGCGCCAGCGCGGTCCGCGAAGCCGATAGCCCGTCCGCAGGAAAAATATTTTGCCATTGTTGCCCGCCGGGAACACTGAGAGACCACCGCCACGGCCGGTTCGTTCATGCCCGGTTCAGTCGCGATTTGGTGAGCTGCGTTTGGAGCCCGGCGATCGCATGACTTTGCGCAGTTGTGCATCGAGGAGGCGCTTCCCGAACTCTGAAGGAGAGCAACATGAAACGGATGGCACTTGCGATGCTGATCGCCGCGTTTGCGATCGGTCCGGCGCTGGCGCAGGAAAGCTGCGAGAGCAAAGCGGTTGGCAAGGACGGAAAGCCGCTGGCCGGTGCGGCGAAGACGAGCTTCGTGACAAAATGCAAGCGCGAGGCTTGCGCGCCCAAAGCCGTGGGGTCAGACGGAAAGCCGCTCAAGGGCGCCGCCAAGAGCAGCTTCATGGCGAAGTGCGAGAAGGACGCCTAGCGCGGCTCGGAAAAGTACCGAGCGGCAGCGCCGCGCGTGTGAGGTGCTGGGTCGCGGCTGCGTCGAAAGTGATCGAAGGCGAAATCGAAGCGGCGCCGCGCGGCATTGTCTATGCTGGCAAGCGTGCGCGGCGCCGAGGTCCGCCGACAGCCATCGCGCGTCCCGCTCAAACCGCCTCGCGCCCGGTCGCAAGTCATACTCCGTCGAAATATCTCGCTCCCCTCCCCCGCCAGCGCAGGGCTATCGCATATGAGCGAGCACGGCTGCCAATGATGCGCTCGCCCGGGACACGATAGTTGGTCGCCCGGACGAGCGAGCGTCAGCGAGCGAAGAACCGGGATCCAAGGGCCATGCTATGGCTGCAGAGGGTGGCGCCTCCCCACAATTGCCATATGCGATAGCCCTGCCCGCCCGCGGGCGAAGGGCACAATAACGGCGTCGGCCTGCGGCGCTGGCGCCGACAACATGCCCCGATTTTCACCGGAATGCCCTCAGTGCGCGATTGCGGCTCGCCACGCGAAAGCTCTGCGCTCGAGCCGCGCGAACACGCCGTGCTCCAGGGCGAGCATCAACACCACGAACATCACGATCCACGCCAGCACCTGGACCATGTTGAACTGCTCGAACCAGAAAAAGAACATGTAACCGATGCCGAACTTCAACCCGAACGTCTCCGCCAGGGCGACGATCTTCCAGGTCATGCCGAATGCATAGCGGAATGCGGAAAACATATAGGGCATCAGCTGCGGCAGGTAGACCTTGCGAACAAGCAGCGAATTTTGCGCCTTGAACGCGACGCCCATGTCGATCAGCGAGCCGTCCATCGCTTTGGCGCCTTCGAAGATGTTCACGGCGACGTAGGGCGTCACCACCGCCATGACCGCGATCAAGCCGCCGGCCTCGCTGAAGCCGAACCACATCACGGCCAGAAAGACCATCAAGATGGTGGGGATGGTGAGCATCAGAGGGATGACCGCGAGCAGCGCGCGTTCCACCAGCCGGTTACGGCCCATGACGAGACCGATCGCAACGCCGAGCAGCATCGAGGCGGCGAAGGCAGCGAAGATGCGGGCCAGGGTGAGCGAGATGTGGAAGATCGCCGAATGCCCGGTCGGCCCGGGTTTGACAAAGTCCTCGGCGATGGTGGCGGCGATCGCTCCCGGGCTCGGCAGCACCTCCGGATCGTGCATCAGCCGGGCAGCGACCCACCACAACAGCAGCAGGACGACGATTGATCCCACGCGCAGGGTGACCGTCCGCACGCCGCCGGTCATCATCCCGTCCCTTCCAGCACGCTGAAGAATTCCTGGACCAGATCCCTTTCCAGATCGAGCAGTCTCGGGTCCTCGGGCTTGCGCGGCCGCGGCAGGTCGATTGCGACTTCCTTGAAAATCCGCGCCGGATTGGTCTTCATCATGTAGATGCGATCCGAAAGGAAAACCGCCTCCGAGAGGTCATGCGTGACGAACAGGATGGTCGGCTTGGCTTTGGCCAGAATGCCCATGAGATCGAAGCGCATCTTTCGCGCCGTGATGGCATCGAGGTGGCTGAACGGCTCGTCCATCAGTAGGATGTCAGGCTCGATGGCGAGCGCGCGGGCGATGGCGACCCGTTGCTGCATGCCGCCGGAGAGCTTGAGCGGATAGTTGCGCTCCTGCCCCGCGAGCCCGACCATCCCCAGCTGTCGCGTGACCCGCTCCTGCCACTGCTCCCTCGGGACGTTCTGCGCTTCGAGCGCAAACTCGATATTGCCCGCGGTGGTCAGCCAGTTGAGCAAGCGGGGGCTCTGAAAAACGTAGCCGATGCGCGGCTCGTGCATCGGCGTCCCTTGTCGCGGAGAGACCTGTACCGACCCGCTGTCGTAGGGCTCGATGCCCGCAATGATGTTCAGCAGCGTCGATTTCCCGCAGCCCGAGGGGCCGACAATGGTGACAAACCTGCCCTCCTCGACGCTCAGGCTGACGTCATCGATAACGATGAATTGGCTGTCGGTGCCTGGCTTGGAAAATTTCTTGGTCAGGTCGCGCACGGCAATCGCCGCGCACGCCATCGGCTCCGGCCTGATGACCTCCGGCTGCGACCTGACGCGTGCCATATCGATGCTCCAGGCTTTATGCGCCATGGCTTTCGCGTGTCCGCCATCAGGTAGCTAGTTGCGGCCGCCAGGCGAATGCACGCCGCGCCCACAGGCGAAATGCCAGAACGTCGATCAGGACCATCACGATCATGAAGCTCACGCCCCACGCGAGCATCATGTCGACGCGCGTGTCCTGGAACCAGTTGATGAGCTCCTGGCCGATGCCGCCGCCGGCCCCGAACGCCTCGGCGACCAAGGCGATCTTCCATGACAACGAGAGTGCAATTCGCAGCGATGAGAATATGTACGGCATGAGCTGCGGAATGAGCACCTTGCGGAACATGAGGCTGCGGTTGGCCCGGTAGACGCTGCCCATCTCCATCAGGCCCTTGTCGACGGCCTTGGTGCCCTCCCAGATATTGATGGCGACAAACGGGAACACGATCAGAGAAATCGTGAGGATCGGAGCGGCCTCCGATATTCCGAACCACAGTACGCCAAGAAATGCCCAGCAAACCGAGGGCACCGTCAACAAAACCATGATCCAGGTGTCGAAAAACAGCTCGGCGTCGCGCTTCAATCCCATCAGCAGCCCAAACGCCGTCCCGGTGAGCATCGCGATCGCGAAGCCTTCGAAGATGCGCTGCAGCGTCTGCGCGACCACCAGGTAAGACGACGGATCGCTGTAAATCTCGACCATGCGCTCGAGCAGCGTCCAGGGGCCTGGGAAAATGACGGGCGGAAAGAACAGAGAGAGCAACTCCCAAGCAAGCAGGCCGACCGCAAAGGTTGCAAGACCCGGCGGGATGCGGGTTGCGATGCGTCTAACGCTCGTCATCTCTCGCGCTCGGTTACGAGCTGCAGCAGCGCATCCCGACTGGCTCGAATCGGGATGCGCTGCAGCTTCCGGGGTTGCGCATGTCCTTGGCGGAAAACAGGTTCCCTCTTTTCCCGGACATGCGCTAGCTTTTCGGCGCCTCGATCAGCAGGGCGTGGGTTTTCTGATCGGGGACCGCCGGCAGAACGCCGTGACGATGGGCCATCTCCAGGAACTGCCACTGGGCGTCGACCGCCTTCTGGTCCCAATCCGCGAGGAAGACCAGCTTTTCGCCGAGCCATTTCTTGTAGACGGCAACCGTCCCCGGAGTGGTTACGCCCGCGAGCGTGCCGTACTTTTTGACGGCCATGTCGAGATTCTCGGGCTTCCGCAACCAGCGGAAAGAGTCCTCCACCGCCGCAGCATAGTTCTTGGCTCGGTCGGGGTTCTCGTTGATCCAGCTCTTCCAGGCGACCAGCGGCGCCGCCCAAACGACGGGATAACCGGTCTTTTTCTTCCAGTAGTTGTTGACGGAAAAGATCGAGCGGAACTTGTCAGGCTCGGACGCCGCTTCCACCGTGAACGAACTGATATTGATCATGGCGTCGACGTCGCCCCTTTGCACGAGCTTGAATAATGCCGGCGGCGCCAGTTGCACGATCTTAGTGTCCTTCTCCAGGTCGAGCCCAGCGGCGTCCAGGATCGCCGCCCTTGCGGCCTTGTACGCGCCGGCCCCGGTGGACCACACGCCCACCCGTTTGCCGCGCAGATCGGCGACCGTCTTGATGGGCGAATCCTTCGGGACGAAGACCTCTTGAATCACCGTCAGCCCGCCGCCGATGACCGCCAAGTCCAGGCCTTCGTTCATCTTGGAGATTGCATCGATGCCCGAGTAGGTGGTCGCCAGGGCCTGCTTGGAAGGTATCGCGGACAGAAAGCCCGCAAACGGCCGAGCATCGACGGTGAGATCGATGCCGTGCTTGGCAAAGACGCCGGCATCCTTCGCGCCGTTCCAATTCAACACGAAGACGCTGTTCTGGGGTATGACGGCGGTCACCTTCTCCAGCGTCTGCGCCGGCGCAGGCGCACTCACGACAACCGGGATCAGTGCGGTGATGCAGACCAGGAGCAACTTGCTCGTCATGACATTCCCCCGGGTTTTCGGCGCGGCCTGAGCGACTCCTGCCCATCCTGCGCTGGCTGCTATTAGAACTCGGAACGCGCTCCCCGAGGCTGCGACATTTGAGCGCCGCAATTGGCACGAGCAGAGCCACGTCCGGTTGTGGCGAGGCTTGGCGCGGGCGCCCGCGCGCCCCTCGGCAGGGCAGAGCCGCTGGCACGAGCAGGCCATGACCGAAGCAGAAGAACGCTAAGCGTTCTCTGCGATGAAGCGGCTGAGACAGGCGCCGATCACGCCGGCAAGCGCAATCATCGCCAGCACGGCGAGAAATCCGCCGAGCGCCAGGGCGGTGGCGCCGCCGGCAACGCCGCAGCTGCCGCCGAGAAAGGTGCAGGCGGTGACGAGGCCCGAGCCCTCCCCGGCCTGTTCGGACGACAGCGCCGACAGCGCCAATCGCGGCGCCAGGGCATAAGGCACGGCCAAGCCGGCGCCCATGACGAGAAGCCCGACCGCCAGGACCGCCATCCCGCCCACCGTCGTGGCCACGGCGATGATGGCACTGGCGATCGCGAGGAGCGCCATGCCGCCGGCCATGGCGTTGCGCACCCCGATTCGTGCCGCGAGCGCAGGAGCCGACAGCGCGAGCGCGAGCAGCGCCGCGCTCAGCGGCAGCAGGGAGGCGCCGGCCGCGAGCGCGGTGAGGCCGAGGCCTTGCGGGCTCTGCGCATAGAGGTTGAAGTAGAGCAGCAGGCTAATGATGCTGAACATCGACAGCGAGCCGATGACCAGGCCCATGACGAAGTCCCTGCGTGCGAAGAAGCTCAGGTTCACAAGCGGCGTGTCGGCGCGCCGCTCCATCACCAGCAGCAGGACGAAAGCGACGGCCGCCAGCAGCAAAGGCCCGATCACCGGGAGCGGCGCCGCCGTCGCACGCGGCAATGCATTCAGGGTAAAGATTAGCGACACCATCAGCGTGGCCAGCAGGGCAAAGCCGATCCAGTCCGTACCCCGACCTCGCTTGGGCGCGGCGCGACCGATCGCCGAACCTGCCGAGGCCAGGCCGGCGACGGCGGCCGCCATGAGCAGGACGTTGAGCCAGAAGATCACGCGCCAGCCAACGAGGTGCGTGAGCGCGCCGCCGAGCAGCGGCCCGATGCTGAAGCCAAGCATCAGGAAGCCGGTCCAGGCGCCCACTGCGTGAGCCCTGCGTTCCGGCGCCGCGCTGGTATCGAGCGCGGCGAGCGTGCTGGGCACCGCGAAAGCGGCCGCCAGTCCCTGCAAGGCGCGGCCGGACAGCAGCGCAGCCTGCGTGCCGGCGGCGGCAATGATGCAGGACGCGGCCGCGAACAGCGCCAATCCCGCTATCGACACCAGCCGCGCGCCGAACCGGTCCGCCGCCTGACCGCCGAGCACGATGAAAGCCGCGGAGACGACGAGGTACGCATTGACCGCCCATTCCACGCCGGCGGAGCTAAGCGAAAGCTCGTCGCGCATGATGGGCAGCGCGGCCATGATCGCGGTGCTGTTGACGCCGACTGCAAGCATCGCAAGACACGACGACCACAGGACCGCGACGAAGCCTGTCCTCCGGTTCACCGCTGCTGTCTCCTCGGCTCAGTCGAGGAAGCGAGGCGCGTCCGCGCCCGCTGCTGCATCACACTCGCACGCCAAATCGCCGATGCATCCGATGAGACGGGACGTATCGGCGTAAGCTCTGGTATGCCCTGGCTCGCGGCGCCTCGGGAGGAGCCGGGAATGTCGCTCCTGGAATTGGACGCCGTTCTGATATCCGGGCCGTCTGCCGCTGCCAAGCATAAGCGGAGAACGTTTGGTCGCCCGAGGCTGAACGGTTTCCACTTCCTGCCAAATGTCGGGCCCGACGGCGCGGGGCACGGAATGCCTCGATTCAGAACAATTCAGGCCGCCAAAGGGACGCCGCCCGTCGATTGCGGTAGGTTCGAGCCTGCGGCGAAGCAACCGCGCGAGGAAGCCGCCATGCTCGACCTCGGACGGCGCGAGTTCATCACGCTGCTCGGCGGCGCCCGCGCCGAGGAGGTGATCGAATGAGGGCGCGAGTTTTGCTAAGAATTGCGGCGACCGGGTGACTTGCCGACGAGGTAACCTTGTCTCGCAAAAGGGCGAAGAATCCAACCTGCGCTGGGCATGTTCGTTCAACCAGAACGAAGGTGAGAACGCGCGTCGGACAGGTGCGTAAGCCGCGTACCGATCTGGAACAACAGCTCGAAAAATACAGGCGCGAACTGACGGAGGCTCGGGAGCAGCAGACTGCGACCTCCGAGGTATTGAGCGTCATCTCAAATTCGTCGGGAGACTTGGAGGCCGTGTTCCGAGCCATGCTGGCGAACGCGACCCGGCTTTGCCGGGCGAACTTCGGAAACTTGTTCCTTCGCGAGGGGGATGCCTTCCGTCTGGTAGCACTGCATGGGCCGCCAGCTTATTTCGGTTATGTCCAGCAGCGCTGGCGAGGTCGGGACGTCCTGATTCCCGTAAAAGATTTTCCACATATCCCGCTCGCTCGAGTCGCCAGAACCAAGGAGCTGCAACATGTTCCCGATCTCACGGCGGAGCGGGCGTATATCGAGCTTGACCCGCAGATAGTCGGCCTAGTCGAATCAGCTGGTGCGCGAAGTCTGCTTGCCGTGCCGATGCTCAAGGACGGGGACTTGATTGGCGCGGTCGGCATCTATCGCCGGGAGGTGGGACCGTTCTTGGACAAGCAGATCGAATTGGTTACCCATTTCGCCAGCCAGGCGGTCATCGCCATCGAGAACACCCGCCTGTTCAACGAGCTGCGCGAGTCGCTACAGCAGCAGATCGCGACCGCCGAAATCCTCAAGATAATCAGCAGTTCCTTTGCCGATACCCAACCCGTATTCGATGCCATTATTGCGAGTTGCGCGCGGCTTTTCCCGGATCGCCAGGCCGGCATAAACACCGTAGGCGAAGACGGCTTGCTTCAGCTGCGCGCGTCAGTTGGAATCGACGCGCAGGCACTCCTCAAGGTGATGCGCGAGGTCGCGGAAAGGCATGCGGGAGGTGGGTTCTTTCTGCACGGCAAGATTGCGCATTTTCCAGACGTTGAACAGGCTGAAGTTCCGCTCGCTGTCCGCGAGCCCTCCCTATCGGCAGGAATCAAGGCAGTGGGAATGGCCCCCATGGTATCCGAGGGCCGCAGCATCGGGTCGATATGGATCGGGCGCAGAACGCCCGGTGCGTTTTCGGAGAAGGAGCTAGCCATCCTTCAGACTTTCGCCGAGCAGGCGGTGATTGCCATCCAGAATGTGCGGCTGTTCGACGAGCTCCAGGACAAGAACCGTCAGCTCCAGTTGGCAAGCGAGAACAAGTCGCAGTTTGTCTCCACCATGAGCCATGAGCTTCGCACCCCACTCAACGCCATCATCGGGCTCACGGAAATGATGGTCACAAACGCGGTGCGTTTCGGCACCGAAAAGGCGCTTGAGCCGCTGCAACGCGTCAACCGCGCCGGGACTCATCTCCTGAGCCTCATCAATCAGGTGCTCGATCTGTCGAAGATCGAAGCCGGGAAGTTCGAGCTCAATCCTCAGACCGTGCAACTCGCACCGCTGCTCGAAGAGGTGATCGGTACCGCGCGCCAACTTGCCGAGCGGAATAAAAACCGCCTCGTGGTCGAGGCCCAAGAGAATCTTGGCACTCTGACAGTGGACCCGATGCGACTCCGTCAGATTCTGCTCAATCTTTTGAGCAATGCCTGCAAGTTTACAAAGGAGGGCGAGGTCAAGCTGCGGGCGCGCAGGTTGGCTGACGGACGCGACTGGATCGAGTTTGCAGTGACCGACAACGGAATCGGCATGTCACAGGAACAGCAGGAGAAACTGTTCCAGGAGTTCACTCAGGCCGATGCCAAGACCGCGCACAAGTTCGGCGGCTCGGGCCTTGGTCTTGCCATCAGCCGAAAGCTCGCGCGCATGATGGGCGGCGACGTGACCGCGACGAGCGAGCCGGGCAAAGGCTCGGTGTTCACTGTGCAGCTGCCACCCCGCGCGGACAGCTAGAGTTCGACCCGGGGGATGCCATAGGGCCCCGGCAGCCACCGCGCGCGCTCGGCGTCGAGGTTCGCAATTCGCTACAACTGGTCGCCGCCGAACTGATCGACTGACCGGCTTTTGTTCAAGGGTCAATGCGAAATCGATGCCGTGTAGCTGTGGCCCAATTGCAACGTATCGAAAGAGAATCCGTCGGCATTTTTGATCCAATGTTCGTTGACCGGGGCGAAAACGTTCCGGGCATGAACACACTGCTTGCCATATTGAAATTGGAATAAACCCAAACAAGCCCGCCACATCAAGTGATTCCAGGCTGGAGGTGAAGATTTCTCCGGCCGCCTTTGTTAAGCGTTCCCAACGAGTTTCGTTGGGGGCGATCATGGACCACAAGCAGCGATTTCCGCTTCGCGCCAGAGCCGGCGCGAGGATGGCCTTAGTCTCGATCAGCTATCTTGCGCTCGCAGCCGCGGGCGCGGGCGGGGTTCGTGGCGAGGAAGCAGCGCCGGCACAGGCCACGCAGGCGGACCCACCGACAGCGCCGCCGGCGGCAACGCCACCGCCGGCACCGGCGCAGCAACCCGCCACCATGCCGGCCGCGCCGACGCCGGAAGCTCCTTCCGCGCGGTCGGAGACTTCTTCGCCGTCATCAGGCACGCCGGCGCAAGGGCCACCGAACACCGCGTCCCTTCCGCAGGTCACCGTCGAGTCGCCCCACGCAAGGCCGCGCACCACGTCGGGCGTGCGGACCTCGCAGTTGAGCGCGCAAGCGCCCGTTGCGCCGCCACCCAGCACGCCGAACCCGAGCGCGGCGGTGCAGGCGGCGTGGCCGGCGAGCGCGACGCAGGACGCGCGCACCGGCACCATCGGCGTCTACGCCAACAGCACGGCGGTGGCGACCAAGATCAACACGCCGCTGGTCAACATCCCGCAGTCGCTCAGCGTGGTGACCCGCGAGTTCATCTCCGACAACAGCTTTCAGAACCTCACCGACATCACCCGCTATGTTCCCGGCGTCGATGTGCACCAGGGCGAGGGCAACCGCGACGAGCTCATCATCCGCGGCGTGGATTCGAGCGCTAATTTCTTCGTCAACGGCTTCCGCGACGACGTGCAGTACTTCCGCGACCTCTACAACGCGCAGAGCGTCGAAATCCTCAAGGGGCCGAGCGCGATCACCTTCGGGCGCGGCGCCGGCGGCGGCATCCTCAACCGCACGCTCAAGGAGGCCGACGGGCAACGCATCTACGAGGCCACGGGGCAGACCGGATCCTACTACGACAACCGATATACGTTGGACGCCGGCCAGGCGGTGAACGAGAACGTCGCCGTGCGGCTCAATGCGATGTACGAGAAGAGCGACACGTTCCGGCAATACGGCTGGCTGCAGCGCTGGGGCGTCAACCCAACCCTGACGTACAAGCCCGACGATTCCACCAAGGTCAGGCTGAGCTACGAGTCTTTCCACGACGCGCGCATCGCCGACCGCGGCAATCCCTCGCAGGGGCTGCGCTCGGTGCCGCCGGCGTCGACCAAGTTCAACCCGGCCGCTCCGTTCGCGCCGAACGGGGACCTGACCGCGTTCTTCGGCAGCCCGACGCTGAACAATGCCCGCGCCGACGTGAACACCGTGATGGGCTTCATCGACCACGATTTCGGCAACGGGCTGACGGTGAAGAACGGCACCTACTTCGCCGACTTCGTGAAATTCTATCAGAACGTCTATCCCGGCAACGGCCCGCTGGCGGGGGCGGTCAATCCGGCCAACTCCACCTTCAACCGCGCCGCCTACAACCACCAGACCAATCGCGACAACACGTTCAACGACACCGACTTCATCTACAAGGCCTATACCGGGCCCATCTTCCATACCATCGGCTTCGGAACGCAATTCGGCCGGCAGACCGGCACCGACGTCCGCAACACCGGTTTATTTCCCAACGGCACCAATACCGAGGTCGACAGCGCGTTCGCGCCCACCTATTTCGGGCCGATCAATTTCGTGCACCAGTTCCCGGGCGCGTTCTCGCCTGGCGTCACCACGCCCGACTCCAACAGCAAATACACGCTCAACACCCAGTCGTTCTATGCGCGCGACACCATAGAGATCACGCGCTACCTGCAAATCATCGCTGCCGGCCGGTTCGACCGTTTCGATGAAACGGCGCTCGACATGAACACGAACATCACGCGCAACAGGATCGACAACTTCGTGTCGCCGCAGGCGGCGGCGATCCTCAAGCCGGTAGACAGCCTGTCGATCTACTATGCCTACATGGTCTCCTACCTGCCGGCCTCGGGCGACCAGTTCAGCGCGCTCAACGACGGCACCGTGCTGCTCGCGCCGCAGAAGTTCGTGGACAACGAGGTCGGCATCAAGTGGCAGGCGCTCCCGCATCTGCTGTTTACGGCGGACGTCTACAACCTGGACCGTACCAACGTGCCGCTGCCCGATCCGAACCGTCCCGGGTTTTTCATCCTGTCGGGCCGCAACCAGATTCGCGGCGCCGAGACCGAGCTCAAGGGCTACCTGACAGATGCGTGGCAGTCCTGGCTCGGCTACGCCTACACCGACGCGCGCGTCACCGGCGCTACGTCGGCGACCATCACGCCGGGCAACCGCATTCAGCTCGTGCCGTTTCACCAGTTCTCCTGGTGGAACAAGTATCAGTTCACTCCGGTGTGGGCGGCCTCGCTCGGGGTGATCTACTTCTCGGATTCGTTTGCCTCCTCGGACGACACCGTGTACCTGCCGGGCTTCGTGCGCTTCGACGCCGGCATCTTCGCGACCATCAACGCGACCTGGAAGGCGCAGCTCAACGTCGAGAACCTCTTCAACAAGGGCTATTGGGCCTCCGCGGACGGCAACAACAACCTCTCGCCGGGACAGCCACGCACGATCCGCCTGAAGGTCACCGCCCGCTTTTGATCCCGGCGTTGGCGTGCGCGGCTTTGCCCGCCGCCGACTGGTGGCGAAAAGGCGGTGATGGGGTGCTGACCAAGAGCCCTTTCCTACCACGTGTAGCGGACGGCACCGGTGCCGGCGTAGGTCGAGGAGTGATGGGCGAACTCGCCGTCGAACTTGGCGAGCAGGGTGACGCCGTTGGCGAGGCGATACTCCGCGCCGGCAGAGGCAAGCGCGGAATCCTTGGCCGGGATCGCACCGTTGACGATGAAGCTCGCGCCCGGAAGCGTCTGGAACACGGCGGCGAGAGAGGGATCGCTCACCCAGTCGTGCGCCCAAGCGAGCCGCGCCCGCAGCGACAGCGCAGCACCGGGATAGAACGCGATCAGCCGGTCGAAGCGCGCGCCGAGCTCGCTCCTGGTATCGGTCGCGCTGCGCGAATTGTAGGCGAGCGCGAAGCCGCCGCCGTTGGTGTCGGTCTCGGCATAGCCCGGGGTGTGGAAATTCTGCGCCTGGATCGCGGCGTAGGGCGTCACGCCGCCGTAGAAGATGGCGAAGCGATAGCCGCTCTCGATCCGGCCACCCACGCTCTGCGCGTTGAAGCTCGCGGTGAGATGGTCGCCGGCGAAGGCGAAGCGGTCGGTCGACATCCAGTGATTAGTGTAGGCAAAGGCGGCGGCGAGATAAGCCGCGCCCCAGCGCGTGGCGCCATAGAGGCCGGCCTGGAAGGCGTCGCTCTTGCCGCCGCCGAGTCCCTGCGAGAGGCTCCAATTGGTGCCGCCGCCGGCGAGTGCAAAGCCCACCACGCTGTCGTGAGACAGATGATAATCGAGGCCGCCGGCAAAGCCTGCGGTGTTGGCGGAGAGGTCGTGGCTTCCCAGCACCGCCGGATCGCCGGAGGTGCGGTTGCCGCCGCCATAGGCGCCGCCCCAGGCGGTCCAGCGCTGCTCGAAGGTCGGCACCGCAGGGGCCTTGAGCACCGACGAATAGGCGAGCGCAATCTCGTCGGGCAATTCCTCGCGCTCCGGTGCAAAGCCGAGCGCGGGCCCGGTCGCGCCGCCGATGCCGCTGCGCCCATCGACGAAAGGATCGAGCATCAGCGAGAGGAACTGGCTCTCCATCTGGAAGCCGACCTGCTGGGCGCCGGTCGCGGCCTCGCCGGAAAGCTGGCTCAGCGCGGTGCCGAGATTGCTGCCGGTCAGCCCGAAAATGGCCACGAAGGCGGGCGGCAGCGCGCCGCCACTGTTGAAGAAATTGTTGAGCGCGTTAGCGACATTCTGCTGGTTGGAGCTCAGCGCGGGAGGGCCGGGCGCGTTCGGTTCGCTGGGCTGGCCGAGCGTCGCGCTCAGGTTCAGGATCGCGTCGGTATTGGTGTAGCTGAGGAATGCGGTGAAGCCGGCGGGGAGATTGCTAGTGGTCAGGCTGCTGAACGCGCCGCCGAGCCCGCCTGCGGCCGAGACGATGGCATAGCTGCGCGTCACGTAACTGCCCGCGGCGAACACCGCATTCACCGTGCCGGCAAGCGTGGCGCTGCCACCCGCCGTCACATTGGCGCTCGATCCGGTCGACGGATTCATCTGCACGAGGTAGAGCGCGCCGGCCTGGAAGGCGAGATTGCCCTGCACCGTCATGGTGCCGGGCGAATTGCCGGGCGCAAAAATGGCGCCGCTGTTGATGGTAGTCGTGCCCACCGTGCCGGTGCCTGCGAGCATGGCGCCACTGTTCACGGTCACGGCCGAATTGGCGATCGCCCCGTTTACGATGAGCGTGCCGGCGTTGATCGTGGTGGCCCCGGAATATGAGTTGCTCCCCGACAGCGTGAGCGTGCCGTTCCCGATCTTGGTCAGCCCGCCGCTGCCGGAGACCGTTCCGGCAAGGGTCGAGTTGTTGCCGTTGGTATCGAAAATGCCGCCGCCCGCGTTCAGCGTCACCGCGCGGTTCGAGGTAAAGCCTGCCAGATACTGCAAGGTGCCGCCGCCGAAGGCGAGGCTCCCCGAGCCGCTGCCGAGATTGTTGTCCGCCGCCACCGCCAGCGTGCCAGCGTTGATCGTCGTGGCCCCGGCATAGGTATTGGCGCCCGAGAGCGTGAGCGTGCCGGCGCCGGCCTTGGTCAGCCCACCGGGACCGGAGATCGATCCCCCAAGGGTCGCGGCGTTGCCATTGGTGTCGAAAATGCCGCCGCCCGCATTCAGCGTCACCGCGCGGTTCGAGGTAAAGCCCGCCCGGTACTGCAAAGTGCCGCCGCCAATCGCGAGGCTGCCCGAACTGTTGCCGAGATTGTTGTCGGCCGATACCGCCAAGGTGCCGGCGTCGATCGTGGTGCCCCCGAAATAGCTGTTGGCGCCCGCGAGCGTGAGGGTGCCGGCGCCGATCTTGGTCAGCCCGCCGACGCCGGAGATCGTGCCGGAGAACGTCGTGCTGGTGTTGTCGTTGCCGGTGGTCAACGTGGCGGAGCCCAGCGTCACATTGCCGGCGCCGGCGAGCGAGCCGATGGTCTGGCCGAAGCTCGCGAGATCGAGCGTGGCGCCGCTCCCGACCGCGAACGCGCTGCTCGCCGAAAATGCATTGGCCGCGCCCGCTTGCAGCGCGCCGGCATTGACGATCGTCGCGCCGGAATAGCTATTGCCGCCCGAGAGCGTCAGCGCCCCGGAACCGATCTTGGCCAGCCCGCCAGTGCCGGACATCGTCCCCGAGAACGTGGTGCTGCTATTGTCGTTGCCTGTGGTCAAGGTCGCCGAGCCGAGCGTCACGCCGCCGCCGCCGGCGAGCGAGCCGATGGTCTGATTGAAGCCTGCGAGATCGAGCGTGGCGCCGCTCACGATTGTGAACGCGCTGCTCGCAGCGAAGGCATTCGCCGCGCCCGCCTGCAGCGTGCCGGCATTGACCGCCGTCGCGCCGGAATAGCCGCTGCTGCCCGCGAGCGTGAGCGTGCCGGAACCGACCTTGGTCAGCCCGCCACTGCCGGACATCGTGCCTGAGAACGTCGTGCTCCTATTGTTGTTGCCGGTGGTCAATGTCGCCGAGCCGAGCGTCACGCTGCCGCCGCCGGCGAGCGAGCCGATGGTCTGGTTGAAGCTCGCGAGATCGAGCGTCGCGCCGCTCGCGACCATGAACGCGCTGCTCGATGCGAGGGCATTGGCCGCCCCGGCCTGCAGCGTGCCCCCCAAGACTGCCGTGAAGCCGGTGTAGGTGCTCGCGCCCGACAAGGTCAGCGTCCCGCCGCCGACCTTGACCAGCGAAGCGCCGCTGCCGCCGCTCGCCCCGCCGTCGTTGATGCTGCCGCTCACCGTGGTGCTGAGGCCGTTGAGCCCGACCACGAGGGTGTTGGAGCCGAGATTGTAGGTGCCGGCACCCTCGATCGAACCGGCCGTGACCAGGCTGTTGCCGGCAGGTCCGCTGGTCCCGGAGAAGTCGACGACCCCGCCGGCATTGGTGATGAAGCGCGCGAAGCCGCCGTTCCCGTTGCCGGAGAAAATGGTCTGGCCGAAGGCATTCGTGATGATGACCGCGTCGTCAGCTGTGCTCGAATTGTTGAATTGCAGCGTGCCGAGCGCGCCGGAGACCCCGCTCACCACGAAGGTGGGCGCATTGCCGGAGATGTCGGCGACACCATCGCCCTGGATAACGAGCGAGGAGGGCACGCCGCTGGTTCCGGTGATGTTGAAGGTGTAGGCCGGCGCGCCGGCGTTGAACTCCAGGGCACCG
This sequence comes from Xanthobacteraceae bacterium, assembly GCA_036555745.1. GTDB lineage: Bacteria > Pseudomonadota > Alphaproteobacteria > Rhizobiales > Xanthobacteraceae > VAZQ01. Next base: position 1,557 of record DATBKV010000120.1, on the reverse strand, counting down.
ACCTGCGTGCCGGCCTGTTGGATGTTGATCGTGGTGATGGTCGACGCATTGAACTGGGCGATATCCGTAGCGGTGGGCACGGTGTTGGTCGTCCAGTTGGTGGCGGTATTCCAGTCGCTGCTCCCCGGGACGGCTCTCCACTCGGGCGGCGCGGGGCCGCTGGCGGCGATGATGAGGAAGACCTCGTGCGGGCTGTAGGCGAGGCTCAGGACCGCGCCGCCAAAACTGCCGGTGGTGGTCAGGGAACTGAAGGTGCCGGTCAGACCTCCGGTGGAGCTCAGCACCGAGAAGATGTGGCTGCTGGTGTAGGAGCCTCCGAGGTCATTGGCATTGAGCGTTCCGGCGATCGTGGCTGCGCCGGTCACGAATGTGGTGCTGGCGCCAGGGGACGTCAGGTCCAGTACAACCCGCTGTTTTTGCTTGATCTTCTGCCCAATGCAGGAAGAAACTTACATTTCAGTGTGCCGCAATATTATTGCGCGGAACGGCTAAAAATAGCAACGTAGCGATGGCATCTCAGGAGTGCCCCGCATGGCTACGTCGAGCGGCGCCGGGCGTGGAATCAAACCCAGTGGATCGAGCAGTGGATTCGAGCAGCCCGGGCTCTGCTCCCAGCACACGTCGCTTCAGGACGCTGAGAGATGGACCTGCATCTCGCAGAATTTCAAAGATCGCCGCGCCCGGGTAGCCCAATCTGATCGGGGGTCGCAGGCGAGGTACCGCCGCCAATGCTCCGCAGCCTCCACATGCTGATTGTTTCGCTGCAGCAGGAGCGCGAGATTAAAGATCGCATCCGCGTAGTCGGGGGCAGCCCGTAGCGCGGTGCGCAAGCAATCGATGGCAGTCTCTGATCGGCCCTGCTCGTCCAGCAGGTCGGAAAGATTATACCAAGCCTCTGCAAACATCGGATCAGCGCGAGTCGCTGCGCGTAAGGCCGCTTCCGCTTCAACCTTGCGGCTGTTAGCTCGAAGCATATTGCCAAGATTGAACGGTGCCGCCGGATCCGTGGGATCGCAGTTCATCAGAGCGCGATAGAGGCGCTCGGCTTCGGCATGGTCCCCGGTCTCCTCCGCCGCTTGTGCCTGCTCAAATAGAGCGTCGGCGTTCTGTTCAGGCGGAATTACCTGCAACACAAACTGCCCACGCTTGTCGGTTCTTCCCTCGGGCTGTTCAACCTCGATGGCATGGTGATTGGTGGGATGCAGACGCAAATTAGACAACTCGGCTTCGGGGAGCCATGCCCTGAGCTCTTTCACGCTGCGAACGATTTCGGAAAGGCTAATCCCATGTTCAAACAGGTTTGCGATCTGCCGGGCGGCTGCCAGATCGCGAAAGCCGAACAGGCCACCGCGCGGGTTCAGCAGGCCGAACCGGGCAAGCTCTTCGACAGTGCCATGGGAGAGCTTGCTCAATGTAGCGATCTGACCGGTCGAGTAGGTCCTATTCCAGGTATCGGGGACCGCTTTGCCGATCCATTCGAGAAACCGGCGCTCGCTTACCACTGGAATGCCATAGCTGCCCGCTGTTCTCAGTTTGTTGGACGGTCGACCATCATCG
>DATBKV010000119.1:0-6362 GCA_036555745.1 Xanthobacteraceae bacterium | reverse complement strand
CAGGCGTGGGCCGCCACGCGGCCAGCGCGGTGATCGGTGACCGCGTCGATCATTCCTTCGCCCCCTGCTTTGCGCTTCCTCGCCGCGATCTTATCGCACGTCTTGTTTGTTCGGTCGCCGCCTGGTCGATGCTCAGGTCGTCCCGCAGCGCCACGCCATAGTCCTCGCGCGCCGATGCGGGCGAAACGAGCTCCTCCTCGACGTCGGCGCGCACCGCCGCGGGATCGCGCTCGAGCGGGTCGCCCCAGCCGCCGCCGCCGCCGGTGCGCACGATCACTTCCGCGTTCACCGGCACCGGGTGGTGCGCTCCACCCATCATGCGGAATTCATCCTCGCCGGGCGCGCGCAGCAGATACATGCCGTATTCGCCCGGCTTGCCGCCCCACAGGCCCCAGGGCGGGCATTGGCTTCGGCGCACCAGCTCGAAATTCCATTTGCCTTCGACCAGGTTGCGCACCCGCATGTCGATGCCCAGCCCGCCGCGATATTTTCCCGCGCCACCGGAATCGGCACGTAGCCCGCGGCCCTCGACGAGCACCGGGCACTTGAGCTCGATCCCTTCGATCGAGCCGTTGCGCACGTCGCCCTGACACACGGAGACGGTGCCGGACTCCCCGTCCTCGAACGGCCGCCCGCCCCAGCCTCCGCCTTCGATGCTCTGCACCACGAACCGCCGCTTGGTCGCGGGATGCGTGCCGAAGAATACGACGGCGCCGCCGAGGAGTCCGTGGTGTCCCGCCGGCACCTGCTCCGCCATGGCCGGGGCGAGCGCCGCGACGATGGTATCGACCACCATCGGCACGATCATGCTCCAGGTCGACATCGGCGCGGGAAAGCGCGCCATCATGATGTTGCCTTCCGGAATGATCACCTCGAGTGCGCGGAACGAACCTTCGTTGACGGGGTCAAGCGGCGCGGTGAGCGCCTTGTAGGCCACGCGCGCGCCGGCGAGCGTGCGCGAATTGACGGCGGCGCGGCGCTCGCCCGAGCAGCCGGAGAGATCGATGGTCATGGCGCCGCCCGCGATGGTCACCTTGGCGTGGATGGGCACCGGCTCACCGCGGGTAACGCCGTCCTCGTCGAGCGCGGCGCTGGCTTGGTAGACGCCGTCGGCGAGCCGGGACACCACGTTTCGGCATTTCGTCTCAGTCTCGTCGAAGATGCGCGCGATCGCCGCGAGAATCGTGTCGCGGCCGTATTTCGCGAACAGCTCGTCCATGCGCCTTGCCGCGAGCCGGCAGGCCGCCATCTGCGATTTCATGTCGCCGAGCGAGGATTCCGGAAAACGGATGTTGTCCCGCAGCACGCGATGGAGCGTCTCGTTGAGCTTGCCGGCCTCGTAGATCTTGAGCTGATCGAGCTGCAGTCCCTCCATCCAGGGGTCGGCGACGGTGGGGCCGGCGCCGAAGCCGGTGCTCATGCCGCCGACGTCGATCCAGTGCGCCCTGACCATGGCGAACATCAGGAGTTCGCCGTCGTGGAAATAGGGCATATAGATGACGATGTTGTTGAGGTGTTGCCCGGCGACCGCCTGATGATTGGTGATGATCACGTCGCCCGGGGCGAAGCCGTCACGGCCGTAGCGCTTCATGCCGTCGGTGATGATGACGCCGAGATCGGCGACGAAATGCGACACGCCGCCGACGTTCTGGCAGATCAATTCCCCCGCCGGGTTTACCAGCGCGGTGCAGAAATCGCGGACCTCGTAGATCATCATGTTGTAGGAGGTGCGTTGCAGGTCGGCCGCCATCTCGTTGGCGACCGCCGGCAGCGCGTTGCGGATGACTTCGAGCGTGACCGGATCGAGGGTCATGACGCCGCTCCCACCGAGATGATGAGCTCGCCGGAGGGCGCGACCGTCAAGCTGTCCTGCTCGAACAGCACGGTGGTCGTGCCGTGTTCCTGGATCAGCGCAGGCCCGGCGGTCGCGCTGCCGGCGCCGAGCGCCTCGCGCTGGTAGACCGGGCAGGGCAGCGCCCGCCGTGCGTCGGCGAAATAGACGTCGCGTTGGCAGGCGGGCGCGGCGAGCCCGGTCTCGGCGAGGCGCGGAAAGGCGAGCTTCGGCCGCTTGCCGATCAGGGCGAGCCGGATATTGACCATCTCGACCGGCTCGTCGGGCGAATGATGGGCGTAGCGATGCTCGTAGAGCGCATCGAACGCGGCTCTGATGCCGGCGCGGTCGCCGGCCTCGATCTGCTGCGCGCTCACCGGCACCTGCAGCGTGAATTCCTGCCCCACGTAGCGCAGGTCGAGATGGACCTGGTGCTGCGCCTGCGCGGAATGACGCAGGCCGGCGGATGCCTCGGCGACCATTTCGCGGTGGATCTTGAGCAGCGTGGCGAAATCCACGCTGGCGAGATCCGAGTAGAAGGTTCGGATGAAATCGTGCCGCTCGTCCGCCAGCAGCATGCCGACGGCGGAGAAATGCGAGGGGAACAGCGGCACGATGACCTTGGGGATGTGCAGTTCGCGCGCGATCGCAGCGACATGCAGCGGGCCCGCCCCGCCGGAGGCAATGAGCGCAAAATCGCGCGGGTCGTAACCCTTGGCGACCGAAACTTCGCGCACCGCAAGCGACATCTTGGCAATGGCGATCTCCACGATGGCCTGCGCGGCGGCGGTGGTGCTCATTCGCAACGGGGCCGCGACCTTGTCGGCGATGCCGCGCCGGGCGGCATCGGCGTCGAGCCACATCTCGCCGCCGAGAAAGTTGTCGGGATCGAGCCGCCCGAGCACGACATTGGCGTCGGTAATGGTCGGCTCCGCCCCGCCGCCGCGATAGCAGATCGGCCCGGGGTCGGCGCCGGCGCTGTGCGGTCCGACCTTGAGCGCGCCGACCTCGTCGAGCCAGGCGATGGAGCCGCCGCCGGCGCCGACCTCGACCACATCGATCATCGGCAGCATGACGGGGTGACCGCTGGCATAGCCGCCGACGTAATAGCCGGGGGCCATCGTCGGCTCACCGTCGCGGACGAGGCTCGCTTTCGCCGTGGTGCCGCCCATGTCGAACGAGATCACGTTGCGGTAGCCGAGCGCCGCCCCGACTTGCGCCGCGGCGATGATGCCGCCGACCGGACCGGACTCCATCATGGCGGCGGGCCGCTCGGTCGCGATCTGCGGCGTCATCACCCCGCCGTTCGACCGCATGATCGAAAGCGCCCCGCGAAAGCCGATGGCGGCGAGGCTGGAGCTCAGGTTCTTGACGTAGCCGCCGACCTTCGGGCCGATATAGGCGTTCACGACCGTGGTCGAGGTGCGCTCGAACTCGCGGTACTCGCGCAGGATCTGATGCGAGAGCGAAAGGTAGGCGCCGGGCATGGCGGCGCGGATCATCTCTCCGGCCATGCGCTCGTGCTCAGGATTGACATAGGAGTGCAGGAAGCAGACCGCGACCGCCTCGACCCCGGCGGCGGCGAGCGCGCGGCAGGCGTCGGCGACGCCGGCGCGATCGAGCGGCGCGTGCACCTCGCCCGAGCTCAGCAGGCGCTCGTCCACCTCGCGCGTGAGATGGCGCGGCACCAGCGGTCGATGGCGGTGGAAGAACAGGTTGTAGGCTTCCGGCCGGTTGCCGCGGCCGATGATGTACACGTCGCGCGTGCCGCGGGTGACCACCAGCCCGGTCTTGGCGCCCTTGCGCTCGATCAGCGTGTTGATGGCGATGGTCGAGCCGTGGATGAGCTCCTCGATGGCGGCGGCCGCAAGCCCGCTCTTGCGGATGCAGTCGACGACGCCCTGGCCGAGCTGCGCGGGCGTGGTGAGGCTCTTGGCCTGCACGAAGCGCCCCGCCGCCTGGTCGAACCCGATGAGATCGGTGAAGGTGCCTCCGATGTCGATCGCGACGGCGATCACGCTAGCCAACTCCGGCGCTTCGGCGCGTGGCGCGCTTGCAGGACATGACGTGCAGATTGTGCGGCATTACCGCACCGGGCCGACCATAGGCAGGCGCCAGAAAATCCGCGATAGTTCGGCAAAAGGCAAGGACCCTCGAGGACGCGCGGGGAGAGCGGCGAATACGGATGTCGCTCGCGGCTGTGCGGGACCTGCTGTTCGCGATCATGCTCTTGCCCGAGCTTCTGCAACCGCGCTGCCGCCACGGCCCGATGCAGCGCGTTCGGCCGCGGGGGAAATGGCTCGACTGGACGCGGGCTGAAGCCGATCCTGCATTTTCTTTGAAGATTTTCTGGAGATTGCCCAATATGCTATTGTTCCCCTGAACCGGCACACCACCTCCGCACACGAACATGCCGGCATCCGTGTGTTCGTGAACAGCCCGCTTGCGGGCGGGGGAAGCCTTGGATTTCAACTTCGGCGAGTTCGAGATCGACGTTGCTCGGCACGAGCTGCGACGTGCCGGCGCCGCGGTTCACATCGAGCCGCAGGTGTTCGACCTGATCGTTCACCTCGTGAAGAACCGCGACCGGATCGTGAGCAAGGACGAGTTGATCGACACGATCTGGCATGGCCGCTCCATCTCGGAGGCGGCGCTCAGCTCCCGGATCAGCGCGGCGCGGCGCGCGTTGGGGGATACCGGCAGCGACCAGGGTCTCATTCGCACGGTCCACAAGCGCGGCTTTCGTTTTGTGGGGACTGTTGCCGACAGCGCCGCTCGCGCCGGCCCGGCCGAGGCGAAAGAGGCGCCGGCGCGCGCGCCAGCCGATGATGCGCCCGAGCTCGTGCCGCAGGCCGAGCCGCTGCCGCTTCCGGACAAGCCGTCGATCGCGGTGCTACCGTTTCAAAACATGAGCCGCGACCCAGACCAGGAGTACTTTGCCGATGGCCTGACCGAGGACATCATCACCGGGTTGTCCCGCCAGCGCTGGTTCTTCGTCATCGCCCGCAATTCGTCCTTCGCCTTCAAGGGCCAAGCCACCGATATCCGCGATGTCGCCGCCCAGCTCGGCGTGCGCTACGTGCTGGAGGGCAGCGTGCGCAAGGCGGCCAACCGCGTTCGCGTGACTGGCCAGCTGATCGACGCCGCCAGTGGCAATCACCTGTGGGCGGAGAAATACGATCGCGAATTGGCCGATATCTTCGCGCTGCAGGACGACATCACCAACCGCGTGATCGGCTCGGTGGGGCCCCAGATTCTGGTGGCCGAGGCGGCGCGGGTCGAAAGAAAGCCGCCGCGCAGCATCGATGCCTGGGATCTGGTGATGCGCGCGCTGCCGCATATGTGGCGGATGAGCACGCAGGAGCATATGCGGGCGCAGGAACTGCTGCAGCAAGCCATTGGGCTCGATCCCAACTATGCGCACGCGCACGCGTTGCTGGGCTGGACCTACATCAGCATGTTCAATCTGGACACGCGCAGGCCGATCGGCGAATTCACGGACGCCGCGCTCGCCGCGGGCGCAACGGCCGCCGCGCTCGACGATGAAGAGCCGTGGGCCCACCTCGTGCTTGGACTGGGTCACGCGCGCCGGCGGCGGCCTCAGCTGGCGCTCAGTCATCTCTCCAAGTCGATCGAGCTGAGCCCGAGCTTCGCGCTGGCGCATGCCGGATTGGGATATGCGCTGGCCTGCGGCGGCCAGCCGGAAAGCGGGCTGCGGGCGCTCGAGGATGCACAGCGGCTGAGCCCGCGCGATCCGTTTCTCGCGATCTACGCGCCGATCGTGCGCTACATGGCGCTGTTCGCGCTCGAAAAGTACGAGGAGACCATCGCGGTATGCCGTGCGACCGCCGCCATGCATCCGCACCATGCCGGAGCCTGGCGGCTCATGACCGTCTCGCTGGGCCTGCTGGGGCGGACGGAGGAGGCGAAGGAAGCGCTTGCCCACACCATGACGCTGCACCCCGGCCTCTCCATCTCCCACGTGGAAATGAACACGGTCTATGCCAACCCGGCGGATCGCGCGCGCTTTCTCAAGGGGCTGCACAAGGCCGGCCTGAAGGATTGAGGCGGTCCTGCTCCCGCCGGAGCAAACCCGGGCGCGCTCGCTGAACGATCATTGCGGCTGCGGCCCGCCGAGGACGTCTCGCCGTCCCGGAGCGCATGCCGATTCGATTCAATCGGGGTGCGCTCCAGATGACTTTATTTGGCGCATGTCCTTATCGGAAAACCGGTGCCCGGTTTTCTGGGACATGCGCCGATCGCTCAAATCCCCAGCAGGCGGCGCGCGTTGCCGCCGGCGATGGCCGCGATGGTCGAAGCATCGAACGCCTCGACTGATGCGACATGGCCGATCGGATCGTAGTCGGCCATGTCGAAGGGATAGTCGGTGCCCATGATGACGTGGTCGGCGCCATAGAGGCGCACCAGCTCGGCGAGCTGGTGCGGGGTGAACACCACGCTGTCGAAATAGATTTTCTTGAGATAGCTGGTCGGCGGCTGCGGCAGCTCGCCGTGGGAATCCGAGCGCGCA
>DATBKV010000118.1:0-25239 GCA_036555745.1 Xanthobacteraceae bacterium | reverse complement strand
GGCCTGTGCGTGTCGCAGCTCCTGACCCTGTTTATTACGCCGGTGGTCTACACGTATCTCGACCGCATCGACCGCATGCTCAAGTACCGGCTCGAGCCGCAGATCAGGGAGGTGCCGGAGCAGGCGGAGCCGCCGACCGCGGTGGCGGCGGAGTAGGGTCGCAGCCGCCAACGCGCAACGACCGTCGGCGCGCCAGCTGGCGTCAGAGCGAAAAGCTCGTGCCGCAACCGCAGGACGCCGTGGCTTTCGGATTGTTGATGCGGAAAGAGGCGCCGATCAGGTCGTCGACGAAATCGATCTCGGAGCCGGCCAGATAACCGACCGAGAGCTGATCGACCAGCACGGTCGCCCCCTCGCGTTCGATGAGGAGATCGTCGGCCGAGCGCGTGCGGTCCATGTCGAACTTGTACTGGAAGCCGGAGCAGCCGCCGCCTTCTACGCTCACGCGCAGCATCGTGCCTGGCGCTTCCCGGCGCAGAATTTCCCCGATCCGGCGCGCCGCGCGTTCGGTCAATGTAATGGCGTCCATAAGCAAACCATCGTCATTGCCACCAGCACACAGCAATAGTTAAGTGCGCTGCGGGCGTTGGTCAATTGGGTGTCCGGCATGGCGATCGAAGCGGCCGTCGCGCGCGCACCCTATGCATCGGCTCCCGGGAGGAGCCGTGGCCGGCTTTACCCCGAGCCGGTCAGTCCGACCCGCAACGCCTTCCGCCGCGACTGTGACCGCATCATCCATGCCACGGCATTCCGCCGGCTTGCCTACAAGACGCAGGTCTTCGTGTTCCATGAGGGTGACCACTTCCGCACGCGCTTGACCCATACCCTCGAGGTCGCCCAGATCGCCCGCTCGCTTGCGCGGGCGCTCGGCCTCGACGAGGATCTGGCAGAGGCGCTGGCGCTCGCCCACGACCTCGGCCACCCCCCCTTCGGCCATGCCGGCGAGCGTGCGCTCGATCGTTGTCTCGCCGACTGCGGCGGCTTCGACCACAATGCGCAGACGTTGCGGGTGGTGACGGACCTGGAGCGGCGGTATCCTGCCTTTGACGGCTTGAACCTCACCTGGGAGACGCTCGAAGGTCTGGTCAAGCACAACGGGCCGCTCACGCGGCGCGACGGTACCCCAATCGGGCGCTATCGCGAGCGCGGGCTGCCACATGGCATCCGGCACTATGGCGAGACGCAGGATCTCGAGCTCTGGAGCTTTGCCGGCGCCGAGGCGCAGATCGCGGCCCTTGCGGACGACATTGCCTACGACGCCCACGACATTGATGATGGCCTGCGCGCCGGCCTTTTCGCTCTTGGCGATCTCGCCGGAGTCGCCCTGATCGGCGACATCTTGCAATGCACCCGAACCGAGCATGGGCAGGTCGAGCCCGGACGGCTGGCGCATGAACTGGTGCGACGCCTGATCACGCGAATGATCGAGGACGTCACTTGTCAAACCAGTGAGCGGCTGCGGGCATTGGCGCCGCGCTGCTCGGAGGAGGTGCGGCTTGCCGCGGCTCCGGTCGTCGGATTTTCGCCGTCCATGGCGGAGGCCGACCGCGCCATCAAAGGGTTTCTTTATCCACGCATGTACCGCCACCAGCGCATCGTGCGCATCATGGGCGACGCCGAGGCCGTGATCTGCGCCCTGTTCGCGCGCTACGCGCAGGCGCCCCAAGACATGCCAGCGGAGTGGGCACAGATCGCCGAGGCCGGCGAGGACGCCGATCGGCTACGCCGAATTGCTGATTTCATCGCCGGCATGACCGACCGCTACGCGCTCGGCGAGCATGCCCGGCTTTTTGACTCGACGCCGGAATTGCGTTAGGCGCCGCGCCTTGACGCAATGCCGCCGCGCCATGAGCGATCAAAACATCTTTGCCGCCGTTTTGGACAAGGTGCGCGCCGCCACCGATGCGCTGGTGGCAGAGGGCGTGCTGCCCGCCGGGGTCGACCAGTCCCGCATCAGTGTCGAACCGCCGCGTGAGGCCGCGCACGGCGACATGGCTACCAATGCGGCGATGGTGTTGGCGAAGGACGCCGGCAAGAAGCCGCGCGAACTGGCCGCCGAGATCGCCGGCAGGCTTGCCGCCGACAGCATGGTCGCGAAGGCCGAAGTCGCAGGGCCGGGCTTCATCAATCTGACGCTCAAGCCGGCGGCCTGGACCGCAGCACTGCGCCTGGTGCTCGTCGGAGGTCCCGATTACGGGCGCACCAATGTCGGCCGCGACGCCTCCGTGAACATCGAATACGTCTCTGCCAACCCGACCGGACCCATGCACGTCGGTCACTGTCGCGGCGCAGTGTTCGGCGACGCGCTCGCCAACCTGCTCGCCTTCAGCGGCTTTGCAGTGACGCGCGAATACTACATCAACGACGCCGGCGCGCAGGTGGACGCGCTCGCGCGCTCGGCGTTCCTGCGCTACCGCGAGGCGCTCGGCGAGAATATCGGCCCGATCCCGGAAGGGCTCTATCCCGGCGATTATCTCAAGCCGGTGGGCGCTCGGCTCGCCGCCGAATACGGAGCGCGCCTGCAACGCAGGCCCGAGCCGGAATGGCTGCCGGTCGTGCGGGCGCGCGCCGTCGAGATGATGATGGCGGAGATCCGCAACGACCTGCGCGCGCTCAACGTCGTGCCCGACGTGTTCTTCTCCGAGCGCTCGCTCATCGAAGGACCGCGCGACGTCGTTGGCGAGACCATCGCCGCGCTGCGGCGGGCCGGCTACGTCTACGAGGGACGATTGCCGCCGCCCAAAGGCGCGCCGGTGGAGGACTGGGAGGACCGCGAGCAGACCCTGTTCCGCTCGACGGAGTTCGGCGACGACGTCGATCGGCCGCTGATCAAGTCGGACGGGAGCTACACGTACTTCGCTTCCGACATCGCCTACCACAAGAGCAAGATCGATCGTGGCTTCCGTAGCATGATCGACGTCTGGGGCGCTGATCACGGAGGCTATATCAAGCGAGTGCAGGCGGCGGTGAACGCGGTGCAGAGGATCACCAATGCGGCGCGCGCCGAGCTCGACGTCAAAATCGTGCAGCTGGTCAAGCTGCTGCGGGGCGGCGAGCCGGTCAAGATGTCGAAGCGGGCGGGGGAGTTCGTCACCTTGCGTGATGTCGTTACCGAGGTCGGCAAGGACGCGGTGCGATTCATGATGCTGTTCCGCAAGAATGACGCTGTGCTCGATTTCGACCTTGCCAAGGTCATCGAGCACTCGCGCGACAATCCGGTATTTTATGTCCAATACGGCCACGCCCGCGGCCAATCGGTATTTCGCAACGCGCGCGAGGTCGTCCCCGAGCTCCCGTGCGAGCCAGCGGCGCGCGGCGCGGCGCTTGCAGAAGCGCCGCTCGATCGGCTCACCGATTCCGGAGAGCTTGCGCTCATGCGCCGCCTCGCGCTCTACCCGCGTCTCATCGAAGCCGCCGCGATCGCTCACGAACCTCATCGGATCGCGTTTTATCTCTATGAACTTGCAAGCGATTTCCATACCCACTGGAATCGCGGAAAAGACACGCCACATTTACGCTTCATTATCCAGAATGATCCACAACTGACCCTGGCTCGCTTGGCGCTGGTGCAGGGCATTGTCACTGTTCTCGCGTCAGGGCTCGGGCTGCTTGGCGTCGAGGCGCCTGAGGAGATGCGTTGAGTTTCTCGCCCGGTTCCATCTCGTAGACGGACCCTTTAGCTGGATCGGTCTTGGAACCCGCCGAGTGCGACGCCAATAACCGGTAGCGGGATGAGTATGGCGGACGATCCCAAGTCAGCACCCTATCGCTCTCATGATCCCGATGGACGCGCGGCGGGATCGCCGCGGCCGAGCGGGCAAGTCATCGCCGATGACCCGCTTGCGGAGCTGGCGCGTCTGATCGGCCAGGGCGATCCTTTTGCCACGTTCGGTCGAAACAGCCCGCGCCAGCCGCGGCGCGAGGGCGCCACTTTGCCCCCCGCGGATCAGCGGCCCACGCCAGCGCGCCCGCAGCAGCTTGCCAGCGATGATGGGGCGGCGGTCCCAGCCTCTGACCGATCGCGCCGCGCTTTCGAGTATCCGGCGGCGCAGGGGGACGAGGAAGGGTACTCCGATAGCCGCGTTCACGAGCAAGTGCCGCTCGCGGCCGACCATCAAGGCCAGTACCGTGACGACGCGCGCCACGACGCCGAGCAATACGCCGATGCGACGCAAGACAGCTACGACTCCGAGCAATACTACCAGGACGATGTTCCGCTCGACCCCTACGAGGAGGAACAGTACGACGACCCGCCGCACGCCACCCGGCGCAGCTGGGTCATGACCGCACTGGTCCTCGTGGGTTGCGCCTTGCTCGGCACGGTGGGCGCTTATGCCTATCGCAGCTTCTATCCTGCGACCAGTTCCACCTCCCCACCGGTCATTACGGCCGACAATTCAACGCCGATGAAAGTCGTGCCTGCCGCCCCGGATGGGCAAACCGGCAAGTCCATTGAGGATCAGTTGGCGAATGCGGGCAAGGAACAGCTGGTATCCAAGCAGGAAGAGCCGGTGACCTTGCAGGCGACGGCGCCCCAGACCGCGCCAGCGGTCGTGGCGCCCCCGCCCGCGATGGGGCAAGTCGCGCCGGCTCAGCAGTCCGCGACCGCTCCCTCGGCGCTATCCACCGAGCCCAAGAAGATCCGCACCGTCACCATTCGTCCCGACGCAGCCGACACGAGCGGTCAACCGCTGGGCGCTCCGGCGCCGCAGCCACCCGCAGCCGCTGCGCCGGGCGAGGGGCTGCGCGCTCCCGCGATGACACCTTCATCCAAGGCGGTGAGCGGTCACAATGCCGCTCCGCTCTCGCTCGAACCGCAGACCAGCGAGCCGGCCTCGGGCACGGCCGCTCGGACGCAGGTTGCCACCGCGCCTGGCGCGCGGACCCCTCCAGAAGCGGCGCATGGTCCGACGGGAGGGTTCCTCGTGCAGCTCGCCTCGCAAAAAAGCGAGCACGAGGCGGTCTCCTCATTCCGCGCCTTGCAGGCGAAATTCCCGAACGAGCTTGGCGGGCGACAGCCGATCATCCGCCGCGCGGATTTGGGTGGCAAAGGGGTGTTTTACCGCACCATGGTCGGGCCGTTCGCGTCGGCCCATGAGGCCAGTCAGTTTTGTGCGAGCTACAAGGCTGCCGGGGGCCAATGCGTCGTTCCCAGCCACTGAGTCGCGCTTGACCCTTGCGGCTTGCGCGGGCTAGTCCGCGCCGATGACAGCACGCGCCTTCATTACCGGTGTTGCCGGCACGGCATTGAGTTCCGCCGAACGTGCGTTCATGCGCGAGAGCCAGCCGTGGGGCCTCGTCGTCTTCGGGCGCAACGTCGAGAGCCCGGCCCAACTGCGGCGCCTGGTGGTGTCGTTTCGCGACGCGGTGGCGCGGGAAGCGCCGGTCCTGGTCGATCAGGAGGGTGGCCGGGTCCAGCGCCTGGGTCCGCCGCATTGGCCGGCCTACCCGGCCGCCAGCGCTTATGGCCGGCTGTTCGAGCGCAGTCCTGTGCTCGGTCGCCGGGCCGCCTATCTAGGCGCTCGTCTGATCGCCGCCGATCTCGCCGAGGTCGGCATCGACGTGAATTGCCTCCCGGTTGCCGACGTGCCGATTGCAGGGGCCGATCCCATCATCGGCGACCGCGCCTATGGCGACAGCGCGGCCAAGGTAGCTGCGCTGGCGCACTCGGCCGCCGACGGGCTGCTCGCGGGCGGCGTTCTGCCGGTGCTCAAGCATATCCCGGGGCACGGGCGGGCCGGTGTCGACAGCCATCAAAAGCTTCCGGTGGTCGAAGTCGATCGCGCAACGCTGATGGAAACGGACTTCGCGGCATTCCGGCCGCTTGCGGATCTCCCGCTGGGAATGACCGGCCATGTGGTGTACACGGCCTTCGACGCTATTGCCCCGGCCACGACTTCGGTCACTCTGGTGCGTGACGTGATTCGTGGCTTGCTGGGCTTTCGCGGCCTGCTGATGAGCGACGATATCTCCATGGGAGCCCTGGCAGGCTCGATCGAGGAGCGCTCGCGTGCGGCGATCTCGGCCGGCTGCGACATCGTCCTGCACTGCAACGGCGACCTCGAGGAAATGCGGGCGGTGGCATCCGCCGTTCCGGCGCTGGCCGGCGAGCCCGCAGCACGGTCACATGCCGCTTTGGCTCGGCGCGGGCGCATCCCCAACGACGATGTCGCCGCCGCGCGCGCCGAGTGGTCGGCGCTGATGGGCGTCCCCGCAGCGGCCCGGAGGGCGATATGACGAGTCCCGAGGACAACAAATTCGAAGCCGATCTCCTGCCAGAGCGGGCGGCGGGAGAGCCCGCGTTGGTCGTCGATGTCGAGGGCTTTGAAGGACCGCTCGATCTCCTGCTCGCGCTTGCCCGCCAGCAGAAAGTTGATCTCGCAAAGATTTCGATCCTCGCGCTGGCAGATCAGTATCTCGCCTTCATCGAGGAGGCGCGCAAGCTCCGGCTCGAGTTAGCGGCCGACTACTTGGTGATGGCGGCTTGGCTTGCTTACTTGAAGTCGCGCCTGCTGTTGCCCGACGCCGACGCGCCGGAAGGCCAGAGCGCGGAGGACATGGCCATCGCGCTGGCGCTGCGGCTCAAGCGTCTCGAGGCCATTCGCGGTGTTGCGGAGCGATTGTTCGGGCGTCCGCAGCTCGACCGCGAGGTTTTCGCACGCGGCCAGCCCGAGCCGATCGCACATATCAAGCATCCGCAATGGAGTGCGACACTTTACGACTTGCTCTCGGCCTACGCGCAACAACGGCAAAAGACCGCGTTGGCGCATGTGCGGCTCGCCAAGCGCACCGTCTGGTCGTTGGCCGAAGCGCGCGAAGCTCTCGAACGGCTCATCGGCCGCACGCCAGATTGGACGCGCCTCGACGAATATCTGATCTCGTTCGTGGTCGAGCCCTCGCTCGCGCCGACCGTGTTTGCTTCGAGCTTCGCCTCCAGCCTCGAGCTGGTGCGCGAAGGGGTAATGGAGATGCACCAGCACGCGCCCTTTGCGCCGCTCTACGTGCGCAAGCGGCGAGTGACTGAAAACGAGGCGGCCGATTCGGGCGGCGTGGCGGCGCCGTCCGAAGGCCGAGAGTAGAGGAGGCCGCAATGATGCCGAGGTTGCAGGTGGTAAGGCCGGATGAGGAGCCGGATGATGCAGGACAGGAACGGCCCGAGGAGCTTCGGCTCCTGGAGGCGATGTTGTTCGCCTCCGCCGATCCGCTGGATGAGAAGTCGCTGGCGGCCCGCCTGCCGCAGGGAGTTGACGTCCACGGCGCGCTCATACGACTGCAAGAGGAATATGCTGCGCGCGGCGTCAATCTCGTCCGCATCGGCGGAAAATGGACCTTCCGAACTGCCGGCGATCTCTCCTGGCTGCTAAGCAAGGAAACGGTCGAGACCCGGAAGCTGTCGCGCGCCGCGATCGAGACGCTGGCCATCATCGCCTACCACCAGCCGGTGACGCGCGCGGAGATCGAGGAACTGCGGGGAGTGACCACCTCAAAGGGCTCGGTCGACGTGCTGCTCGAGACCGGCTGGATCCGCCCGCGTGGACGCCGTAAATCCCCCGGCCGTCCGGTGACGTACGGCACGAGCGAGGCATTTCTTTCCCACTTCGGGCTCGACGCCGTCGGCGACCTGCCCGGGCTCGAGGAGCTCAAGGGCTCGGGTCTGCTCGACGGGCGCTTGCCGCCCGGCTTCTCGGTGCCGGTGCCGTCCGACGATCCGGCGCTGCGGGATGACGAGGACCCGCTGGAACCCGGCGAGCTAGATCTCGGTCTCGTGCCGCCGCCGGAGCGCACGGGCGACAAATAGCGGGATGGCGCGCTCGCACTGGCGTGCCAGATCACCGGACATTTCGACGGGCGGCCGCTGATCCCAAACCGCCACTGTGGCGAGCTGTTGCGGAACCGCGGCGCGCGGATGCGCGTGACGCTGCGGTCATGCGGCCAAACGCCACCCGAGTTAGTATCGAGGGTGCCTCGTGGCTACACGAGCGTAGCTGCCGCGTACGGGTCGAAGTCCTTGTTTTTGTCGCTCCCGAAGCCTAGCTTCTGGCCAAAGGCCGAGAGACGAGATGGGCCTGCGCTCTCGTCGACGCGGAGGATTTGCGAATGGGTTCACTGAGCATTTGGCACTGGATTCTGGTTCTGGCCGTCGGCCTTCTGCTGTTCGGCGGGCGCGGCAAGATCTCGGAGCTGATGGGCGATTTTGCCAAGGGCATCAAGTCGTTCAAGAAGGGGCTCGCGGAGGACGAAAAAGCCGAGGCTGAGCCGGCCAAGACCGATCCGGTGAAGACGATCGACCATCAACCCGCCCCGGCAACGACTGCCACCACGGCGGAAACCCACAAGGTCGGCTGAGTCTCCCGACGCGGCGGCAAGACGGCGGCTGACGGGCGGCAGCGTGGGGGCTCGGCACGCCGGAGCGCGCGTCTCGGAGTGAAGCCTCCATGTTGGACATCGGTTGGGGCGAGCTTCTGCTCATCGGCATCGTCGCGCTGATCGCGATCGGGCCCAAGGAGCTGCCCGGCGTGATGCGCGCGGTCGGGCAGTGGACGGGCAAGCTCCGCCGCATGGCTTCCGAGTTCCAGAGCCAGTTCCAGGAGGCGATGCGCGAGGCCGAAATGGCCGACCTGAAGAAACAGGTCGATGACATGACCAGCCAGGCCCAGAGCTTCACCAGTTTCGATCCCATCGGCGACGTGCGGCGGGAACTGGAAAGCACGCAGCAGCAGATCGAGAGCGCGGCCACCACCGAACCCGCGGCCATTCCTCCTCCTGAGGCGGGCGCCGGCGCGGCCGTGTCGGGCGCGCTGCCGGGTGAAATCGCGAGCGCGGCTGCAGTGCCCTCGACGGGTGCGGATGCGGCGATGGCAGTAGACGTGGCACCTCCCGCGGAGCCTTTGCCGGCAGGGGCCACCGCGAAGGCCGACGCGGGAGACAAGCCCGCATGAGCCGCGAGGACGAAGACAAGGAGATCGAGGCGACCAAGGCGCCGCTGATGGAGCACCTGATCGAGCTGCGCGCGCGGCTCATCAAGGCGCTGCTGGCCTTTGCCGTCGCCTTCGTCGCCTGCTTCTTCTTCGCCAAGACGATCTACAACGTGCTGACCTGGCCTTTCGTCTGGGTGGCGGGGCCCGAGAACTCCAAATTTATCTATACCGGGCTGCTCGAATATTTCGTCGTGCAGCTCAAGCTCGCCATGTTCGGGGCGGCGTTCATCTCGTTCCCGGTGGTTGCGACGCAGATCTATATGTTCGTGGCGCCGGGACTCTATCGCCATGAGAAGCAGGCATTCCTGCCGTACCTGGTAGCGACGCCGATCTTTTTCCTCCTCGGTTCGCTGGTGGTCTATTTTCTGGTGTGGCCGATGCTCGCCCGCTTCTCGCTCGGCATGCAGCAGGCGGCGAGTGAGGGCCAGGCCGCGATCGAGCTCCTGCCCAAGGTCGAGGACTATCTGACCTTGATGATGAAGCTCATCTTCGCGTTCGGGATCGCGTTCCAGCTGCCGGTGATCCTGACCCTGCTCGGGCGGGTCGGCATCGTCACCTCCGATCAGCTCAAGTCGAAGCGGCGCTACTTCATCGTGGGTGCGTTCGTGATCGCGGCGATCCTCACGCCGCCGGATGTGCTGAGCCAGCTCTCGCTGGCGGTGCCGCTCTTGGCGCTCTACGAAGGCTCGATCTGGGCGGTGCGATTCGTCGAGAAGAAGGCCGCGGCCGACAAGGCCAAGGACGCCGCCAGCGCCGCCGCCAAGCCGGCGGAATGACGGGCTGCGCGCCAGCGGCCGGCGCACTATCTTCGCCATATCCCTGGACTTGGAATCAGTCGCGACATTTCCTAGACAGGCGTCGCCGGCGTGTACCGATGCCGCTGGGACGGGCATGACCCGCGGAAAGAGCTCGGCGATGCACGACATCAGGTGGATCCGAGAGCACGGGGAGGAATTCGACCGCGGATTGGCACGGCGCGGGCTGCCGCCGCAAGCAGACAAGCTGCTTGCGATCGATGAACGCCGCCGCGCGGCGATCCAGAAGGCGGAAGCGGCGCTGGCCCGGCGCAACGCCGCCTCGCGCGAGATCGGTGCCGCTAAGAAGAGCAATGAGGAGGCGGCAGCGCAAGCGCTCATGGCCGAGGTGGCGCGACTGAAGGCCGACCTTCCGGCGCTGGAGGCTGAGGAAAAAAAAATCTCGAGGGAGCTCGACGAGGCGCTCGCGTGGATTCCCAATCTGCCGCTCGACGACGTGCCGGACGGCACCGATGCCAGCGGCAATGTCGAGCACCATCATTTCGGGGCCAAGCATACTTACGGCTTTGAGCCGCAGCAGCATTTCGATCTCGGCGAGGCGCTCGGCCAGATGGATTTCGAAGCCGCCGCCAAGCTCTCCGGCGCGCGTTTCGTGCTACTCAAGCGCGGCCTTGCGCGGATGGAGCGCGCGCTTGGGCAGTTCATGCTCGATCTGCATACGAATGAGCATGGTTATATCGAAGTGTCACCGCCGCTGCTGGTGCGCGATGACGTGATGTTCGGTACGGCGCAGCTCCCGAAATTTGCGGAGGATCAATTTCGAACAGGACGCTGCTTGAATGATGAGGAGCGACGCAGCCTGGATGAGTTGCCGGAGCCGAGTCTCATAAAGTTGGGCGCGGAGTACAATCTGATTACTCAACCTCTTTGGCTCATCCCCACCGCCGAAGTGCCGCTGACCAATCTCGTGCGCGAATCGATCGTCGATGAGGCGGCGCTGCCCCTGCGCTTCACCGCCTGCACGCCCTGCTTCCGCGCCGAGGCTGGTGCCGCCGGCAAGGATACTCGGGGCATGATCCGCCAGCACCAGTTCACCAAGGTCGAGCTCGTCTCCATCACCACCCCGGAGCAGAGCCGGGACGAGCACGAGCGCATGCTGGCCTGCGCCGAAGAGGTCTTGCGCCGGCTCGACCTGCACTACCGCGTGGTTACATTGTGCACCGGCGACATGGGCTTTGCCGCGCAGAAGACCTACGACATCGAGGTCTGGCTTCCCGGCCAGAACGCCTATCGCGAGATCTCCTCCTGCTCGCTGTGCGGCGAGTTCCAGGCGAGACGCATGAACGCACGCTACAGGGGCAAGGACAGCCGCCAGCCCCGCTACGTCCACACCCTCAACGGCTCGGGCGTGGCGGTCGGGCGCGCGCTCATCGCGGTCATGGAGACCTATCAGCAGCAGGGAGGTTCGATCGCGGTGCCGGACGCGTTGCAGCCCTATATCGGGGGGCTGAAAACCATCGAAGCGCATGGATGACGGAAGACAGATGACGGAAGACGGACGCAAGCCAGAGGATGCGAGGACGGACGAGCCCCCATCCTCCGTCCTTCGTCGTGCGTCGCCCGCCATGCGCATCCTGGTCACCAACGACGACGGCATCCATTCGGAAGGCCTCGATGTCTGCATCGAGATTGGCCGCGCGCTGTCCGACGACGTCTGGGTGCTGGCGCCCGAATTCGACCAGTCCGGCGTGTCGCACTCGCTCTCGCTCAACGATCCGCTGCGGCTGCGCGCAGTCGGCGAGCGCCGCTACGCGGTCAAGGGCACGCCCACGGACTGCGTGATCATGGGCGCGCGCCACGTCATCAAGGACCGCCCGCCGGGCCTCGTGCTCTCCGGCGTCAACCGCGGCCGCAATGCCGGCGAGGATGTGATCTACTCAGGGACGGTGGCGGGCGCGGTGGAAGGGACCATCCTCGGCATCCCCTCGTTGGCGTTGTCGCAGGCCTACAAATCCCGCAGCGGCCGGCCGCCCCATTGGGACACCGCCATCCGCTTCGCGCCCGACATCATCCGTCGCGTCCTCAAGGCGGGAATTCCGCGCGATGTGCTGATCAACGTCAACTTCCCGGACTGCGCGCCCGGTGAGGTAAAAGGCATCGCGGTGACAAGCCAGGGCCGCAACCGTCAGGACCGGCTCCAGATCGACGCCAGGCAGGATGGTCGCGGCAATGCCTATTATTGGATCGCCTACGTGCGCATGCGGGGCCTGCCGCCGGCGGATGGCAGCGATATTTCGGCGCTCGCCGACAATCGCATCGCCGTCACCCCGCTGCGGCTGGACATGACCGACGAGCCTTTCATGACGAAACTCGCGGAGCTGTTCGATTGAAAATGTGCTGTCGGCTGGGCGGCCTTTGATGGCAGCCTGCGGTCAAGGCGGGAGGACGCAACAGACCAGGATGACGCCCTGTTAATTCTTCGCGGCTTCCAGGGCGTTCTGCAGCATTCGCTGGAGACCTTCCATCTGAAACGGCTTCTTCAAGGTCGGGCGGTCGCGATATCGCTCCGGGAGGCCGCGCTCGCCATAACCGGTGGCGAAAACGAACGGCGTGCCGCGGGCGACCAGCGCATCGACCACCGGAGAGATGGGTTGGCCGTCGAGATTGACGTCGAGGATTGCAAGATCGAAGTCGGCGCTCTTGGCCGCCTCCAGAGCCTCGTCGATGCGAGCGGCCTCGGCGGCGACCGTATAGCCGAGTTCGCTCAGCATGTCCTCGAGCAACATGCGGATCATCAATTCATCCTCGACGACGAGGACGCGCTTGGCCGGCATCGTGGACTGCGCTTGCGGAGCAGACATCATCCCTTCACCCTCCGGAATCGCGCGGCCTCGCCGCGGTGATCGCGCCCGGCCTGATCGTTTGTGGCCCGGGGCGGCATTCGTCAGCCCTGGTGATGCAGATCCTTCTGCCAGCGGGGGCTTTCGCGGCAGCTGAAGTCACCGGCCGACCTTGTGATCAGGAACCCGGCGAAAGGCAAGCAGGCGCAGAGGGCGAAGTTGAGGCATCTGGCGCAAACATGGGCTCGGATGCGTAACCAAGCGGGACGGCTTGGCCCCGCTTTGCCTTCTCGCCGGGTCGGATCTGCGGGCGGTATCGAATCGCGACGCGGCCGGTGAGATTGCCGGATTAGGTGCGAAATGTCACAGAAGATGCTGAATCTATTGTTATTTTACGTACGATGTCGCTGGGGGCAAGGTTTCGATTAAGATCGCTTGCAGGGAGCCTTTGGCGTGCCCAAACAACCGTCCGGCGCCGACAATGTCGGCCGCATGCAGTTCCTGCTCGGCCTGCGCAGGCGGGGGATCAGCGATCCGGCGGTGCTGCGCGCGATGGACGAAGTTCCGCGCGAGCACTTCGTCGAACCCGGTTTCCGGGACAGCGCCTATGCCGACCAGGCGCTGCCGATCGCCTGCGGCCAGACCATCAGCCAGCCTTATGTGGTCGCCTTCATGACCGAGCATCTCGCCGTCCAGCCGCACCATCGCGTGCTGGAGGTCGGCACCGGCTCCGGATACCAGGCTGCCATTCTCTCGCGGCTTGCGCGGCAGGTGGTCAGCGTCGAGCGCTATCGCACGCTGGCGGAAAGTGCGCGGGAGCGCCTGCGAGCGCTCGGATATGACAATATCGACGTGCGCGTGGGTGATGGCTTCGCGGGCGTGCCGGATGGCGCACCGTACGACCGCATCGTTGTGACCGCCGCGGCCGAAACCGTTCCGGAAGCGCTTGCAGCTCAGCTCGCCGACAGCGGCGTGATGATATTGCCGCTTGGACCGCATGCCGGTCCTCAACAGCTTGTCAAACTTACAAAAGGTGAACAGGGTATTAAACAGGAGGCGCTGATCGGGGTACGCTTCGTGCCGCTTTTGCCGGGAAAGGCGCGCGAATTGTAAGAGTCTTGTCGTTGCGCCGGCGCGCTTGCGACGGCGGCGCCGCTTAAAGCTTAAAGCCTTGTTTACCCGCAAGGTGTTAACTCGACACGTGTACTGCGTACGAGTGGATAGCGATGTTCCGCGTTGTCGAAATGCTGCGCTCGCGCGACTGGCTGCGGGCAATCGCATTGACGCTGATGACCGTCGGCCTGGCTGCTTGCAGCAGCGATGCATCGCGGTTCAACGGCAGCCTGCTCGGCGCTAACAGCAGCTCCGAGGCCACGGGCTCGATTGCGCAAGGGCAGGGCTCTGCTGGTCGGGTGGAGAGCCAGCCGGTTCCGCCGCAATCCGCGCAGGCTCAGCCTGTCCCTTCCGGCGCGACCCGGGTCGCGGCCGCAGGCCGTCCCGAAAGCGCCGGATCGGTGGTCCGCAAGGGCGGAGCAGGCGCAAGCTGGAGCTGGGACGGCGGCAAGGCAATCACCGTAGGCCCCCGCGACACCATCGACGCGATCGCACGGCGCAATGGAGTGCCGGCTTCAGCAATCATCGAGGCCAACAACCTGAGGCCGCCCGCGACCATCTATCCGGGCCAGCGCCTGGTCATCCCCCGTTACACCGCCTCGCGGGTGGCCAGCGCCGCAGCGCCCATCGGGCATCGGGCCGCGCCCGCGCCGGTCGCGGCCAGCTCTGCGGGGCCTCACGGCGTCCATGTCGTCGCGGCCGGCGACACGCTAGCCAAGATCTCGCGCCTCTACCACAAGTCCATCAACGAGATCGCCCGGGCCAATAATATCGATACGACGGCCACTCTGAATGTCGGAGAGCATCTGGTAATCCCCGGCCTGCCGACGGCCGGCAAGTCCGCCAGCCTGGTATCGGCGGCGCCGGTGACGGCGAAGCCCGTCGCCGCCGCGCCCGTAAAGCAAGCCGAACCAGTGCAGAACGCGAGCGTCGTCACACCCGCGGATTCGCTGGCCAAGGACGCTGCCAAGCTGGCGGAGGGAACCGGGGCGCTGCCCAAGTTCCGCTGGCCGGCGAACGGGCGCATCATCGCGGGCTATGGACCCACGACAAATGGCCAGCAGAACGACGGCATCAATATAGCGCTTCCGGAGAACACGCCGGTGAAAGCGGCCGAGGACGGTGTCGTGGCTTACGCCGGCAACGAACTCAAGGGCTATGGCAACCTCGTCCTAGTGCGGCATCCTAACGGCTATGTCACAGCGTACGCTCATGCCAAGGAACTCCTCGTCAAGCGCGGCGATCAGGTTAAACGCGGACAGGTCATCGCGCTCTCCGGCCAGACCGGCAATGTCAATGCCCCGCAATTGCATTTCGAAATCCGCAAAGGCGCTTCTCCGCTCGACCCGACCCGTTTCCTGAACGGGGCCTAGGGTCGATTGCGATCAGCTAGGCGCGCGCTTGGCCGGGTGTCCCGATTCGGCCGACAACCTGACCCCGAGCCTGCCCGCCAAGTCCTGCACGTATTGCCAAGCGACGCGCCCGGAGCGCGCACCGCGCGTGGTTGCCCACTCCAACGCCTCCGGGTGAAGCTTGTCGCGGGGATGCGCAATCGCGTAATAGGCAACATAGCCGTCCACCATCGCCAGATATTCGTCCTGACTGCAGCGGTGAAAGCCGAGCCAGAGGCCGAAGCGATCCGACAGCGACACTTTCTCCTCCACCGCCTCGCCGGGATTGATCGCAGTCGAGCGCTCGTTCTCGAGCATGTCGCGTGCCATCAGGTGGCGACGGTTCGAGGTAGCGTAGAACACGACGTTGTCGGGACGGCCTTCGATCCCGCCTTCTAGCATGGCCTTGAGCGATTTGTAGCTGGTGTCTTCGGCTTCGAACGACAGATCATCGCAGAACACGATGAAGCGATAGCGGTCTCCCCGCATCAGGGCCATCAATTCGGGGAGGCTTTCGATGTCCTCGCGATGTATCTCGACGAGTTTGAGCGCGCCGTCCTCTCCCTTGCACCGACCATGTGCGGCATTGACCGCTGCATGCACGGCCTTGACCAGCGATGATTTCCCCATGCCGCGTGCGCCCCACAGCAGAGCATTGTTGGCCGGCAGCCCGCGCGCGAAGCGCTCGGTATTCTCGACCAGCACGTCGCGCATGCGGTCGATACCCTTGAGCAGCGACATCTCGACGCGATTGACGTGCGCGACCGGCACGAGCCTGCGCTCCTCCGCATGCCAGGAGAAGGCATCCGCCGCTGCGAATTGCGGCGGCGCAGGGGCGCCGGGCGCAAGACGCTCGAGCGCGGCCGCCACGCGCTCCATCGCATGTTCGGAACTTTTCGATTCCGATGCGAGGCGCGGGCGTCGACGCGAGGAGGGGCTGGAACGACGCTTTGCGACGCGTTTGGCCATGAGCTTCAGTCGGATGTCGCTGCTCCCTTACCGGGCCGCCGGGAAGCCCGCAAGTCGCCATCCCACGCGTGCGAATCGAGCGCGTTTACGAGTTGAAGCAACGTTGCAATTGGGCCTATGCCCGCTATAGTCCGCGCCGATTTCGCCGGCCGGAAAACCATGGTGGCGCGGGTCCGCCCGCAGCCAGTCCCCCAGCACGAAGGACCTGGAAAAGATGTTTGTGACGCCCGCTTTGGCCCAGGGCAGCCCGTTCGGCGGCGACGGCGGATTCTGGATGCAGTTGCTGCCGTTCGTGCTGATCTTCGTCATCATGTATTTTTTGATCCTGCGGCCGCAGCAGAAGCGGGCAAAGGAGCACCAGGAGCTGGTCAAGAACTTGCGACGCGGCGACACCGTCATTACGTCCGGGGGGCTGGTCGGCAAGGTCACTAAGGTCGTCGACGACGACCAGATCGAGGTGGAGATCGCGGACGGGGTACGCGTGCGCCAGGTGCGCGCGATGGTCTCGGGGGTTCGCGCCAAGGGCGAGCCGGTCAAGGACGAAGGCAGTTAGCGCCGATCGCCTGCAGCTAGTCGAGGCGTGAACCGGGACGAGCCATGCTCTATATTTCGAAGTGGAAGGCGGCGGCGATTTTGCTCACGGCGCTGATCTGCTGCCTGTTCGCGGTTCCCAACTTCTTTTCCGAAAGCACCGTCAAAAGCTGGCCGGCCTGGGCGCAGCGCCACATCGTGCTCGGCCTCGACCTGCAGGGCGGATCGCATATCCTGCTCGAGGTCGATGCCAACGACGTGCGCAGGCAGAAGCTTCTCGCGTTGCAGGATGATGCACGCAGAGTGCTGCGGGAGGCCCGCGTCGGCTTGGTGCGCGCGCCCGTGATCCGCGGCAACTCGGTCGAAGTCGTCATCCGTGAGAACGACCTGCAGCAGGGGCTGACGAAGCTGCGCGAGTTGTCGCAACCGCTGAGCGGCTTCGCCGGCAGCGCCGGCCAGCGCTCGCTCGACGTCGAGAACGTCGGGGGCGGCGTGGTCCGGCTGACGCCCACGGAGCCCGCGCTTCTCGAGCGCATCCGCCAGGTCGTGGATCAATCAGTGGAGATCATCGGCAAGCGCGTCAATCAACTCGGGCTAGTGGAGCCCTCCATCCAGCGCCAGGGCAACGATCGCATCCTGGTCCAGGTCCCGGGCCTCGGCGACCCCCAGCAACTGCTCGACATCCTCGGTAAGACCGCCAAGCTGACGTTCCGCCTGGTCGACACGTCGATGCCGGCCGAGCAGGCGCTGCAGGGCCGGCCGCCGCCCGACGACGAAATCGTCTATGGCTCG
Organism: Xanthobacteraceae bacterium; assembly: GCA_036555745.1. Classification (GTDB taxonomy): domain Bacteria; phylum Pseudomonadota; class Alphaproteobacteria; order Rhizobiales; family Xanthobacteraceae; genus VAZQ01. Next base: position 7,870 of record DATBKV010000118.1, on the reverse strand, counting down.
AAGGCCGACAATCGTCAGCCATATCTGCTCGAGAAGCGCGTGATCGTCTCGGGTGAGGAACTCACCGATGCGCAGCCCGGCTTCGATCAACGCAGCGGCGAGCCGATTGTCTCTTTCAAGTTCAACACCTCCGGGGCGCGCAAGTTCGCGCAAGTCACCCAGGAGAACGTCGGCCGCCCCTTCGCCATCGTGCTCGACGATGAGGTTATTTCCGCGCCGGTCATCCGCGAGCCGATCCTGGGCGGCAGCGGCCAGATTTCTGGCAACTTCACGGTGGAGTCTGCCAACAATCTTGCCATTCTCCTGCGCGCCGGCGCGCTACCAGCGAAGCTCACGGTGATCGAGCAACGGGTCGTGGGCGCGGGGCTCGGCCAGGATTCGATCGAGAAAGGCAAGCTCGCGTCCTATTTCGGCGGACTGCTCGTTGTCGTATTCATGATCGCGACCTACGGGCTGTTCGGCGTGTTCGCCAGCATCGCGGTCGCGGTCAACGTGGGCATGATCTTCGGTATCTTATCGCTGCTCAACGCGACTCTGACATTGCCGGGCATCATTGGCATCGTTCTGACGATCGGCATCGCCGTGGACAGCAACGTGCTGATCTACGAACGCATTCGGGAGGAGGTGCGCACTGGGCGTACGCCAATCACCGCGATCGACGCGGGCTTTACTCGCGCGCTCGCCACCATTCTCGACTCGAACATCACCACATTCATCGCCGCCGCGGTATTGTTTTTCTTCGGCAGCGGGCCGGTGCGCGGCTTCGCCGTAACGCTTGGCATCGGCATTGTGACGACCGTGTTCACGGCGTTCACGCTGACGCGGCTGATCGTGGCCTGGTGGGTGAGGTGGGCGCGCCCGCGACAGCTGGCGATCTCATAGGCGGAAGCGAACGTGCGCCTCTATCGTTCCATCCCGCTGCTGCGGATCGTCCCGGATGACACCAAGTTCGACTTCATGCGCTTTCGGCGCATTAGCTTCCCGGCATCGGCAGCATTGTCGATTGTCGCGATCCTGCTGTTCTTCTTTCACGGACTGAACTTCGGCATCGATTTCGTTGGTGGCACGCTGATCGAGGTGCAATCGAAGACCGGCCCAGCGGATCTCGCCAAGATGCGGACGACGCTGGGCGGGCTGGGCCTCGGCGACGTGCAACTGCAGGAATTCGGCGCGCCGAGCGACGTGTTGATCCGCGTCGCGCAGCAGCCGGGCGGCGAGCAGGCGCAGCAGGCTGCCATCACCAAGGTGCGAGAAGCGCTCGGGGACACCGTCAGCTACCGCAGGATCGAGGTGGTCGGCCCGCGAGTGTCCTCCGAGCTCTTGGCCAGCAGCACCATCGGGCTCGGGCTCGCGATCTTCGCCATCCTGGCCTATCTCTGGTTTCGCTTCGAGTGGCAGTTCTCGCTTGGCGCCATGATCGCCAATGTGCACGATCTGGTGTTGACGATCGGCTACATGTCGTTGACCCAGATCGACTTCGATCTGTCCAGCATTGCGGCATTGCTTACCATTCTCGGCTACTCGCTCAACGATACCGTGGTCATCTACGATCGCATTCGCGAGATGCTGCGGCGCTACAAGCGCATGCCGATGCCGGACCTGCTCAATGTCTCGGTCAACTCGACATTGTCGCGTTCGATCATCACCCACGTGACGGTGACGCTCGCGCTGCTGGCGCTGCTTCTGTTCGGGGGGCACGCCATTCACAGCTTCGTCGCAACCATGATTTTTGGCGTGGTGCTGGTCGGCACCTATACGTCGGTTTTCATCGCGGCCCCGATCCTGATCTATCTCGGCGTCGGAACCACCCGGATGGACGCCGAGGGGTCGGAAGGGAAATCACCGAGCGAAAGCTAGATCGCGCGGGCGTCAGCGGCCGCGCGGGCAGGGTTCGGCCCTCATGCCGGATGCGTTCGCCCACTGCCAGGCGCTGGTCCGCGCGGCGGACCGAGATCGGTTCCTCGCCACGTTGTTCGCGCCCGCGGAGCATCGCGCTGCGCTCTTTGCGCTCTATGCCTTCAACGTCGAGATCACCCGAGTGCGCGAAGTCGCTCGCGAGCCCGCCGCAGGCGAGATCCGGCTGCAATGGTGGAGCGATACGCTCAGTGGCAGCGGCCGCGGCGAGGCCATGTCCTACCCCGAGGCAGCCGCGCTGCTCGCGTGCATTGCGAGCTATCGGCTGCCAGCGGAAGGATTCGAGGCGCTGATTGCAGCGCGCCGGTTCGATCTCTACGACGAACCGATGGCCACGCTTGCGGACCTGGAAACTTATGCCGAAGGCGCTTCCTCGGAGCTTATCGCGCTTGCGGCGCATATTCTCCTCGGCGGCCGCCGTGTGGAGGTCCGTGAGCTCAGTTATCACGCCGGCATCGCCCATGCGCTGGCCGGCCTGCTCAAGGCGTTTCCCGTCCACGCCGCGCGCGGGCAACTGTTCGTGCCGCTCGAGATTCTGCAGCGGCACGAGGCCGGCCCGCAGGATGTTGCGCGCCGTCCCGCAACGACGCAATTGCGCGCGGCGCTCGGTGAATTGCGCCGGCGCGCCCGCCACCATCTCGAACGCGCGCAGGAATTGATGGCGGCGGCACCGCCTGCGGTCTTGCCCGCACTATTGCCGGTTGCGCCCGCTCCGCTGTTGCTGGCGCGCATGGAGCGGCACGTTTACGATCCGTTCGTGCCCGTCGAAATCCCCGCCTGGCGACGGCAGTGGTTGATCTGGCGCGCCGCACGGCATCCGTCGCGAATGTTCCTCTAAAATGCAAATCGATCGCGCAGGTTGCGGCGATCGGCGACGATGCGCTCAACCACCGCGCGCTCGCCGTCGCTGGCGACCAGCGTGTCGATAAGGTCGACCTGGTTCATGGCCACGAGTTGGAGAATTTCGCTGCGCACCTCGCCTGAGGCCGCGCGGGGCAATTGCTCGATAACCTGGAGATGCTCGGGCGGCGAGGGCGCCGGCCGTGATGCCTGTGCAGGGTCAGCGGCGATGAAATCGCGCAGGCTGAGCTCGGTCAGCCCGGGAGTGGCCTCGACGAAGGCATAGAGCCCGGTGCCGGCGCGGCGGTCGGGAAAGGCTACCACCACGGCTTCGCGCACCTGCGGGTGGGTTTTGAGGCGGGCGGCGATGCGCGGCGCATCGTAGGCCAGCCGCGTCCCGCCGCCCTCGCGGTCGGCGACGCGCAGCAGGTTGCGGGTGACTGCGTAATAGAGCTTCTTGCCGGTCGCCATCCAGATCCGGGTCAGCAAGCTCTTGTTGGCAAGCACGCGCCGTTCGGCCTGGGTGAGGGCGCCGGGCGCATAGCGGCGCTTGTGCTTGAGCAGATGCCGCAGGTCTTCGTAGGCCGCGATGCGGAACAGCCAGCTTCGACGCGAGAAGCGGATCGCAAGTTGGAAATCGGTGAGCCAGGCGCGTCCGTCACGGCCGTACAGCCAGTTCTGCTCCTTGGCGAGGTCGTTGTGGCAGATGCCCGCGCGGTGCAGCTTGCGCAGCGCGGTTTTGGCCGAACGGAAGAAGTTCGGGTCGTCGGTGGGCTTGGCCAGGTGCAGCGGCAGGCCCTCGATCCAGCCGCGCACGAGCGCGCGGCTGCTGCTGTACAGCAGAGGCGGGCCGACACCGAGCTCGCCAGCAATTGCCAGCGCCCGGCGCTCGCGCGCGAACAGATGGCGGGCCAGCACAAAGCTCCACCAGGGCACCTGGTCGATGCGCCGCAGCACCGCCTCGACATAGGCCACCGACGTGCCAAAACGTCCGCGCTCCACTGTCGAGAGCGGGTCACGCTTGAGGACCACGCCACCCCTCCAGCGCTCCTCGATTTCGCGCGGTAGCGTCATCGCCCTCATTCCGCCGCCACCGGGAGGGCATCGCCGACGACCCAGCGGTCGAGATCGGCGAGCGCACGGGCCGTGAGCGCGCGCTTCTTCGCCAGCGCCTTTTCGAGGCCGCGCAGCCGCCGACCGCCGGCCTCCGCGCGCGCGTTCGCGAGCGGCGGAAAGAGGCCGAAGTTGACGTTCATTGGTTGGTACGAGCGCGCCCCGGCATCCGCCCCCGGTGGGCCGGCCTCGATATGGCCGCCAGTGATGTGCGCGAGAAGTGCCCCGTGCGCTGTGGTGGGCGGTGGCGGAGCGATGAATTGCGTCAGGCGCTCGGCGGCTGCGAACCGGCCGGCAATGAGCCCGATTGCCGCCGATTCCACGTAGCCTTCGCAGCCGGTGATCTGCCCGGCAAAGCGCAGCCGAGGCTCGGCGCGCAACCGCAAGGAGCCATCGAACAACTTCGGCGCGTTGAGGAAGGTGTTGCGATGAAGGCCACCCAGCCGTGCGAATTCCGCCTTCTCCAGTCCCGGAATGGTCCGGAAAATGCGCGTCTGCTCGCCATGCCTGAGCTTGGTCTGGAAGCCCACCATGTTGAACAGGGTCCCAAGGCGGTTGTCCTGGCGCAGCTGAACGACCGCGTATGGCTTCGCTTCCGGCCGGTGGGGATTCGTGAGCCCGAACGGCTTCATCGGGCCGTGGCGCAGTGTCTCAGGGCCGCGCTCCGCCATTACTTCGATGGGCAGGCAGCCGTCGAAATAGGGCGCTTCCCAGTCGTGGAACGCGACCTTCTCCCCAGCGAGCAAGGCGGCAACGAAAGCCTGGTATTGCTCGCGGGTGAGCGGACAGTTGATGTAGTCGGCGCCCGATCCCGCCGGCCCCGCTTTGTCGTAGCGCGACTGCATCCACGCCACCGACATGTCGATCGACTCGCGGTGGACGATCGGGGCGATGGCGTCGAAAAACGCCAGCGTGTGCTCTCCAGTGAACTTTGCGATCGCCTCGGCCAGCATCGGCGAGGTGAGCGGCCCGGTGGCGATAATAACGCTATCCCATTCCGGCGGCGGCAGTCCGGCGATCTCTTCGCGACGCACGTCGATCAAGGGATGGGCGGCGAGCGCGTCAGTGGTTGCGGTCGCGAAGCCCTCCCGGTCCACCGCCAGCGCGGCGCCCGCCGGCACCTGATTGGCATCCGCGGCGCGCATGATCAACGAGCCAAGCCGCCGCATCTCCTCGTGCAGGAGGCCGACGGCGTTGTGCTGGTGATCGTCGGAACGGAACGAATTGGAGCATACGAGCTCCGCTAGGTCGCTGGTCTTGTGGGCCGCAGTCGCGCGCACGGGGCGCATCTCGTGCAGCACGACCGGCACCGCGCGCCCCGCGATCTGCCAAGCCGCCTCGCATCCCGCGAGTCCACCGCCGATGATGTGCACTGCGCGAATGTGCGGGTCGCTCATGGGCGAAACTTATTCTCGCCACGCAGGCGCGGCAACGCCGGCGTTCAGACCCGGATGCGCGCCCATGGACGGCTCCGCATCACCGCGAGCGCGCGTGGCAACGGGCCGTCTCGCCAACGCGAAGGCGCCCGCATGGGAGCGGGCGCCTTGGATCGCGAGAACGAATAACGCGGTCAGCGATTGGCGCTCTCCCATGCCACCCGCGGAATGTCCGACCGGGTGATGCCGATATCGGCCAATTCGCGGTCGCCGAGCTGGTAGAGCTCGCGCAGGCAAGCGTTGTAGCGCCTCCACGACTGAAGGAAGTTGAGAAGTGCGACCAACATGGTGGTCCCCCTTTCTGATCCGACCCTATGGGGCCGGAAATCGTGTTCGAGGGATAAGTAAGGTTCCATGCTGCAGCGCAAAAGACCGCCCTCAGGACCGCAGATATGCAAGAATTGCATATCTTAAGCCACTGTTTATTCACATAGATCGTGACGAGTCTGACGATGGGGCAATGCCGGGCTGGGGACCGTGATGCTGGCCCCGCCGAAGCGCTCCCGCCAGCGCGGGATAACCTCTCGGTTGTACACATTATCGGGGATACCACCCTTGAGCGCAGTCGCGACCGAACGAGTCGCCCACGCAACCCCCTGCCGAAGCTCGCCGCCCTCGGTATAGGAGGCGGAATGGGGCGACAGCAGCACCCGGTCGCCGAGCTTGCGCAGGGGCGAGTCCATCGGCAGCGGCTCCTCCTCGAATGCGTCAATGGCGGCGCCGCGGATGCGGCCTTGCTCGAGCGCCTGGGCCAACGCCTTCTCGTCGACCACCTTGCCGCGCGCGGTATTGATGACGATCGCGTTGGGCCGCATCAGCTTGAGCTCATTCTCGCCAAGCATGTAACGCGTCTCGCGCGTGAGCACGACGTGGAAGGACACCACGTCGGACTCGCGTAGCAGCGTGTGGTAGTCGACCGCGGAAACCCCGTGGGTGAGGAAATGCGCGGGCGGCACGTACGGATCGTAGGCGATGATGCGCGTGCGCCAAGGCGCGAGCAGTTGCGCCACTCTGGTCCCGATCCGTCCGAGGCCGACAAGGCCGATCGTCTGGCCGGGAAAACCGTCGGACGCGCGGCTTCCGACGTAATAGGCGAAATTCTCGCGCGTGCGCCATTTCCCCGCGCGCACGTCGGCGTCGCGCTCCGTGACCTTCTTCAGCAGCGAAAGCATAAAAGCGACGGTGCTTTCCGCCACTCCGAAGCAATTGGACTCGGTGGGCGCATGGCACACCATCACGCCCAGTTCGGTTGCTGCCTCGGTATCGATGTCATCGACGCCGACGGTGTATTTCGCGACGATGCGTAGGCGCTGCGAGGCCTGCATGATACGCCGGCTGATCGGGGTGTGTCGTATGGATGTGCCCATCAGCGCGACCGCATCGCGCGCGGCCTCCGCGACGGCGCTCTCGTGGTCGCTGCGCGGCAGCTGCCAGTCGCGACTGCCGAAGACGAGCTCGCAGCCGAGCGCTTCGAGGGTCTCGATGGTCTCCGGCGGCTCCTCGCGCGGAGCGAAAATCAGGACTTTCGGTGTGGACATGCCGCACTCCATGAACATCACCCGCAACAGGGCGGTTTTGACTGAGCGGTGGAGAGGATCAGCGCGCAGAGGAGATCAATTCAGCTGTATGCCGCTATCCTTGAACACTCGACCCCAGCGGTCCAGCTCCTTGCGCACGAAGGCGGTGAACTCTTCAGGCGTGCTGCTGGCGGTGCTGATGCCGGCTCTCTCGAGCTTGTCGGCGATGATGGGGTCGGCATACATCTGGACGACCTCGCGCTGAATTTTGTCGACGATGCCACGCGGCGTGCCTGCCGGCGCCACCAAGCCGATCCAGGTCGAGATGTCGTCGAGCGCGGGAATGCCGGCTTCGGCCGCCAGCGGCCGCACCTCGGGCAGCGCGGGCAGGGGACGACTGTTGAGCTTGGCGAGCGCGCGCAATTTTCCGCCTTGGATCAGCGGAAGGCTGGTCGCGGCACCGTCAATGATGTAGTCGACTGCCCCGGTCAGCAGACCCTGCACCGTGGGCGAGCTGCCATTGAACGGAATGTATTGCACCTCGATGCCGGCTTCGCGGTTGAACAGATAGCCGGCGAGCCGCGTGGTGATGATGCCGGCCCCATAGTTGAGCTTGCCGGGATTGGCTTTGGCGCGTGCAATCAGCTCCTGCACCGAATGCGGTCCGTCCTGCGCACGCACGCTGAGCAGCGACGTGTTCTTGGAGGCGAGCGTGATCGGCGCGAAATCCTTGAGCGGATCGTAGGGCAGGCTCTTGTTGGTGATGGGATTGAGCACCATGGTCACATCCATCACCGCGAACAGGGTATAGCCGTCGGGCGGCATCTTGGCGACGCGCGCCGCCGCGATCGCGGTGTTGGCGCCGGGCTGGTTCTCCACCACCACCGGCTGGCCCCAGAGCTCGCTCAGGCGCTGCGCTATGACCCGCCCCAGAATGTCGGTCGGTCCGCCCGCAGGGAACGGCACGATGATGCGCACAGCCCGATTTGGATAGGCCTCGACTTCGGCGGGTTCCTGGGTCGCGGCGGGGGTGATCGTCAGCATTGACGC
>DATBKV010000117.1:0-1948 GCA_036555745.1 Xanthobacteraceae bacterium | reverse complement strand
ACGTCGCCGACTGGATCATGGACGTGCTCGACGACCGCGTCGGCCGGGTCGACCAGGATCTCGTGGTCGAGACCTCGATCGATCCCGCCCTGCAGGCCGCCGCCGAGAAGGCGCTGATCGACGAGCTCGCGCTCAAGGGCGCAAAGCTCGACATCGGCCAGGGCGCCGTCGTGGCCATGACCCCGGACGGCGCGGTGCGCGCGCTCGTCGGCGGCAAGAACTACGCCGAGAGCCAATACAACCGCGCTGTGATCGCCAAGCGCCAGCCCGGCTCGGCGTTCAAGCCGTTCGTCTACCTTACCGCGCGCGAGCGCGGCCTCACCCCTGAGAGCGTGCGCGAGGACAAGCCGATCGCGCTCAAGGGCTGGAAGCCGGTGAACTACAATCACGAATATCACGGCCCGGTGACGCTCACGCAGGCGCTCTCGCAATCGCTCAACACGGTGTCGGTGCGGCTCACGCTCGAGGTCGGGCCGGCGGCGGTGGCCAAGACCGCCTATCGGCTCGGCATCGCCTCGAAGCTCGACGCCAATCCCTCGATCGCGCTCGGCACCTCCGAGGTCTCGCTGATCGAACTCGTGTCCGCTTATGCGCCATTCGCCAACGGCGGCAACGCGATCACCCCGCACGTGATCGAGCGCGTGCGCACGCGCGCGGGCAAGGTCTTGTTCGCGCGCACCCCGCAAAATCTCGGTCGCATCATCGAGCCGCGCTACGTCGCGATGATGAACGCGATGATGCGCGAGACGATTTTGAGCGGCACCGCGCGCAACGCGCAGTTCGCGACCTGGCCGGCCGCCGGCAAGACCGGCACCAGCCAGGAGTTCCGCGACGCCTGGTTCATCGGCTACACCGCCCACCTCGTCACCGGAGTTTGGATCGGCAACGACGATTCCTCGCCGACGAAGAAGGCGACCGGGGGCGGCGTGCCGGTCGAGATCTGGAGCCGGGTGATGAAGGCGGGCCACCAGGGCGTGGCGGTCGCGCCGCTGCCGGGGCTCGCGGCCGGCGCCCCGATGGCCTCGGCGCTGCCACCGGCCAATGTTCCGATGCCGCCGGCGCCCCTGGCCGGTCCCGCATACGCCGGCGCGCCGGCCGGCGCCGGAGCGGTGCGGCCGCAACCGATCGACTCCGGCATCGACGGCTGGTTCCTCGACCGCCTGTTCGGGCGGCGGTGACAGCGCGCAGTCCCTCCATAGTCGTCCCCGCGCAGGCGGGGACCCATCGTGCCATTTACGCTGGCCTAGATGTGGGTCCCCGCTTTCGCGGGGACGACAGCATGGCGTGTGCTACTCTCGGGCTCGACCCGGAGACCGCGGCATGAAACTCAAGAACAAAGTCGCGATCGTCACCGGCGCCGCGCACGGCATCGGGCTCGCGATCGCCCGGCGCTACGTCGCCGAGGGCGCGCGCGTCACCATCGCCGACGTCGACGCGCCCGCGGGCGAAGCCGCCGCCCGCGCGCTCGGCGAGCACGCCCGCTTCGTCGCCACCGACGTCGGCGACGCGCGCGCGGCCGAGCACGTGGTGGCGGAAACCTGCCGCGCCTTCGGCGCTCTCGATATCCTGGTCAACAATGCCGGCATCATCCACGCCGCCGATTTCCTCGAGCTCAAGGAAGCCGACTTCGAGCGCGTGCTGCGCGTCAACCTCAAGGGCGCGTTCCTGCTCGGGCAGGCAGCGGCGCGCCGCATGGTGGCGCAGGTCAACGCAGGCAAGCGGCCCGGCAGCATCCTCAACATCAGCTCGATCAACGCCGTGGTGGCGATCGCCAACCACGCGCCCTACTGCGTGTCGAAGGGCGGCGTCGATCAGCTCACCAAGGTGATGGCACTCGCGCTTGCGCCGCACGGCATCCGCGTCAACGCCATCGGGCCGGGCTCGATCATGACCGACATCCTCAAGGCGGTCGCGACCGACAAGGAAGCGAAACGTCGCATCCTCGCGC
>DATBKV010000116.1:0-15364 GCA_036555745.1 Xanthobacteraceae bacterium | reverse complement strand
GGCAGATCGTTTCGACCTCCATGCCGGAAAAACCGAAGGCGCTGTCGCCTTCGACCGCAAGCACCGGCTTGCCGGTCTCGATGGCGGCCGCGATGGCAAAGCCCATGCCGATGCCCATGACGCCCCAGGTGCCGACATCCAGGCGCTTGCGCGGTTGGTACATGTCGATGATGCCGCGCGCGAGATCGAGGGTGTTGGCGCCTTCGTTGACCAGGATCGCATCCGGCCGCTCCTTGATCACGGCGCGCACCGCGCCAAGCGCGCCGTGGAAGTCCATCGGCGATGCGTTGCTCATCAGCCGCGGCGCCATCTTGGCGATGTTTTCTTCCTTCTTCTTGTCGACGGCATCGGTCCACTCGGCCGGGGGCGCCGGCCACTTGTCATCGATGCCCTCGAGCAGAGCGGACACGCAGGAGCCAATGTCGCCGACCAGCGGAGCGACGATGCCGACATTGCTGTCCATCTCCTTGGGCTCGATGTCGATCTGGACGAACTTCTTCGAGCCGGGCTCGCCCCAGGTCTTGCCCTTGCCATGCGACAGCAGCCAGTTGAGGCGGGCGCCGATCAGCATGACCACATCGGAGTCCTTGAGCACCGTTGAGCGCGCGGCGCCCGCCGACTGCGGATGGGTGTCTGGCAAGAGGCCCTTGGCCATGCTCATCGGCAGAAATGGGATGCCGGTCTTCTCGACTAGGGCGCGGATCGCGTCATCGGCTTGCGCGTAGGCCGCGCCTTTGCCGAGGATGATGAGGGGGCGCTTGGCACTCCTGAGCACATCGAGCGCACGCCTGACGGCGGCGGGAGCGGGACGCTGGGCCGGCGCCGGATCGACGACCTGCACCAGCGATCTCGTTCCGGCCTCGGCGTCCATGACCTGGGAGAACAGCTTGGCCGGCAGATCGAGATAGACGCCACCCGGACGGCCGGACAGCGCGGCGCGGATCGCGCGCGCCACGCCGATGCCGATGTCGGCGGCGTGCAGCACGCGGAACGCTGCCTTGCACAGCGGCTTGGCAATGGCGAGCTGGTCCATCTCCTCGTAGTCCCCCTGCTGCAGGTCGACGATCTCGCGCTCGGACGAGCCGCTGATCAGGATCATGGGGAAGCAGTTGGTCGTGGCATTGGCCAGCGCCGTGAGACCGTTGAGAAAGCCGGGAGCCGAGACCGTGAGGCAGATGCCGGGTCGTTTGGTGAGAAAGCCGGCGATGGCGGCGGCATTGCCGGCATTCTGCTCGTGCCGGAAAGAGATCACACGCATGCCCGCGGCTTGCGCCATACGGCCCAGATCGGTGATCGGGATGCCGGGCACGCCGTAGATGGTGTTGATGCCGTTGAGCTTGAGCGCATCGATGACGAGATGGAAGCCATCCGTCAGCTCCCGCTGGGTTTCTTCCGCGGCGGCGCCTGCGGGCTTGGGTTTCACTGCTGCGTCGGCCATGGGCATCCTCGCTCGAACTTTTTTGTATCAGTCCAGGTAGTCGGCGTATTTCGCCACGTGATCGGCGAGACCGAGCGCGTGGTCACGCACCAGCGCCTCGGCGCGCACGGTGTCGCGTGCCTCCAGCGCCTCGATGATGGTGAGATGGTCGCGAATCGAGCGGGCGGCGCGATCCTGCTCGCCGATGGTTTTGCGGCGGATCATCCGCATATGGGTGAACAGATTCTCGGCAAGCGAGATGAGCACGCCGTTGCGGCTCATGCGGATGATGGCTTGATGGAACTCGATGTTCACCTCGGAATATTCGTCGAGCCTGGCATGCAGCTCACCGTCCTCGAACTTGGTGAACATCTTGCGCAGCGAAGCGATCTCGTGCGCGCCGGCATGCTCTGTGATCAGCCGCGCCGCCATGCCCTCGAGCGCCGCCCAGGCGGTGATCATCTCGATCACCTCGCGCTTGCTCTTGCGCACCACGTAAATCCCGCGCCGCGGCACCGCGCGCACGAAGCCCTCGCGCTCGAGCTGCGCCATCGCCTCGCGCACGGGCGTGCGGCTGATGCCGAAGTCGAGCGCCAGCCGGCGCTCGTCGAGCCGGATGTCGTCGCGACTGCGATAGACATCCATCGCGACGATCGCGTCCTTGAGCGCGGCATAGGCGCGGCTCTTGAAGCTCTCGGCGCCGATCGGCTCGACCACGACGCGGCGCGGCGCCGCCGCCGGCGGCGGGGCGGGAGGCGCGCGATCGGCGCGGACGGATGTATTCCGGGGGGCGCGATTACCGTTGGCCATGGCTGGTATACAATATGCCAGAACCAGGCCCGCGGCGCAACTGAGCCTTTCGCCGGCGGCCCCACCTGGTAGGGCATCGCGGCGGCCGTCGCGGAGTGCGCGTCAGAGTGCGGGCGGGCTCAGAGCGCCGGGCGGGTGCGCAGGCGCGTGAACGCGTTCTGGATCAACGGCCACAGCAGGGCGATCAGGCCGAGCGCCATGATCGAGCTCACCAGTCCGTTGGAGAAGAAAATCCCGAGGCTTCCCTGCGATGACAGTAGCGACTGCCGGAACGCCTCCTCCGCCTTGTCGCCGAGCACGATCGCCAGCACCAGCGGCGCCAGCGGATAATTGCATTTCTTCAGGACGTATCCGGCGACGCCGAACACGAGCATCATCACGACGTCGAAGGTCGAATTGTGGACGGTGTAGGCGCCGATCGCGCAGAACATCAGGATGATGGGCGCGATGATGCTGAACGGAATGCGCAGGATCGCCGCGAACAGCGGCACGCAGGTGAGCACCACCAGCAGGCCGACCACATTGCCGAGATACATCGACGCGATCAGCCCCCAGACGAAATCCTTCTGCTCGACAAACAGCAGCGGCCCGGGCTGCAGGCCCCAGATCAGAAGGCCGCCCAGCAGCACCGCCGCAGTCGGCGAGCCGGGCACCCCGAGCGAGAGCATCGGCAGCAGGGCGGAGGTGCCCGCCGCATGGGCGGCGGTCTCCGGCGCAACCACCCCCTCGATCTCCCCGCGGCCGAAGCGATCGCCGTTCCGCGACACCCGTTTGGCGATGCCATAGCTCATGAACGAGGCCGGGGTGGCGCCCGCCGGGCTGATGCCCATCCAGCAGCCGATCACGCAGGAGCGCAGCGACGTCGTCCAGTAGCGCGGCAGCTCCCGCCAGGTCTGCAACACGACCTTGGGATTGATCCCGGCCGCGCCGCCCTTGAAGCTCAGTCCTTCCTCGATGGTCAGCAGGATCTCGCCAATGCCGAACAGGCCGATCACCGCGATCAGGAAATCAAAGCCGTTGAGAAGCTCGGTATAGCCGAAGGTCAGTCGCAGCTGGCCGGTGATGCTGTCGAGCCCCACGGCGGCCAATGCGAAGCCGACCATCATGGAAGCCACCGTCTTGAACGGCGGCTCCTTGCTCATGCCGATGAAGCTGCAGAACGCCAGAAAGTAGACCGCGAACTTCTCCGCCGGCCCGAACTGCAGGGCGAATTTGGCGACGAGCGGCGCAACCAGCGTGATCATGATCACCGCGAACAGCGCACCAACGAAGGAGGACGAGAAGGCGGCGGTGAGCGCCTCGCCGGCCCGGCCCTGCTGCGCCATGGGATGACCGTCGAAGGTGGTCGCCACCGACCAGGGCTCGCCCGGAATATTGAACAGGATCGAGGTGATCGCGCCGCCGAACAACGCGCCCCAGTAGATGCAGGACAGCATGATGATCGCCGAGGTCGGCGACATCGAGAAGGTCAGCGGCAGCAGGATCGCGACGCCGTTGGCGCCGCCGAGCCCCGGCAGCACCCCGATGATGACGCCGAGCATGATGCCGACGAGCATCACCAACAGATTGAACGGCTCTATGACGACCGCAAAGCCGTGAAACAGGTTGGCGAAGTCTTCCATCTAATCGGTCTCGTTACCGCAAGCCGCTCGCGCCTCGCCGGGCCGACATCAATATCCGAGATAGGCCTCGATCGGGCCCTTTGGCAAAGGCAGCAGGAACCACTGCTCGAACACCAGGAACGTGGCGAACGGTACGCCGACTGCGACCGCGACCACAATGCCCCAGCTGTAACGTCCAAGCCAGCGCATGAACACGGCAATGAGCAACGCGGAAGCAACATAGATCCCGATCCAGGGAATGAGCGCGACATAGAGCGCGGTCGGCACCAGCATGGCCATGACCTGAGTCAAGTGCCCCCATTCGGCGAACAATTGCCCGGCCGAGCTGTCCCGTCCAACCTGGAACAGGTTCACGGCACTGGCGATGAGGATCGCCACTCCGACATAGAACGGAAAAAAGCCGGCTTTGGGACCCTCTGCGCCCCAGCCGATGCCGGCTTGCAGGCTACCCGCAATGACGATCAGCGCGAACAGCGCCGTGAACGCGGCAACACCGATCTCGACCGCGTGTTGGCTCGGCCCGCTGGCCTCACGCGAATTCTCCATCATGCCTCCCGATCCCGCACGAGCGCCGCCGCGGACCCCCCGAGTCCGCGAGCGGCAGCTAAAGACGAGGTTTCATTGGTTGGCAAGAAAACCGGCGGCTTTCATCAGCTCTTCGTGCCGCTTTTCCTCTTTGGCGACCCAATTGGTGTAGTCGGACCCGGTCATGAAAGACTGGTTGAACGCACCGTTTTTCATGAGGTCCTTCCACTCCGGGGTCTCTCTCACCTTCTGGAACAAGCCGACGTAATAGTCTACTTGATCTTTGGTAGCGCCCGGCGGCATGAAAATCCCGCGCAGCATCAGATACTCCATGTCCAGCCCCTGCGACTTGCAGGTGGGAATGCTGTCCCAGGCCAGATCGCCGACAATCTTGTCGTGATAGTCCAGCTTCTTGCCGTCGAAAACACAGAGCGGCCGCAGTTTCCCGCCGCGCCACTGCGCGACCGCCTCGATCGGGTTATTAACGCTCGAATCGATGTGGTCGCCAACAAGCTGCACCGCCACTTCGCCGCCCCCTTTGTAAGGGATGTAGGTGAGCTTGGCGCCGGTACTCTTCTCGATCGCGACGGTGATGATCTGGTCTTCCTGCTTCGACCCGGTCCCGCCCATTTTCATCTGGCCGTTCGCAGCCTTCGCCGCGTCGACGTAATCCTTGACCGATTTGTAGGGCTTCTCCGCGTTCACCCACAGCACGAACTCATCGAGCGCCAGCATGGCGACCGGGGAAAGATCCTTCCAGTTAAACGGGATGCCGGTCGCGAGCGGGGTGGTGAACAGATTGGACAGAGTAACGATGATCTTGTGGGGATTGCCGCGCGAGGCCTTCACGTCGAGAAAGCCTTCCCCGCCCGCACCCCCGGCCTTGTTGATCACCACCATCGATTGCTTCATTAGGTTATGTTTGGTGACGATGCCCTGGATGGTGCGCGCCATTTGATCGGCACCGCCGCCGGTGCCGGCGGGCACGATGAATTCGACCGGTCGCGTCGGCTCCCAAGCGGCCAGCGCGGCCGGCGGCGCGAACGCCTGCGCGATCCACAGCGCGGCAACCGCACCGAGGCCCGAATATCTGACTGCTGTCATTGGCGTCTCTCCCTCAGATTTTTCCGTGCCCCGCCAACTTTACCCTGACCAGCAAAACACCGGCTGCCAACGAAGTTTTCTCGCATGATCCGGGTTTTGGTAAATTGCATGCTGATCCGAATAAAGCCAGCCCCGCCGGCGCGACAATGCCCGGAAATGCCGGCCCGCGCGCGGGACGTGGTGCCGCACCTTTGTTTGTGCACTGCAATAACCTGCGACGGAAAGGCGAGCAGCCGCAGGCACGGTGGCCGGCTTTTCCCCGCGAGCTATTTCACCGGTTCCGGCAGCGTGATGCGGTAAGCCAGCAGCATGGTGTCGACCTCGCGCCCGCGCGCGTCGCCATAGGCAGCGCCGGCTTGGTAGCCATTCCGCGTGATGAAGTCGTTATCGTTGCTGATGAACAGGAAGTAGTCGTTGGGACTGTCCGGATCGAGCGCCGGCACCAGCGTCATGCCTTCCCATTTCTCGGATAGGTCGTTGCGGTCGTTCGGCTCGCCGTTGTGCAGTCCGAATTTGCGCAGTTCCACGTTGTCATTGATGTCGATATAGCGCGTGAGCGTCGCGGGCTTGACGCCCTTTGCCAGCTTGCCGTCGGGCGCGACCGGCACGGTGCCGTCATAGGGTGAGCCCGCGATGTTGGTGGCGCCCGCCGTGTCGAGGAGCTCGATACTGCGGTAGCGCGAGATGGCGCCCTCGGCGCCGTAGCCATTGCCGGCATCGCGGCAGAGCAGAAGAAAGAAGGTCTCGTCGAGTGCGAGCAACTCGCTCTGCGCGGCAACGCGCTGTTGTCCGCGCGCGTTCTCGAACATGGGCAATGGAATGACGTGCTCGCGCGCGAGCTTGGGATGATCGAGATCGGCGATGTCGTAATAGAGCAGCCGGGCATAGCGCCGCGTTTGCGGCGCGGCGCCGCCGTCCTGGCGCGTCGCGCTTTGCAATGCCGCCACCAGGAAGCGGCCGCGCGGCGGCGTCAGCGTCAATCCTTCGAAGCCCTGGTTGTTCTGCCGGCCGGTCTCGGGGTCGCTCGGCGCGGCCACCGGCGCGCCCGGACCGGGATTGTTGGAGGAGAAGTTGTCCTTGCCCTCGCGTTTCGGCACCAACGCCTCGGGCGGACGGATCGCCGCCAGCAACCGGCCGGTCGGCGAGAAGCGATAGACGTAGGGACCATACTCGTCGCCGATGAAGAAGCTGCCGTCCGGCAGCAACGCCAGCGATTCGGTATCGATGCTGATGCGGCCGTTGGCGGCCTGCGGCAGATCGGGCAGGCCGTTGGCAGCGACGCGGATGCCGGTGGGATCGAGGCCGGTGAGCGTTTCTCCCTCCGCGTCGGTAAGCAGGATCGTGTCGACCAGCGTTGCAGCGATGCTGGTCTGGCGGTCCGCGAGCGGAACTGCGTCCGGGTCGTCGAGCGGCTTGAAGGTGACGGCGAGCTTATTGATACGGGCGCGGTAGTCGATCGTGCCGCCGACATTGAAGCCGCGATCGGGCAACATGTAGAACGTGCCCTGATACCCATCGGCGGTCCGCATCCACGATTTGAGATCGACCGCGATGCCGGAGCCCGAGCCGAAAGTCTCGCCGAACTTGTCGCGCAAGCTCGCGGGCAGTCGCCCGACCCCGACCAGCGCCTTGTTGACGAAAACGAGATTGCCGACCGTGACCGTCTCGGTGGCGCGTGTGCCGGAGCCGATCGCAAGCGCGGCGACGACAACGGCGATGATTCGCGGCAGATGGAACCAGCTACATCGAGCGGCAGGCATGTCGGTTCCTTAGAACGCTTCGAACGAAAGACAAATTTTCGCGAGATATTGACGGCGTGACAAGCGGCGACCGGGATTTGAGCGTTGGATCACTTCTTCCAGGAGTCCGGGCTCAAGCCACGACGGTCTGTGGGGGCAATCACCCCGGCTGCGGCGGCTTCTCCTGCTTGCGGTACGCCTCGATGATCTCATGACCGGTAGCGAACCAGACCCGCTGGTGTGACGCGATATATGCCAGCGCCCGATCCAGATATCTGATCCGGTGCGGCACGCCGATCAGGAACGGATGCAGCGCGATCGCCATGACGCGCGGGTTGCGTTCGCCCTCCTCGTAGAGAACATCGAAGCTCTCGCAGATCCGGCGATGGAAATCGTGGATGTCGATCGACGGTGCGTTGAACAGCGGCATGTCGTTCAGCTCGATGGAATACGGGATCGAATAGAGGCCGTTGTGCATGCGGTAGGGCAGATCATCATTGACCCAGTCGCAGACATATTCGACACCGTGCTCGCGCAAGAGATCGAGCGTCGCGAACGTTTCAGTGAGGCCGGGCCCAAGCCAGCCGCGCATGCGTTGACCGAGCCCCTCGATGATGTCTTTGGTCTGCGTGATGACCGCCGTCTCCTGCTCCCTGGAGAGGCCGCTGAGCAGGACCGAGTTGGTCATGCCATGACCCATCAACTCCCATTTCAGCCGCGCGCATTCCTCCATGACGCGGGGATAGTACTTTCCCGCCTCCCCGTTGAGCGCGACCGTGCCGCGCACTCCGTTCTTCGCCATCACTTCCATCAGCCGCCAAACCCCGACCCGGTTGCCGTAGTCGCGGCGCGAGTGATTGCGCACATCGGGGGCGGAGCTGCCGATCTCCCAATGGAAATGCTCGATATTGGGGATGATCCAGACCGCCACCTTCGCGCCGTTGGGCCAGGCGAGCGGCGGATGATCGACGATGGCGCGGTAGGGGAAGAGCTGGAACGGCTCGGAGCTGTCCATGGTCCGATCACTCCCTGCTGGCCGGCTCGTGCGCGGCCCGGATGCGTTCGCTGTAGCGCTCGACGGTGAGACCGAACAGGTCCCAACGCGTGAGATAGGCCAGCAGAAACGGGTGGGCGCCGCGCTCGTAAAGCCACGCCACGTCGCCGTTGAGCAGGGCTGACCGTTCCTGCTCGGTGAGCGACAAGCCGGCGATCGCCGATCGGGGATCGCGCTTGAGCGCCTCGCGGAACGTCAAGTCGTGCAGCGCGTCGCGGCAGAGCTTGTTGACGGCGTAGATGCTCATGGCTTCAGTCCAGCCGCCAGGCCGCGTAGGCGTGCCCGTGCTCGGTCTCGGGCGCGATGAAGACCGGCTTGCGGCTGCCGACTGCGCCGAGCATGGCGATCCAGTTGAGGAGCTCCCCGCCGATGTTGCCGGCCTGCGCCATGCGCGCGGGCGTCGCCTCCGCGACCAGCTCGCCGACGCGAGCATGCTCGAGGTGCTCCTGCACGCGCTCGGCCCATCCCGGGTCGGGAGTGCCGGCGCGCTCGCCGGGCGGGATTCTCGGACCGCCGATCTCGAGCGAGAAGCTGCCGCTGCCGATTACCGCCACGCGCTGGTCCTGCGGCCAATCCGCGACCGCAGCGCTCACCAGCTGCCCGAGGGCGTAGCAACGCTGCGAGCTCGGCAACGGAGGCGCGAGCCCGTTGATGAAGAAGGGGACGATCGGGATCGTCATCTCGGGCGTGAGAAAGTGCAACGGCACCATGATGGAATGATCGAGAGCGAAATCCTGCGCGAGCGAGAGATCGAAGCCGGCGGCGATCGACCGCGCGCGCAGGTGCCTCGCCAAGGATCCCTGCACCGCGACGCGATAGCTCGGCATGGCGGTCTGGTCGTTGGGGCCCGAGGTCTCCTCGGCGATCCCGATCGCGAAGATCGGGAAATTGTCGAGGAAGAAGGTGTTGAAGTGATCGTCGGTGTAGATGAGCAACACGTCGGGGCGGGCAGCCTGGAGATGTCGGGCGATTTCGGCATAAAGCGTGGCGGTTCGGCAGTCCGGACCCTGTTTTGCTACCAGAGCGGGAAAATTCGGCGTATGCGGCACGCCGAAGGCGGCAACGATCTCGGCCATGTCGATTCCTCGTTTTCCGCAATGGCAATCGGACACAGTTTGCCCAAAGCCTGTCCGCAGACAAGCGGCGGGACAATCCGGCTCGGACCCGTGGCGAGCGGCAGGTCCCGACTTTATGATAGATCGTAGACCGTCATGCGAGGTGCAGTGGTGCGTCTGACCCGCCGTCGCGCAATCACGATTCTCACCGCGCCCGCGCTGACGGCGGGCCTGCGGACGTTGTCGGCGGGCGCCGCAGCGGAGCCTTACCCCGTAAAGCCGATCCGCATCATCGTGCCCTATCCTGCCGGCGGACCGTACGACGCGATTCCGCGCATCATCGCGCAATGGATCGGGGCGCAGCAGGGCTGGTCGCTCGTCATCGACAACCGTCCCGGGGCGACCGGCATCATCGGCGTGATGGCGGCAAAGCAAGCGGCGCCCGACGGCCACACGCTGGTGGTGGCCACCACCAGCACCCACGGCTCGATGCCGGCACTCAAGCGCCATCTGGCTTACGACGCAGTCACGGACTTTGCTCCCGTCGTGCTGCTGGCCGACGCCACGCTGGTGCTGCTGGTGCGCGACGAGCTCCCGGTGCGCAGCGTCGCGCAATTGGTCGAGATGCTGCGCAGCAAACCCGGTCAGCTCAATTTTTCGACCGGCGGCTACGGCTCGCCGCACCATCTCGCCACCATGACTCTGTTTCATCGCGCCGGTCTGCCGCAGAACGCGGCCGTGCACGTGCCGTTTGCGGGGCTGGCACCGGCGCTGACCGCGCTTTTGAGCGGCAACGTGCAATTCATGATCACCAGCACCGGGGCGGCGACGCCGCACATCGCAAGCGGCAAGCTGCGCGCACTGGCGACCACCAGCCTCGAGCGATCGCCGCGGCTTCCCGACGTGCCGACCATGGCGGAGCTCGGCTACCCCGGCTTCCACGTCGTGGCCTGGTGCGGCCTGGCGGCTCCGGCGCAAACACCCGAGGCCATCGTTTTGCGCTGGAGCGAGCTCGCCAACGCGGCGCTGAATGATCCCGCACTGCGCGAGCAGATCTCGAAGCTCGACTACGACGTCCGCGGCGGCACGCCGGCAGCGTTCGCCCGTTTCCTCACCCTCGACATCGGCCGCTACAAAAAGCTCGCCGAGGACATGGGCTTGGCCGAGGATTGAGCAGTGGCAATCCATGCGCCGGTGCGCTGCAGACCGCGCTTCGCGAGCGTGGTCGCGCTCTGCATGGCGGCGACCGCGACCGCGCAGGCCCAGCATGGCCCGGACGCGGCCACTCCGGCGTCGCCGCCGGCCTGGATGACGTCCGATCTCGCGGCCGCCGCCCGCGGCGAAGGCTCCCTCACTGTCTATTCCTCCATGAACGAACAAGAGGGGTTGCCGCTGTGGAAGATATTTGAGGACGCTACCGGCGTGAAAGTGAGCTATGTGCGCGCGTCGGATTCGATCATCCTGTCGCGGATCGCGATCGAAAACCGCGCGCGCCAGCGCAGCTGGGATGTGGCGGTCACCACCACGGTGAACCGATTGCCTCCTGAAGCGCTGCTGCAGTTCGATCCGCCGCAGGCGCAGGCGCTGATCCCGCAGGCGCGCGATCGCGACCGCCGCTGGTATGGCGTCTACGCCAACTACAACATGCCGGCATACAACACCAAGCTGGTGGCGAGCTCGGAGCTGCCGAAACGCTACGAGGAGTTCCTCGACCACAAGGAATGGGCCGGCAAGATCGCCCTCGACGATACCGACGACGAATGGCTGAGCGCCGTAATCACCTATTATGGTGAGGAGCGCGGCAAGAAGCTGCTGCAGGACATCGTCTCAGCGCTCAAGCCGGTCATGGTCGACGGCCATCTCGCGCTCGCCCGCTCGGTCGGGGCGGGCGAATATTGGCTTGCCCTCAACAACTACGCATCGCTGACCGTGAACGTACAGCTGTCCGGCGCGCCCATTGCTTTCTGGGCGCTCGATCCGGTCGCGCTGTTCTTCGGCTCGGTCGGGGTGAGCGGGCAGGCGCCGCATCCGAAAGCCGCGCTGCTCGCGGCGAACTTCGTGCTCAGCCGCGAGGCCGAGCAGTTCCTGACCCGGCGCGGCCGCCTGCCGACTCGAGCGGACGTGCCGGCCGTTCCCGCCGGGGTGACCGACATGTTGAAGGGAAGGACAATCATTGCCACTATCTTCGCCGGGGAAGAGCAGAGGAAGTGGCAGGGGCTGTTCAAGGACATTTTCAAGTCGAGGTAATCGTCAGCCCCCGCCGCTCCGCTCGTATCGCGCGCGGGCCATAGCGGCGGATATGCGAGTGCAATCGTTCAATGGGAGAGTGTCATGAAGCTGTGCCGGTATGACGACGACCGCCTCGGCGTCGTGCGCGGAGAGATGGTGCACGAGGTCACCGAGGCGCAGCGGGAGATCAGGGCAGCGGCGCCGTACGCGATGAAAGGCGACGCGGTGATCGCAGCCTTGCCGGCCTGGCGCGGGCGGCTCGAGGCGATGGCCGCGAAGGCGCCGGGCAAGCCCGTCTCGCAGGTGAAGCTGCTGTCACCCGTGGCGCGCCCCTCCAAGCTCGTCGCCGCGCCGACCAATTACAAGGCGCATATCGAGGAAATGGCGGCGCGCGCGGCCACGCAGAACATCAAGCCGTCGCCGGCCATCGGCACGGCGGGCTTGTTCCTCAAGGCCAACTCGTCCCTGGTCGGCCCTTCGGAAGGCGTGGCGATCCGCTTTCCCGAACGGCGCAACGAGCACGAGGTCGAGCTCGCCATCATCTTCGGCAAGCAGGGCAGCGATATCCCACGCGACCAGGCGCTCGACTACGTCGCCGGCTACGCCATCGGCCTCGACATGACGGCGCGCGGTCCCGAGGACCGCAGCTTCCGCAAATCGATCGACAGCTATTCCGTGCTCGGGCCCTGGCTCGTCACCGCCGACGAGTTTCCCGATCCCGACAACGTCGCGCTCAAGATTTCGGTCAACGGCGAGCTCAAGCAGAGCAGCAATACCAGTCAGCTGATCTACGACTGCCGCAAGCTGATCGAGTGGGGCTCGACCTTCTACACCTTCTATCCCGGCGACGTGCTTTTCACCGGAACCCCCGAGGGGGTGAGTCCAGTCAAGCCCGGCGATGTGATGCTGGCGCAGATCGATCCGATCGGCGCGATGTCGGTGCCGGTACGCGCGCACAGGCCGGGCGGATGATGGGATTGGCGCATTTTCCATCAGGGTCGACGCAGCGATGGACCCTCTCCCCTTGCGGGAGAGGGTGCCCGAGCGAAGCGTAGCTGAGCGAGGGCGGGTGAGGGGGCGCTGTTGCCAGATTTGTCGCGAGCCCCCTCACCCGGCTCGCTTGCCTCCGCTGCGCTTCGGCGCGCTCGCCACCCTCTCCCGCAAGGGGACAGGGTTCGAACATGCGGCCCCAGACGCGCCTTCGCATCACCCTGGCGCGTGAGGCGCGTACAGGGCGAGAGTCGAACCAACTGGAAGCCGCATGTCCCGGAAAGTGGGAACCGGTTTTCCGACAAGGACATGCGCAAACGAAAGACTCTAGAGCGCAGCGTGAACCGAGCCAATCGGAATGCGCTCCGGCGGCCGCCCGCCGATGATTCGCGGACGCTCGCTCAAACCGAGGTGTGGACAACCCCCGCCTTCGCCCGCAGCGCATCGGCGGCAGCCTCGTAGAAGCTCACATTGTCCGGCAGCACAATCGAGGCGGAACGCACGGCGTGGGTTGCGGGATCGAGGCCGTCCGGCGCCTCGCCCCGCTCGGCCGCGAGCGCGGCCTTGCGCAGGCGCACGCGTGCCATGATCACGCCGTTGTCGGTGGAGACCAGGTTCTCCTTGCTGCGATCCTGGATCGGACCCATGCTCTCCTGGATGGCGGCATCCTGCATGGCGATGCCGGCGACGCCGCAGTAGGACTTGTTGGCCCTCTGGGCGGCGCGGTCGATCATGTAGTCGTTGTCCTTGTTGACGACCGGCCGGAAGCTGCCGGGGATCAGCTTGACGTGGATGCCGCCGCCGTTGCGCATGGTCTCAAGCTCGTGCTGCGAGAGCGGCCGCGTCGGATGATGCGTGAAGCACCACGACATGCAGTTGTCGTCGTCGATCGGCACCCAGGCGTGGCCGTTGAGCGCGTTCGCGCCGTAAGGCGGGATCATGCTGTGGAACGGCATGATCCATTGCGTGATGCGCCAGTAGAGATGGCCCTCCTGCGCCGGGCGGCGCACGCCGATCACCATGCCGCCTGCGGTCTCCACCACCTCGAAGCGCGCGTCGGTCTCGCGCGTCAACTCCGCCCCTTTGCCGATGTGCAGCGAATCGCTGCGCAGGTCGTGGCGGTGCAGGAACGACACATGCGCGGAATCGATGCCGCCCTCCATGGCCTGCAGGTAGTTGCACTCCTGCGTGCGCTTCGACACGAAGCGCTGCGCGCGAGACACCTTCGTCCACTCGAAGCCGGGCAGCGGCGGCTTCTGCGCGGGCGGCCCCATATAGACCCACACGACGTCGCCGAGCTCGGTGCACGGATAGGACGTGAGCTTGATCTTCCTGCAGAAGCCGCTGGCCTCGGGCTCCGAGGGAACCTCGGTGCATGCTCCGCTGACGTCGTATTTCCAGCCGTGATAGGCGCAGCGCAACCCGTTCTCTTCGTTGCGACCGAACCACAGCGACACGCCGCGATGAGCGCAGAATTCATCGATCACCCCGACGCGTCCCTGGGTGTCGCGGAATGCCAGCAGGCGCTCCGAAAGCACCTTGACGCGCACCGGCGGGCAGTCCGGCTCCGGGATCTCCTGCGACAGCAGGGCGGGGATCCAGTAGCGCCGCAACAGTCTGCCCATCGGCGTGCCGGGGCCGGTCCGGGTCAGAAACTCGTTTTGCTCGTGCGTGGTCACGGATCGGCTCCTATCCGGCCGCCTGATCGGGCCGAGGCTCGCCGTGTGTCGCCGCGATCGCCATTGCCCGCGGTTATATCGGTTCGGATGGGTGTAACATCGGCGGCGACACTCGTCATCACGTTTTCCTCGTTCCTGGAGCGCATCCCGATTGGGTAGAATCGGGATGCGCTCTGGATTGTTTGATTTGCGCAGGTCCTTGTCGGAAAACCGGTTCCCGCTTTCCGGTGACATGCTGACCGCACACGGTGGCGAATGAGCCGCACCGACTCGACCCGTGCCGACCGCTACGGCAGCCGCGCTCGCATCGGTTACACGTGCCCGCCGCTGATCGCGGAGGTCTTCCCCTACGAGTTCTACAAGCTTGTTCCCGCCGGCGTGACTCTCGTCATCACGACGCTGGGCGTGGTCGAGCGGAACGCGCGCGAGATCGACCAGGCTTACGAGATCAGCATGCGCGCCGCGCGCGAGCTCGCCGCCGCCGGCGTCGACATCGTGTTTCTCGGCGGGGTGCCGGTCAATCTCTCGCGCGGGCGGCAAAATGCGCGGGATATGCTGGCGAAGCTGGCAGCCGATTTGGGTGTGAAGGTATCCTCGAGCGCCGCCGCGCAGGAGGCCGCGGCCAAGGCGCTCGCCTGCCGGAAGGTCGTGGTGGCGCATCCCTACGACGCGCACGAGGACGCCCGACTGACCGCCGATGCCGGCAGCTACGGCTGCGAGGTGCTCGGCGCCATGGGTTGGGGCAGTGTCATGGGCGGGTTCGGCCGCATTCCCGTCACCGCCGCGCTCGAGCTCGGCCGCGCGCTGATGCGCGCGCATCCCGACGCCGACTCGATCTTGTTTCCTTCACCGCATTGGCCGGTCATTTCAGCCATCGAGCCGCTGGAACGGGAATTCGGCGTGACGGTGATGGCGGCCGGGCAAGCCTGTATCTGGGATGCGTTGCGCCTTGTCGGCATCGATGACCGCATCGAGGGTTACGGCCGGTTGCTGCGGGAATTTTAGCTGCCGGCGATCGAACGCTAGCGCATGTTCCGGAAAAGTGAGAACCGGTTTTCCGATGAGGACATGCGCAAAATCAAAGATCCTAGGGGTGTGTACTCATTAACGCACCGATGTCCGGTTTTGGCGACGAAGCTG
>DATBKV010000115.1:0-24362 GCA_036555745.1 Xanthobacteraceae bacterium | reverse complement strand
AAATGGGAAGTGCGAAATCTGCGGCCCTGGAAGAATACCTCAGCACCGACCGACGCCTTGTCGTAGTCGGAGCTGGCGCCGCCATCCGCGCCCACAGCGATCAGATCCGCACCTGGGTCATGACCCCGCGCGGGAAGATCTCCTCGGGCTCGACGCGGCGATGCGCGATGCCCTGCTCGTGGGTGTAGCGCAGGAACTGAGCCAGAGTCGGGCGGTTCTCTTCGATTCCGTAGGGGAAGGGGTCGCCATCGAACAACTCGCACATTCTGCGCGCGTAGGTCGGCAGCCAGGCCAGCGGATAGCGCGAGACAGCCGGATCGAGCAGGCGCTCGAGACTGCGCCGCTTCGATTCGAGAAAGGCGTTGTACAGGTTGCGTGCGGCCCAGGGATGCTCGTCGAGCACCCGTTTCTGGATCGCGATGATGTGCATGATGGGCCACACCTTGGTGCGCCGGTAATAGGCCTCCTCCATCTCCAGATAATCCGGGAACAGGCGGACCACGTCGGGATGCCCGCGCAGGAACGCGTTCGGCGGTCGTGCGATCAGCGCGCAATCAATCTCGCCCGATGCGATCATCTCGCTCAAGGACTTGTCGGTCACGCGTGTGAGCTTGAGCCCGGCCGGGAGATCGAGCTCGACCTTCTCCGCGCGGCCGGCCTCGTTGGCCCCGGCCTGATACCAGTGCACATCCTGGAGCCGGATGCCGTGCTCGTCGTTGAGCCAGCCGCGCATATAGACGGCGGCCGTATGCGCCCATTCCGGGGAGCCGATGGTCTTACCCTTGAGGTCGGCCGCGGTTCTGATCCCGCTGTTCTTGTTCACATAGAACGACGAGAATCGGAACAGGCGCGAGCAGACCACCGGCAGGCCGATGATGTCGGGAGCTTGCCGTGTGACCTGGGCGCAGAATTTCGCAAACGACAGCTCGCTTACGTCCCACTCGCGGTTGAAGGTGAAGCGCGCGAATATCTCGTGATGTCCGAGCGTCAGCCACGTATGGTCGATGCCCTCGGCGTTGACGGCGCCCAGGCGAAAATCCCGGAAATGGTCATAGTCGGTGGTGGCGACGGTGAGCTTGAGGCGCGACATGCATCCCTCCCGGCAATGCCCGCAAGCCGAGCGGGCGGTGGACCCTGGCTTTCGGATTCGCCGGCATGGTCGGAATCGGGTCGCGCCGAGCACGCGTCAATCCGACGATCCAGTCAAGCGCAGCAGCGGCCTCGCGGCGGCCGCCGGCGGTGCGCCGCGCCTTGTTGCAGCGCCCGGCCATGCTCCCCACATTTAGGCCGTGCGGTCGGGGCCGCTGCCCGCATGACGAGTGATCGCCCGCCTAGGAGGGATTGAGGATGCGCGACCCCTACGAGGTCCTGGGGGTTTCCAAGAATGCCAGCGCCGCAGAGATCAAGAGCGCCTTTCGCCGGCAGGCGAAGAAGCTGCATCCGGACGCCAACAAGCACGATCCCAGGGCCGCGACGCGCTTTGCCGAGCTGAACGCGGCTTATGAAATCCTGGGCGAGGAGGACAAGCGCCGGGCCTTCGACCGCGGCGAAATCGATGCCGAAGGTAAGCCGCGTTTCCGGGGCTTTGAGGGCTTCGGTGCCGGGCGCGGCCCGGGCGCGGGCTTCGGCCAGGACGGCAGTTTCGAGACCTTCACCTGGGGGCGCGACGGATTTCAGCGCCGCGGCGGAGGCGGCGGCGCTCGCGGCTTCGCGGGGTTCGAGGACATCCTGAAGGAAGCGTTCGGGGGCCGCCGCGCGGGGCGGGGCGGCTTCCAGTTTGAAGCGGAGGATCTCGGCGGCGGCGCCGGTCAGGACGTTTCGGCCGCGCTGACCATCACCCTGCCTGAGGCGGCCAAGGGCACGAAGAAACGCGTGCAGCTGCCGACCGGCAGGGAGGTGGAGGTGAAGATCCCGCCCGGGCTGAATGACGGGCAGACCATCCGCTTGAAAGGGCAGGGTCTCGCGGGTCCGCGTGGCGCGGTCGGCGATCTCCGGATCGCGGTCTCGGTCGCGCCGCATCCGTTGTTCGCGCGCGACGGCGCTGATCTCAGACTCGAGCTCCCCATCACACTCTACGAGGCGGTGCTCGGCGCCAAGGTGCGGGTGCCGACGCTCGAGGGGGCAGTCGAGCTTGCCGTCCCTTCCGGCACCAGCTCAGGCCGCATCTTCCGCCTCAAGGGCAAGGGATTGCCCGCCAAGCACGGCCGGGGCGATCTGCTCGCCGCGGTGCGCATCGTGCTGCCGGAACGCGGCGATGCGGAGCTCGAGGAGCTCATGCGCCGGTGGCGCGCTACGAAAAGCTACGATCCACGCAACGAGTTGGGCTGAGCGGGGCGCGCCGGCGCCCCGCCGCCGGAGTGGTCGCGTCCGCGCTCACGGGCGCGCCTGCGGCACGTCCTTGTCGATGCGATCGTAAGCCGCCTGGGCGACGCTGAACAGCCGATCGCGATCGCTCGGTCCGGTCACTACGTAAGCCAGTCCGCGTTCCACCCAGTACAGCGCTGCAAACCGCTCGGCTTCCCGGTAGCGCATCGCGGTCTGGGGGGAGTCGGTGCGCGCGTAGTAGATGGTGAAGCGCTCGCCCGAGGCACCCTCGTACATGATGAAAGCCGCGGGGCCGAACGGACCCGGCAGCAGGCGGCCGCCGACCAGCCGCAATCCGCTTGCTTGGAGATCGGGTATCCGCAGCTCGTAATCGAGGCGTTTCGAAAGCCATTGCACGAGATGCGGGCGTTCAGCGCCGGTGACTTCCACGGGATGGCGCACCTCCACCACGTAAACCCTGTAGGCATCGAGCGCCTGCGAGGTGAAGACGTCGAAGCGGCTCGGCGCCGCCGCTGCCGCCCCGTGCGCCATCCAGCCGACGACGCCGCCGACGAGAAACGCCAACAGCACGGCCGCGGCGGCGATTGCGGTCCAGGAGCGCCTGCCGCGGGCGAGCGCATCGAGATCGAATCGCGTCGGCACCGGCTCCAATGCTACCGCGCCGTAGCGCTGGCGAATGGCTTCGGCCTGCGCCTGCCATTGGGCGACACGGGCGGCATCCTCCGGATGAGCGGCAAGCCACGCTTCGACCGCGCCGCGGCGGTCGGCCGCGATCTCGCCGTCGACATAGGCGTGGAGCTCGTCCTCGGTTACGGGGGGCTCTCGATCCGTCATCGTCGTCTTCCTTGACTTTCACTTGATGCGGCGAAGCGCCGGGCGCTCGCCGTCGAGATACGCTTTGATCTGCGCGCGTGCGCGCGCGAGCCGCGACATCACGGTCCCGATCGGAACGCCTTGCACCTCGGCGACCTCGCGGTAGGTGAGGCCTTCGAGCACGGCCAGCAGCAGCGCCGACCGCTGATCATCGGCGAGCGAGGCGAGCGCCCGCTCGATGTCGCGCGCCCCGGCCTCGGGCCCCGCCATGTCCGACGCGTCGTTGTCGCCGATGGTCTGCACGGCAGGACGACGCGCCAGCGAGCGCAGCCGGTTGCGGTTGAGATTGGTCAGGATCGTGTAGAGCCAGCTGCGGAGATCACCGCCGTGGAACAGCTTCTCCGACCGCAGCGCTCGTACCAGCGTGTCCTGAACCAGATCGTCGGCAAGCTCGACGTTGCGTGTGAGCGCCCGCGCATAGCGCCGCAGCGCCGGGACCGCAGCCTCGATGCCTTGCCGGAATCCGCCCAACGCGTGCTTCCTTTCCAGTTGGCCGTGCGTCGGCCATTCGGACGATCCGCCAAAGCAGCTCGATAGCGGGTTCATCGCGCGTGCGAACCATATCACCGGAACAAACACATGCCCGGTGCGGATATTCCCGCCCGCCGCGCGCGGGGCAACTGGCGCTGCTTGTGGGGCCCTCCCCCCTGTGCCATACGTGGCCGCCGGTCGCCGCCGCAGCGGGGAAGATCATGCCGGAAGCCTCGGGTCTCTTGCGCGGCAAACGCGGCCTGATCGTGGGCGTCGCCAACAATCGCTCGATCGCCTGGGGCATCGCCAAGGCTTGCCATGGCCACGGCGCCGAGCTTGCCTTCACCTATCAAGGCGACGCGTTCAAGAAACGGGTCGAGCCGCTGGCGCGTGAGGTCGGCGGCATCGTGGTCGGCCACTGCGACGTGCTCGAGCCCGACACCATCGAGGCCGCTTTCGCGAAGCTCGCGACCCAATGGGGGGCGCTCGATTTTCTCGTGCACGCCATTGCCTTTTCCGACAAGGACCAGCTTTGCGGCCGCTACATCGACACCACGGCCGACAACTTTTCCAAGACGATGCTGGTGAGCTGTTTCTCGCTGACCGCCCTTGCCCGCGGCGCCGAGAAGCTGATGCCGAACGGCGGCTCGTTGCTGACCCTGACTTATTACGGTGCCGAGAAGTGGATGCCGCACTACAACGTCATGGGCGTCGCCAAGGCGGCGCTCGAAGCATCCGTGCGCTATCTTGCGGCCGATCTCGGCGCAAGCAACATCCGCGTCAACGCGATCTCCTCGGGACCGATCAAGACGCTGGCAGCATCCGGCATCGGCGACTTCCGCTACATCCTCAAATGGAACGAGCACAACGCGCCGCTCCGACGCAGCGTGACCATCGAGGAGGTCGGCGATACTGCGGTGTACTTCCTTTCCGATCTCTCGCGCGCCGTTACCGGCGAGGTCCATCATGTCGACGCCGGCTACCACGTCGTCGGGATGAAGCATCCCGAGGCGCCCGACATCGTGGTCGGCAAGGAGTGAGGCGCAATGGCCGTGGCTGCCTGTCGTAAATGCGACCCCAGGCCCGCGGCTGTAGGGCGGGCGCGCGCCGGCGGGGCGCGTCGGTCTGCGCTGCGACGGGGATGCGGTTGAGCCCGTGCCGGCGCCCGTCATCTATTACGTCCGCCACGGCCTCACCGACTGGAACCTGCAGCAGCGGCTGCAGGGCCGGCACGACATCCCGCTCAACGCGGACGGCTGCAAGCAGGCGATTCGCTGCGCCGCAATCCTGCAAGATCTGTTCGTTCGGGACGGCCGCGCGCCCGCCAGCTTAGATTACATATCGAGCCCGCTCGTGCGCGCCCGCAAGACCATGGAAATCATGCGCATGACGCTCGGGCTCGACTCTGCGGATTACTCGGTGGATGCGCGGCTGGCGGAAATCGCGTTCGGAGAATGGGAGGGCTTGACCTACGCCGAGGTGGTGGCGCGCGACGGCGATGTTATTGCCAGACGTGAATCGCACAAGTGGGACTTTCGCCCGCCCGGAGGCGAAAGCTACGCGCAGGTGACCATTCGGATTCGCAAATGGTACGAGACCATCGCTCGCGACACGGTGGTGGCCGCACACGGCGGCACGGCGCGGGCGCTGATCGCGCATCTCGGCCTGGCGGCGCCCGAGGAGGCCACCCATTATTCGATCGATCAGGGCGTGGTCTATGTCTTCGCCGGAAGCGTGCTCGGCCGCTATGGCTGACGCCCGTTTTACCGATGCCGCCAGTGCCATTTGACCGCGCTTGGGCTGCGGGCTACCACACGCCGGCGGAAACCCATGTCGCTCAATACGTTCGGCCACCTGTTCCGGGTTACGACCTTCGGCGAGAGCCACGGGGCGGCGATCGGCTGCGTGGTCGACGGGTGCCCACCGCGCATTCCGCTGAACGAGGCGGACATCCAGCCCTATCTCGACAAGCGGCGCCCCGGCCAGTCCCGCTTCACCACCCAGCGGCGCGAACCCGACACCGTCAAAATTCTTTCCGGCGTGTTCACCGACGAGGCGAACGGCATCCAGCTGACCACCGGCACTCCGATCGCGCTGGTAATCGACAACGTCGACCAGCGCTCGAAGGACTATTCCGACATCAGGGACAAGTATCGGCCCGGACATGCCGATTACACCTAGGACGTCAAATACGGCATCCGCGACTATCGCGGCGGCTGACGACAATCCGCGCGCGAAACCGCCATGCGGGTCGCCGCAGGCGCGATCGCGCGCAAGATCGTGCCCGGCATGACGGTACGCGGTGCGCTCGTGCAGATGGGTCGGCACCGGATCGATCGCGCGCGCTGGAACTGGGATGAGGTCGATCGCAATCCGTTCTTCTGGCCGGATGCGGAGCAGGCCAAGGCGCTGGAAGACTATCTCGACGATGTCCGCAAGCGCGGCTCGTCGGTGGGTGCGGTCATCGAGATCGTTGCGGAAGGCATGCCGGCGGGCCTCGGCGCGCCGATCTACGGCAAGCTCGACGGCGATCTCGCCGCCGTGCTCATGGGCATCAACGCGGTCAAGGGGGTCGAGATCGGCGCGGGCTTCGCCGCCGCGGCGTTGACCGGAGAGGAGAACGCGGACGAAATGCGCATCGGCAATGACGGCAGGCCGGTCTTTCTTTCGAACCATGCCGGCGGGATCCTCGGCGGCATCTCGACTGGGCAACCGATCGTCTGCCGTTTCGCGGTCAAGCCGACCTCGTCGATCCTCACCCCGCGGCGCACCGTCGATCGCTACGGGGCCGAGACCGAGATCAGCACCAAGGGGCGCCACGATCCCTGCGTCGGCATCCGCGCGGTGCCGATCGGGGAGGCGATGGTGGCATGCGTCATCGCCGATCATTATCTGCGCCAGCGCGGGCAAGTGGGCGAAGCGCCGCGGTGGCCGTTCGCCCCCGCCCGGCAGGAGTGACGCGGACGTGCTCGACGGCTACCAGCGCGTGGAGGCCTTGCTCGCGGCGTTTGCCGCCGGCGAGATCGTGGTGGTCACCGACGACGACGACCGCGAAAACGAGGGCGATCTGTTCGTCGCGGCGTCGCTCTGCACGCCGGAAAAGATGGCGTTCATCATCCGCCACACCTCCGGCATCGTCTGCGCGCCGCTCTCGCCCGAGGATGCCAGGCGGCTCCATCTCGATCCGATGGTGGCCGCCAACGACGCCCCGCTCGGCACCGCCTTCACCGTCTCGGTCGATGTCCGCCACGGCCTCACCACCGGCATATCGGCGGAGGAACGGACCAATACGGTGCGTGCGCTGGCCAACGGCAATGCCGGGGCCGGCGATTTCGTGCGGCCGGGGCACGTCTTCCCACTGGTCGCCAAGGACGGCGGCGTGCTCATGCGCTCGGGCCACACCGAAGCCTGCGTCGATCTCTGCCGCCTTTCCGGGCTGCCGCCGGTCGGCGTGCTGGCCGAGCTGATGAACGACGACGGCACGGTGATGCGCGGGCCCGGCGTGACCGCGTTCGCCGAGCGTCACAAGCTCAAGCAGATTTCCATCGCCGATCTCATCGCGTACCGCCAGGCGCGCGACAAGCTGGTCAAGCGCATCGGCGAGTTTCCGGTGAAGAGTGAGGTCGGCATGCTCGCCGGCTATGCTTATGTGACGCCGTTCGATGCCATCCAGCACATGGCTTTCGTCTATGGCCGCATCGGCAATGGCCGCGAAATCCCGGCGCGGCTGCATCGCGCGGACATCATCCGCGACGTGTTCGGCGGCGCCAACCCGATCCATGCTTCGCTGCAGCGCTTCAAACAGGAGGGCCGCGGCGTCTTCGTGTTTCTGCGCGACGGGGCGGCGGGGGTGCCGACGCAACCGATCCCGCAGCCGGGCTCGACCGGCTCGGAGGTCGCGCGCTCGCGGCAGTGGCGCGAGGTCGGGCTCGGCGCCCAGATTCTCAAGGACCTCGGCATCAGCTCGATCCGCCTGTTGACGTCGGCCAAACTCACCTACGTCGGGCTCGCGGGCTTCGGCATCGAGATCGTGTCGACCGAAATGATCGACGACCGGCCCGCCAAAGAATAGTCTCTAGCGCCGCCGCTTGCTTTGCCGGCTTGGCGCGGAAGGTCTTCCGCGACGGAGGCGTGGATGCGGATGCGTGTAATGCGTGTATGGTCGATTTTGATCCTGGCAGCCGGCGCGGCGGCGATGCTCGCGGCCGGATGGACTTTCGCGGCGCCGCGCTCGGGGCCTGCACGGGCCGACAACAGCCCCAATGCGCAGCCGGTCGACGCCGAGCTCGTGCTTGCCGTCGATGTGTCCTATTCGATGGACCCCGACGAGCAAGCGCTGCAGCGCGAGGGCTACATCACCGGCATCACCTCGCGCGAGTTCATGCAGGCGCTGCGCGGCGGTCAGCACGGCCGGGTGGCAATGACCTATTTCGAGTGGGCTGGGCCCTACGACCAGAGAATCGTGGTGCCCTGGCGGCTGATCGACGGCCCCGAGGCGGCCGACGCCTTCGCCAACGAGATGGCGCGTGCGCCCTACCGCCGCGCCTCGCGCACCTCGATATCCGGGGCGCTCAATTTCGCCAAGCCGCTGTTCGACGGCAGCGGCTATCACGGTTTTCGCCGGGTGATCGATGTCTCCGGCGACGGCGCCAACAATAGCGGGCCGTTCGTCACCTTCGCACGCGACGACGTGCTCGCCGCCGGCATCACCATCAACGGCCTGCCGATCATGCTCAAGCGGCCGAGCTCGTTCACCATGGATATCGATAATCTCGACGTCTATTACGAGGACTGCGTCATCGGTGGCCCCGGCTCCTTCGTCATCCCGATCCGCACGCGCGATCAGTTCAAGGAGGCGACCCGCACCAAGCTCGTGCTTGAAATCGCGGGGCGCATGCCCGAGCAGCGCGTGATTCCCGCGCAGGCGAAGCCGGCGCGGGTGTCCTGCACCATCGGGGAGCAGATGTGGCGCGACCGCTGGGGCAACTGACGGCGCGTCGCCATGCTGGCCCGCGCGGGGACGGCTTGCGGACGCCCTGCTGCATGCGTCTTCCTTATCGCTTGTCCGTCCTCTGGAACCGCGCGACCAGCTCCACATGCGCCGAATAGAGGAACTGATCGATCGGCGTCACGCCCGCGAGACGATAGCCGCCGTCAACGAGGATGCGCGCGTCGCGGGCGAAAGTCGCGGGATTGCAGGAGACCGCGACCACGGTGGCGACCGATGATGCCGCAAGCTCGCGCGCCTGCGTCTCGGCGCCCTGGCGCGGCGGATCGAACACCACCGCATCGAATCGCTCGAGCTCGTTGCGCAGCAGGGGTCGGCGGAAGAGGTCGCGTTCGAGCGCCTCGATCGGCTTGAGCCCCTGGGTGGACGCTGCGGCGCGCCTCAAGGCGGCGAGCGCGGCCGCATCGTCGTCGACGGCCGTGACGCGCGCGCGCTCGGCCAGCCGCAACGCGAACGGGCCCACGCCGCAGAACAGGTCGGCGACGGCGCGGGCGCCCGCGCAATGCGCGCTCACCAGCCGCGCCAGCGCGGTTTCTCCCGCCGCGGTCGCTTGCAGGAAGGCCCCGGGCGGCGGAACGAGGCGGGCGCGGCCGATCTGCAGGGTCGGTGTCGTGCGCTGGGCGACGATCTCGCCGTGGCGGGTGAGGCGGGTAAGCCTATGGGCTTCCGCCACCCCTGCGAGCGCGGCGGCATGCGCCGCGGTCAGCGCGCCCGAACCACGCACGTCGACATCGAGCCCGCTGTCGGTCGCGGTCGCCTGAATGTCGAGCGGCTTGGGCACGCCGGCGAGCACTTCGGCGATCCCCCAAGCCGCCTCGATCGCGCCGCGCAGCCCCGGCGCCAGAATCGGACAGCGGTCGATCGCGACCACGCGATGCGCTCTGAGCGCGGCGAAGCCGACCTCCAGGACGTCGTGCTCGGTGCGCCGGGCGTGGAATACGGCCCGACGGCGGCCCTCGCCGTGGGCGTCGATGACGGCGCCGACCTCGGCTTCGAGGCGGAAGCGCGCCAGCGCCTGCAGCACCAGCTCGCGTTTCCAATTGCGGTAGTGCGTGCCGGTCAGGTGCTGGAGCGCGCAGCCCCCGCAAACCGTGAAGTGCGGGCAGATCGGCGCAATGCGATCGGGGCTCGCGATATCGACCGTCACCAGCCGCCGCCGGTCCGGATGGCCCGGCCATTGTTCGGCCGTGACGGTCTCTCCGGGCAACGCGTAAGGCACGTACACGGCTCCCGCGGGCGTGTCCGCGATGCCATCGCCGCGCGAGCCGAGGCGTTCGATCCTGAGGCGCTCCAACATGCGCGGTCGATAACCGGCCGGAGCGCCCGCGTCCAGCGCGTCGCACTGCGCGGCATTCAAGGAGCGAGAGCGGATGGACGAGGTTAGCTTGTCGGCTCTGCGCCGTCGGTCTGCGGTCGTGCTTTCTCGGTAAGCTTGTGGAAGCGCCAGACCAGCAGCAGCGCGAAGGTCGCGACCGCCACCGAGAAACCGATCCAAATGCCGACCGCGCCCAAGGAGGTCCGCAAACCCAATTCATAGGCGCTGGTGAAGCCGATCAGCCAAAAGCTGATCGCCGCGAACAACATCGGCACTCGCGTATCGTTGAGGCCGCGCAGTGCTCCGGCGGCAATTCCCTGCACGGCATCGGTGACGAAGAAGCTCGCGCCGACGAGCAGCAGGATAGCAGCGAGCCCCAGCGCCGCGGTCTCCTCGGGCGCGTTGCCGTCGAGGAACAGCCGAGGGATATCATGACGTAGCGCGACCACCACCGCCGTCGTGGCGGCCATGAGAATGCCGCCGAGCACGATGGCGGCGAAACCGGCCCGGCGCGTCGCGGCCAAATCGCCGCGTCCGACCGCGTGTCCGACGCGCACGGTCGCGGCCAGCGAAATGCCGAACGGAATCATGAAGAGGATGGTCGCCACCTGCAGTGCGATCTGGTGGGCGGCGAGCGCTGTTGTTCCGATCCAGCCCATCAGCAGTGCGGAGGAGGAGAACAGTCCCCATTCCAGCATCAGCGCGCCCGTGATCGGAAGTCCGATGGCGAGCAGCTTGCGCATCAACTCCCCGTCCGCTCGCCAGAAGCCGCCGAGCACGCGATATTTCTTGAACGGCCGGCGGACCAGGCAGAGCCAGATCGCGGCCACACACATGCCGATGTTCACGCATGTGGTCGCAATCCCGGCCCCCAGCAGGTCGAGCGACGGCAGGCCGAAGACGCCGTGGATCAAGGAGTAGGCGAGCAGGCCGTTGAGCGGAATGGCGGCCAGCGTGATCCACAGCGCCGGCTCCGGCCGATTGACCGCGCCCATGAAGTTGCGCAACGCGATGAAGCACCATGCTGGGATGATCGACCAGGACAATCCGGCGAGATAGCGCGCGGCGAGCGCCGCGCTCTGCGAACTTTGCCCGGCGGCGGTGAGGATGTCCTCGCCCCACAGCTGCACGAAATTCACCGGCAGGCCGATAATTACCGCGGCCCACAGGCCCACGCGCAGCGAGCGGCGCAACATGCGGGGCTCGCGCGCGCCGAAGGCTTGCGCGGCCAACGGTGCGACCGCCGAGACCGGCCCCATCCCGACCACGAAACCGACGAACAGCACAAGGTGCGCCAGGCCGACCGCCGCGACGGCGGCATCGCCGAGCCGGCCGATGAGCGCGAGGTCGGTGGTCATCATGGCGATCTGACCGAGCTGCGTGAGCGCCATCGGCCACGCCAGCCTGACCGTTTCGACGATCTCGGCGCGCCAAATCGCGCCTGCTGGCGAGGCGCGCGATGAAGTCGCGGCTATGACTTTCGGAGTCGTCACGCTGGCACGATTGCGGGCTGCGGTGGCGGGAGAAAGGCGCGGCCGGCGATCAGCCGTGGCGCGCCGCCAGGAAGAACTCGCGATTGCCGTCGCCGCCCGCAATCGGGGAGGGAACGATGCCGGCAACCCGCCAACCCTGCGCGGCGACGAAGCTCGCCACATCCTCGCAGACCGCGGCATGCACGGCGGGATCGCGCACGATGCCCTTGCGGGCACGGCCTCGGCCAACTTCGAATTGCGGCTTGATCAGCGCCAGCAGCCACGCCGGGCATTGCGCCAGCGCCAACGCCGCCGCCAGCACCAGTTTCAGAGAGATGAAGCTCACGTCGATGGTGACGAAGTCGGGAGGCTCGGGCAGCCGCTCCGGATCGAGCTCGCGAATGTCGGTGCCCTCGATCGACACGAGCTGCGGCTTGGCCCGCAAGCGCGCATGCAGCTGACCGCGGCCGACGTCCACGGCATAGACGCGCCGGGCGCCGCGCGCGAGCAGGACCTCGGCAAAGCCGCCGGTCGCGGCGCCGACGTCGAGGCAGACATGCCCCGCAGGATCGAAGCCGAAGTGATCGAGCGCCGCCGCAAGCTTGACCCCGCCGCGCGACACGTAGGGATGCGCCGGCTCGGCGCGCAGGGCGGCATCGCGCGAAACCTCATGTGCGGGCCGGGTAATGACGACGGCGTGGGCCGTGACGAGGCCGGCGGCGACCGCGGCTTGCGCCTTGGCCCGGCTCTCGAACAGTCCGCGCTCGACGAGCAGGCGATCAATGCGAATGCGCGAGGTCATGGCGGTCGACTCGCGGCCATGGCGACATGGGAAGGAGCGCCGCTGTTCCAGGAGCGCGCGCTGGTGCGGCAGGGAAGTCCCGTCGGAAAGCGGCCGCGTACGCTGATGAGAGGCGCCGCCGCGGGCCGCGGCTACGCACGCCCGAGCTTGATCGCCTCGCCGTGCAGGTTCTGTCCGAGCGCCTCGAACGCCTTGGCGACGATGCCCCTCGCGTCGAGGCCGGCCTTGGCATACATCGCCGCCGGCGAATCCTGGTCGATGAAGACGTCGGGCAGCACCATCGGCCGCACTCTGAGACCGCTGTCGAGGACGCCGTTGTCGGCGAGGGCCTGCATCACCTGGGCGGCAAATCCGCCGATGGCTCCCTCCTCGATGGTGATCAGAACTTCGTGCTCGCGCGCCAGCCGCAGCAGGAGATCGATATCGAGGGGCTTGGCGAAACGCGCGTCCGCGACGGTGGTCGAAAGCCCAAGGGCAGCGAGCTCGTCCGCCGCTTTGAGGCATTCGCCCAGCCGCGCGCCAAATGACAGCAGCGCGACCTTGGTGCCCTCGCGCAGCACGCGGCCCTTGCCGATCTCGAGCGGCGTGCCTTGCGCCGGCAGCGGCACCCCCAGGCCCTCGCCGCGGGGATAACGTAATGCCGACGGGCGGTCGTCGATGGCGGCCGCGGTCGCCACCATGTGCACGAGCTCAGCCTCGTCGGCCGCGGCCATGACCACGAAGCCCGGCAGGCAGCCGAGATAGGCCACATCGAAGGCACCGGCATGGGTCGGACCGTCGGCGCCGACCAAGCCTGCCCGGTCCATGGCGAAGCGCACCGGCAGCCGCTGGATCGCAACGTCGTGCACCACCTGGTCGTAGGCGCGCTGCAGAAAAGTCGAATAGATCGTGGCGAAGGGCTTCAGGCCTTCGGTGGCGAGCCCCGCGGCGAAAGTGACGCCATGCTGCTCCGCGATGCCGACGTCGAAGCAGCGGTCGGGGAATTCCTTGGCGAACAGATCGAGCCCGGTGCCGGACGGCATCGCGGCGGTGATGGCGACGATCTTGTCGTCCTTCCTCGCCTCCTTGATCAGGGCGTCGGCATAGACCTTGGTATAGGCGGGGGCAGCCGCCTTCGATTTCGCCTGGGCTCCCGTCGCCACGTCGAACTTGACGACGCCATGGTACTTGTCGGCCGATTTCTCGGCGGGCTCGTACCCCTTGCCTTTCTTGGTAACGACGTGAACGAGGAAGGGCCCGTTCTTGGCGTCGCGCACGTTCCGCAGCACCGGCAGAAGGTGATCGATGTTGTGCCCGTCGATCGGCCCGACATAGAAGAAGCCGAGCTCGTCGAACAGCGTGCCGCCGGTGACGAGGCCGCGGGCGTATTCCTCCATGTGCACCGCGCGCTGCTCCAGGAACGGAGGCAGCAGCTTGGCGAGTTTCTTGACCGTGTGGCGGACCGAGCGATACGTCCTGCCCGATACCAGCCGTGCGAGATATCCCGAGAGCGCGCCGACCGGCGGCGCGATCGACATGTCGTTGTCATTGAGGATGACGATCAGCCGCGAATTCATGGCGCCGGCATTGTTCATGGCCTCGTAGGCCATGCCCGCCGACATGGCGCCGTCGCCGATCACGGCGATGACGTGGTTGGACTTGCCTTCGAGGTCGCGGGCGACCGCCATGCCGAGCGCGGCCGAGATCGAGGTGGAGGAGTGCGCGGCGCCGAACGGATCGTACTCGCTCTCCGCGCGCTTGGTGAAACCGGAAAGCCCGCCACCCTGCCGCAGCGTTCGGATGCGGTCGCGCCGGCCGGTCAGGATCTTGTGAGGATAGGCTTGGTGCCCCACGTCCCAGATCAGGCGGTCGTCCGGCGTGTTGAAGACGTAGTGCAGGGCGACTGTCAGCTCGATCACTCCCAGCCCGGCGCCGAGATGGCCGCCGGTGACCGCCACCGCGTCGATGGTCTCCTGGCGCAGCTCGTCGGCGAGCTGGCGCAATTGTTTTGACTCCAGGCGGCGCAGGGCCGCCGGCGTCTTGATCTCGTCGAGCAGGGGAGTCTTGGAAGGCTCGGACACGGGAAGGGCTCCACAAATCAGCCCGGTAACCTACCGGCTGGACCGCCATTGCACCAGCCGGGACGGCAGGCTTAAACCGGGAACGCAGCGAAGTGCTTAACGGGCCTTGGTTTTTCTGCGATGCTGGCAGGGAACTGGCGCTCGGCTGGAGCGTTGCTTTTCGTCACCCCGCGGGCGGATGAGCCTCAATCGTGGGCCTGCAGACATACCGCAAGAAGCGCAAGTTCGACGCCACGCCGGAGCCGCGCGGACGCGCGACCCGCACCAAGGGCAACCAGTTCGTCATCCAGAAACACGCCGCGCGCCGCCTGCACTACGATCTGCGGCTCGAGCTCGACGGCGTGATGAAGAGTTGGGCAGTGACGCGAGGTCCGAGCCTGGTTCCGGGAGAGAAGCGCCTTGCCGTCGAGGTCGAAGATCATCCCATCGAGTACAACCAGTTCGAGGGGACTATTCCGGAAGGACAGTACGGAGGCGGCACCGTGCTGATCTGGGACCGGGGCCGTTGGCTCCCGGACGGCGATCCACGCGCGGGACTTCGAAAGGGTCATCTCGATTTCACGTTGGACGGCGAGAAGCTGCACGGCCGCTGGCATCTGGTGCGCATGCGCCGCCGGCCGGGAGAAAAGAAGGACGCCTGGCTTCTGATCAAGTCGCAGGATGAGCAGGCGCGCGCATCGGACGATCCGGACATCCTAGAGGAGATGCCGCTGTCGGTGGTGAGCGGCCGCTCGATTCCGGAGATCGCCGAAGGCAAAGGTAACAAGCGGGTGTGGCACTCGAACCGGAGCGTGCAGGAGAATGTGCGAGCGGGTGCCACCAGGAGCGCCCGCCCATTGCGGCGCGCGAGCTCGCAACGACGCGCGCGCAGCCCGCGTAAGGCAACGGCGAAGAAGTCGGCCAAGCGCGACGGCAAGAACAAGGAGTCGTCTCGGCGCGGCGCTCCGCTGCCGGATTTCGTGCCGCCATCGCTCGCGCTCTTGCGGGCGTCGGCGCCGCAGGACGCGGCTTGGGTGCATGAGATCAAATTCGACGGCTATCGCATCCAGGCCCGGCTCGATCGCGGCGAAGTGCAGTTGCTCACCCGCAAGGGCCTCGACTGGACCGAGAGATTTCCCAACGTCGCGGCCGCCGTCGCCAAGCTGCCCGCGCGCACGGCGCTGATCGACGGCGAGGTCGTCGTCGAGAACGAAGAAGGCGTTTCGAGCTTCTCCGCGCTGCAGGCCGCGCTCAAGGACAGCGAGCGCGACCGTTTCATCTACTATGTCTTCGATCTCCTCCATGTCGATGGTCGCGACTTGCGCGAATTGCCGCTCGTGCAGCGCAAGGCCGAGCTGGCGCGTCTGGTCGGCAAGGACCGGGGCGGGCCGGTCGTTTACAGCGAGCATTTCGAGGGATCGGGTGCCGTCGTGCTCCGGCATGCCTGCCAGATGTCGCTCGAAGGGATCGTCTCCAAGCGCCGGGACGCGCCCTATCGCAGCGGTCGCTCGGACGCCTTTCTCAAGATCAAGTGCTCGAACGCGCAGGAATTCGTGGTTGGCGGCTATTCCCCCTCGACCGTGATGCCGCGGGCGATCGGCGCGCTGGTCGCGGGCTATTACGACAATGGCAAGCTCGTCTATGCCGGCCGTATCGGTACCGGCTACACGCGCTCGGTGGCGCATGAGCTCTGGAAGCGCTTGCATGCGCTGGAGATCGAGCGCCCGCCGTTCGATGAAATTCCGGCGGCGGAAGCGCGCCGCCGCGACGTGCGCTGGGTGAAGCCGGAAACGGTGATCGAGGCGGAATTGCGCGGCTGGACCGCGGATGCGCTCGTGCGTCAGGCGGCATTCAAGGGGGTGCGCGAGGACAAGCCGCCGCGCGAGGTGGTGCGCGAGCTGCCGCCGCCCAGCGATGCGCAAGCGAGGGCGGCGGGGGCCGCGGCGGCCGCATCCGCGCTCAAGACGGCAGCAGAGAATGCGAGAATGATGACCAAGACATCGAAGAAGGCGCGAGTGCCGACGCGGAAATCATCGCGCCGACCGGCCGGCACGGAAGCGAGCGGAAGCGTGCGCTTTACCCATCCCGACCGGGTCTATTGGCCCGATGTCGGCGTCACCAAGCAGGCACTGGCGGACTACTACCGCTCGGTATGGGAGTTCATGGCCCCGCACGTCGTCGACCGGCCGCTCGCCCTGGTGCGCTGCCCCGACGGCACCGGCGGGGAATGCTTCTTCCAGAAGCACGCCTCGGCCGGACTCGAGGACAGATATCTCCGCACCGTGATCGACAAGAACAAGCGGCAGATCATCGCGGTCGAGGACCTCGACGGCCTGCTCTCGCTGGCGCAGGCCGGCGTCCTCGAAGTGCATGTGCGCGGCTCCCTGATCGATCGTCTCGACCTCTGCAACCGCATCGTCTTTGATATCGATCCGGGCGAGGGGCTGGCCTGGACGGACGTCATCGCGGCGGCGCGCGACGTGCGCCAGCGGCTCTCTGCCATCGACCTCGAGAGCTTCGTCAAGCTCACCGGCGGCAAGGGCCTGCACGTGGTGCTGCCGATCGCCGGCGCCGACTGGGAAACGGCCAAGAGCTTTGCGCAGGCGGTCGCCTTCGCCATGACCGCCGACAGTCCGGACCGTTACCTTGCCAAGATGACGAAATCGCTGCGCAAGGGAAAAGTGTTTATCGACTATCTGCGCAACTCGCTCGAGCAGACCGCGGTCGCGGCCTATTCCACCCGCGCGCGCGCAGGCGCGCCGGTGTCGGTGCCGGTCGCGTGGGAAGAGCTTGGACGCACCAAAGGTGGCAACCAGTATACCCTG
Source organism: Xanthobacteraceae bacterium (assembly GCA_036555745.1). Lineage (GTDB taxonomy): Bacteria > Pseudomonadota > Alphaproteobacteria > Rhizobiales > Xanthobacteraceae > VAZQ01. The sequence goes on along the minus strand of DATBKV010000115.1, from coordinate 7,232 downwards.
CTCAATCTCGGCAGACGTCTCGCCGGCCGCAAGCAGGATCCGTGGCACGACATGGATCGGGTGAAGCAGCGTCTCCCGGATTCGCAGACACTGCGCAAACGCCTTTGACCTCTCGCTGGCGCTTCGACCGGCTTCAGCGCTCGGGGAGCGGGATGAACTCCCGATCGTCGCCCGGCACGGTGTCGAAGCGCGCGAGCTTCCAGTCCGCCTTGGCCTGGTCGATGCGCTCCTTGCGCGAGGAGACGAAGTTCCACCAGATGTGGCGTGGCCCGTCCATCGGCGCGCCGCCGAGCAAGACGAAGCGTGCATCGCTCAGCGCCGTCACCGTGATGCGGTCGCCGGGCCGAAAAAGCAGCAGCCGGCCGGGGGAGAAGTTGTCACCGGCGATCTCGATCTCGCCGGAAATCAGATAGAGCGCCCGCTCCTCGGTATCGGCATCGACCGGCAGCGCGGCGCCGGCCGCGAGCGTGACGTCGGCGAACAGCGTCTCCCACAGCGTCGCCACCGGCGAGCGCGCTCCGTAGGCATTGCCGGCGACGATGCGCACGGTCGTGCCCGGCTCGTGCACGAGCGGCAGCGCCGCGCTGTCATGGTGCGCGAAAGCCGGAGCGGTCTCCTCCTCGGCGGCCGGCAGCGCCACCCAGCACTGCAGACCGTGAATCGGCTCGCCCTCTCTGCGGTGGTCCGGCGCCGTGCGCTCGGAATGCACGATGCCACGCCCCGCCGTCATCCAGTTGACTTCGCCGGGCCGGATCGCCGCCGCGGTTCCGAGGCTGTCGCGATGCATGATCTCGCCGTCGAACAGGAACGTCACGGTGGCGAGCCCGATGTGGGGATGCGGCCGCACATCGATGCCCTGGCCGGTGTGAAACTCCGCCGGTCCGAAGTGATCGAAGAAGATAAAAGGCCCGACCATGCGGCGCTGCGCGTGCGGCAGCGCGCGGCGCACCGCGAAATGGCCGACGTCGACGCTGCGCGGCACGAGCACGAGATCGATGGCGTCGGCGGCGCGCGCATCGCCGGCGCTCGGATCTTTCCCTGGAAAGAAGCTCATGACGGGTTGCTCCTCGCCCAAGCGCGGACCGGACGGCGTGGACGCGCCGGTCGAATCAGGTGACGTCGAGCGGCTCGGTCCCGGCCGGCTTGCCGGCGGCATCCAGCCTGATCTTTTCCACCCGAGCTTCCGCTTGGCGCAGCAGCTCCTCGCAACGATGCTTGAGCGCCTCGCCGCGCTCGTAGATCGCCACCGACTCCTCGAGCGGCACCTTGCCTTCCTCGAGCCGCTTCACGATCGATTCGAGCTCCTCGATCGCGCGCTCGAACGGCAGGCGCTGGACATCGGAATGGGCGTTGTCGGCCATGATCGGGTCCCGGGGTTCGCACCTTATATATAAGTGCCGCGGCGAAGGCGACATCTTCTCCGGCCGCGGCCGAACCGTCGCGACCGTCTGCTCGACCAGCACCCCGAGCGCACGACGCCGCGCCGTCCTGGCCTCGGCTCACCCTTGCATCAGCGCGGCCACGTGCGCCGCGGCGGAATTGGCCAGGCCGGTGAGATCGTAGCCGCCCTCGAGCACCGAGACCACGCGGCCGCCGGCGCTGGCGTCGGCGATATCCATGAGCTTGCGCGTCGCCCAGTCGAAATCGGCTTCGAGCAGATTGAGGTTGGCGAGCGGGTCGCGCATATGGGCGTCGAAGCCGGCGGAGATCACGACCAGGTCGGGGCGGAAATCCCGCAGCCGCGGCAGGATCACGCTCTCGAACGCCTCCCGGAATTCGTCGCCGCCGTCGCCCGGCCGCAGCGGCGCGTTGACGATCGTGTTGTGCTCGCCGCGTTCGCTTCTCGCCCCTGTGCCGGGATAGAGCGGCATCTGATGGGTCGAGCCGTACATCACCGTGCGGTCGGCCCAGAAGATGTCCTGCGAGCCGTTGCCGTGATGCACGTCGAAATCGACGACGGCGGCGCGCTCGAGCCCGTGGTTCTTCTGGGCATAGCGCGCGGCGATGGCGGCATTGTTGAACAGGCAAAATCCCATCGCGCGCGCGGTTTCGGTGTGATGGCCGGGAGGCCGGACGGCAACGAAGGCGTTCCTTGCCCGTCCCGCCATCACCTCGTCGACGGCGTGGACGGCGCCGCCGGCACCGCGCAGGGCGGCCTCGAAGCTTCCCGGCGACAGCGAGGTATCGGCGTCGAGGGCGATGAGCCCCTGCTTCGGCGTCGCGTCGCGGACGGCGGCGATGTAGTCCATGGGATGGCAGAGCGCGATCGTCTCGAGCGACGCGGCCGGCGCCTGGGCGCGCGCCAGCAGCTGGAAGCGCTCGTGCTCGAGTGCGCGGTCGATGGCGCGCAAGCGGTCCGGCCGCTCGGGATGGCCAGCAGGGGTGAGGTGGTCGAGGCAGGCCTGATGGGTGATCAGCAGCGTGGACATGGGGCGGTCCGGGACTGGCACGGTGGGTCGTGGTTATAGCGCGTTCCGCGGCGGTGGAATGAGGCTCCGTCGCGGTTCCGCCCGAGACGACGCTCACTCCGGCCGCTGCCTGGCGACCTTGACGCCGGGCGGCGCCGGCGGATCGTCGGGAACGAAGAAGGTGGGCGCGAGCGGCTCGCGCGCATCCACGCGGTACTGCTCGAAGTCGGTGACCCCTTCATCCGCGAGAAAGCTGTCGTCGATCAGGAACTTGCCGGTAAACTCGCGCGCCGGCTTGTGGAACACGCGATAGGCGGCATCCGCCATGATGGCGGGCGTCCGCGACATGCTTATTACCCGCTCGCCCCCGAGCAGGTTGCGGATGGCGGAGGTGGCGATGGTAGTGCGCGGCCACAGCGCATTGACCGCGATGCCTTGCCCGCGCAACTCGCCGGCGAGCCCGAGCACCACCAGGCTCATGCCGTATTTGGCGATCGAATAGGCGGTGCTGCCGGCAAACCATTTCTCGCGCAGGTCGAGCGGCGGCGAGTTCGTCAGGATGTGCGGATTGCTCGCCTTGGCAAGGTGCGGGATGGCGTACTTCGACACCATGAAGGTGCCGCGCGTGTTGACCTGATGCATCAGGTCGAAGCGGCGCATGTCGGTGTCGATGACCGGCGCGCGCGCGATCGCGCTGGCATTGTTCACGACGATGTCGAGGCCGCCGAAATTGGCGACGGTGCGCTCGATCGCCGCCTTGACCTGCGCCTCGTCGCGCACGTCGACCACGAGCGGCAAGGCATTGCCGCCGGCCCTGGTGATCTCGTCGGCGGCGGTGAAGATGGTCCCCGGCAGCTTGGGATGCGGCTTGTCGGTCTTCGCCGCGATCGCGATGTTGGCGCCGTCGCGGGCGGCGCGCAATGCGATCGCGAGCCCGATCCCGCGCGAGGCGCCAGTGATGAACAGCGTGCGGCCTGCGAGCGACATGGCCGCCTCAAGCCAGCGCCGCGTCGGCGCGATTGACGCTGTCGGCACCTTCCACGACCGTGCGCTCGAGCGCGCCTGCCTGCACCGCCATGTTCTCCGCAAAGAAGCGTGCGATCGCGGTGCGTGCCGCGGCCTCCGCGCCGTCGCCGGCGAGGCGCCGTGCCGCCAGCGCCTCCTGGGCCAGCAGGGTGCCGCCGCCGGCGAGCGCGAACAGCCGCAGATAGGGCGTCGCTCCCGCCAGCGCCGGACTGAGATCGCCGTCTCCGACGCCGAGCAGCCAGTCGGTGGCGCGCTCGAGCGAATCGACGGCATCGCGCAGCCGCACGCTGGTCCAGCCGAAGGCCGGATCATTGACCGCATCGATTGCCGCGACCGCGCGCCTGATCTCGCCGATGTAGCCGCGCACCGCGCCGCCGCCCGCAAGCGGCAGTTTGCGGGTGACCAGGTCGATCGCCTGGATACCGTTGGTGCCCTCGTAGATCGGGGTGATGCGCGCATCGCGATAATGCTGTGCGGCGCCAGTCTCCTCGATATAGCCCATGCCCCCGTGCACCTGCAGCCCGAGCGAGGCGACCTCGGTCCCGATATCGGTCGAGAACGCCTTGGCGACCGGGGTCAGCAGGGAGGCCCGCTCATGCGCGGCGTTACGGCTTGCCGCGTCCGCGCCGCGCTGCGCGCGATCGAGCGCGACCGCGGTGGCGTAGCAGATCGCGCGCGCCGCGCGGGTGAGCGCGCGCATGGTGAGCAGCATGCGCTTGACGTCGGGATGCGCGATGATTGGGCTTGCGCCCGAGCGCGCGCCGGCGGCGCGGCCTTGCTTGCGCTCGCGCGCGTAGGCCAGCGCCTGCTGGGTCGCGCGCTCCGCGATCGCGACGCCCTGCAGCGCGACCGAGAGCCGCGCCTGGTTCATCATGGTGAACATGCACGCCATGCCGCGGTTCTCCTCCCCGATCAGGAAGGCGGTGGCGCCGCCGTTGTCGCCAAACACCATGGTGCAGGTCGGGGAGCCGTGGATGCCGAGCTTGTGCTCGACCGAATGGGCGCGCACGTCGTTGCGCAGTCCGAGGGAACCGTCGGCGTTGGGCAGGAACTTGGGGACCAGGAACAGCGAAATGCCCTTGGTGCCTTCCGGGGCGCCGGGCAGGCGCGCCAGCACCAGATGGATGATGTTGTCGGTGAGGTCGTGCTCGCCGTAGGTGATGAAGATCTTCTGTCCGGTGAGGCGGTAGCTGCCGTCGGCGGCGCGCTCGGCGCGCGTGCGCAGGGCGCCGAGATCGGAGCCGGCCTGCGGCTCGGTGAGCTGCATGGTGCCCATCCACTCGCCTGCAACCAGCTTGGGCAGATAGGCGCGCTTGAGCTCCTCGCTGCCGTGCGCGGCGAGCAGATCCACGCCGGCCATGGTGAGCACCGGCCCCAGCCCGAAGGCCAGCGCGGCCGAGTTCCACATCTCGATGCAGCCGGCGTTGACCGCCTGTGGCAGCTCCTGCCCGCCCCACTGTACCGGCGCCGCGAGTCCGTTCCAGCCGGCCTGCGCCCAGGCGCGATAGGCCTCTTTCCACCCCGGGGCCGTGGTGACGGCGCCGTCCTGGAACGGCGTGCCGTGGCGGTCGCCGACCGGGTTCAGCGGAGCAAGAACGTCGCTCGCGAACCTGCCGGCCTCCTCAAGCACCGCCTGGACCAGATCTTGTGACAGTTCGCCGTAAAGCCCCTCGGCCAGCGCCTCACGGAAGCCCGCGGCGTGCTCGAGCGCGAAGGCGATATCGGCAACCGGGGCGCGGTAGCTCATCTATGGTCTTCGGGCGAAACACCGGTTCCGCCGGTGCCGGATGGCGTTGAACGACGTTGCGGCGTTACTCGACGAAGCTCCGCGGCGAGTTGTCCGTGCGTGGCGCGTCGCGCCAACTAAATCTAGTCCCGGCGCGCCCTCGGTCAACCGCACGAAGCGGCGGGGCGCGGCCGTTGATCGGCGGGCGTGCCGCCGCTATGTTCCGCGCGCCGCGCGAGCGCGCGATGGGGCGTAGCCAAGTGGTAAGGCAGCGGATTTTGATTCCGCCATTCGGAGGTTCGAGTCCTCCCGCCCCAGCCAGCCAATGGCGCCTCTGTTGGGCATGATCGGACCGGGCACAGCGCATATCCGCCTTCAGAATCCCTTCGGCAAATCCTTCGCCCACTTGGCACGCAGGCGATCGTCGAGCGCCTTGCTCGAGCGCGCGATCTTTGGAAAGGTCTTCTTGCGCCGGAACGGGATGCAGGCGTCGATCACCACGCGCGAATTGCGGCGGTCGTGCTCGGTGTCGTAGCACATCGGATCGAGCGCCGAGCTCCAGCCCCCGTGAATAATATCGATCTGATCACGCGGATCGCAGCGCGTGCACATCGCCCAGATCACGTCGTTGAAGTTCGTCGGATCGATGTCATCGTCGACCACGATGGTCCAGCGGTTGTTGTAGGCGCCGGCGTGGCAATGCGCGGCCACCATGCCGGCTTGCTTGGAATGACCGCCGTACAGGGTGTTGATGGAAACGACCAGCATGAATCGGCTGCCGCCGGCTTCGTGCGTCCACACCCCCTGCACGCCCGGGATGCCCGCCGCCTCGAGTTGATTCCACACCGCACCGCAACGGTACGAGCCGAAATAGAACGTATTGTCATTCGGCGGCACCGCCGGGATCGCGCCTACCAGAATAGGATCATTGCGGTACATCAATGTGGCGATGCGTATCGCCGGTTCGAGATCGCTGCCACTGGCGTAATAGCCGGTCCACTCGCCCAGCGGCCCCTCCTTGATCCTGTCGCCAGGATGAATGAAGCCCTCGAAGGCGATCTCCGCATTGGCCGGCACCGCCAGGCCGGTCTTCGGCATGTTGATGATCTCGATCGACTCGCCGAGGATGCCGCCGGCGGCTTCCAGCTCGTTCTTGCCGTAGGGAATCTCGATCCCGCCCAGCATGACCAGCGCAGGGTGCATGCCGGCGATCACGGCGACCGGGCAGGGTTCGCCGCGCTCGTGATATTTGCGCATGATGATCAGGCCGTGCTTGCCCGGCGACATCATCACCGACGCCACGTTCGGCTCGTGCGACTGCACGCGATACGTGCCGTAATTGACCCAGCCGGAATCGGGGTCCTTCATGACGACGAGGCAGGCGGTGCCAATGTAGGGTCCGCCGTCGCCCTCGTGCCAGACCGGGGTCGGGATCCTTTGAATGTCGACGTCCTTGCCTGCGAGCACATTATCCAACAACGGTCCGCCGTTGACCGCTTTCGTCGGCCTTGATGGCGCGTTCTTAAAATAGTTGCGCCACCACTGGATCTGCTCCATCTCGGAGCTCTGCGGCGGCAGGCCGAGCGCCAGGTTGACACGCGGGATGGAGGTGAGAATGTTAGCGATGACGCGGTAGCCCTTGGGAAACCCCGGGACCTCGTCGAACATGACCGCCGGATTGCCCATCTTGCGCATATAGATGTCGACGATCCCGCCAATCTCCTCCTTCGGTTCCGCCCCGGTGATGACCTTGAGTTCGCCCGCAGCGCGAACGCCCTCGATCCAGTCGCGCAGATCCTTGTTAGGCATCTCCGGTCCCTTCGTTCTTGTAACTGCGCGGGCCGTGGTTCCGGCCGGGTGCGGGAAGCGCAAAGCACGGCCGGCTGCCACTCATGGCTTCTCCGCTGTGCGTTGGGTCTCGGCTTTGCGGCTGCGTGCGGCAAGCTTGACCGCCGCGATGATCTCCGGATAGGCCGCGCAGCGGCAGAGATTGCCGCTCAGATAGTGCGCGATCTGTTGGTCGGTCGGGTCCGGATGCTCGTCCAGCAACTGCGTCGCCATCACGATGAATC
>DATBKV010000114.1:0-40701 GCA_036555745.1 Xanthobacteraceae bacterium | reverse complement strand
CTCACCCGGCTCGCCCGCCTTCGCTTCGCTGTGGCGCGCTCGCCACCCTCTCCCGCAGCCGAAGTCGGATTTATCCGACTTCGGCCAACATTAAGAATGCCCGAACTCGGGCAAGCCCGAGTTCGGCTGGGAGAGGGTTTCTTCGCTACTTCAGCACCGGTGTGAAGATGTTCTAAATCGGTACCGCCATCGCCTCGAAGGCGGCGTCGCAATTGATGAGGTCGACGCGCTTCTGCACGATGCGCAGGTTCTCACCCTCGCGCCGCAGCCGATGCTGCTGGCGGCCCGCGAACACGCGCTGCGCCTCGTCGCGGTACTCCACCATGATCACGGTCGAGTCGACGACGATCTCGCTCTTGGCCTCGTCCTCCTGCTCGATCGCGACATTGCCGACCAGATGCGCGGTGCGCGACGGCGGGGTCTGCACGTGGATGCGCGGATGCTCCAGGCGCTCGAGGCGCGTGCGCATCAAGTCGCGGTCGTCGTAGAACAGCGATGCCTCGTCGAATGGGCTTTTCTGGCCGGGCGTCGCCGGCACCCAATAAATGCCGTCGTCGGCGAACAGCTCCATCCATTCGCGAAAGCGCCGCTCGTCGAGCAGCCGCGCCTCGTGGATCAGGAACTGCTCGAGCGTTGCGCGGTCGAGCGGGGCGGCGGCCGCCGGCGCCGGCGCGCGCGAGGGCGCCGCCATCACGCCGCCTCGCGCATATAGCCGAGCCAGGCCTTGTACTGGGCGCGCACCACCATCTCGTGGGTGGCGAGCGCGCGGGTGGCGTTGCGCTCGCGGTCGGGCTCCTCGTCGCCGAGCCCGCGCGAGATGTCGACCCAGTCGGTGCCGTGGCTGGCGAGTCCCTTCTGCGCGCGCACGAACGACTCGAGGTCGTCGGTCTGCACGAACGAGGCGGCGGAATGGGTGACGTTGAGCAGGCGGATGTTGGCGGAATTCATCGCCGCGGGCGCGCCGGCGAGCCGGATCGGGTAGACGGTGACCTCGGTGCGGTCGACCGCGACCGGCTTGATCACGCGCACGTGGATGTTGAGCCCCATGATCGACATGTTGGGGTAGATCAGCGAGTTGTGCAGGCGAGGCGTGAGGATCTCGTTCGCGCGCTCGGCGCCGACCTTGTCCGCCAGCACGCGCTTGTACTCGTCGTAGGCCGGGCTCGAGCGCTTGCCCTCGTCGAGCGCGGTGTTGCTGGTCCAGCCGTGGCCGTTGCCGGCGATGTAGCTCTTGCGCTCCTTCCAGGATGCCGCGGTCTGCTTCTTGTCGGTCTCGACCACGGTGGCGCCTTTGCGGTCGCCCTCGCGGCGCGCGAACTGGACGCCCTGCTTATTGACGGTGGAGGCGTGGCCGAACGGCACGTGGTAGGAGTCGAGCACGTTCTCGACCTGGAGCTTCCAGTTGCCGTTATAGGCGTAGCGGTGCATGCCGGCGTCGAGCGCGAGCTCGCCGTCGGGTGCGCGGTCGACCAGGTCGTCGATATTACCCTTCATCGGGCCGATGTGGTCCTCGAAGCTCGCACCCTTGGGCGCCAGACTCGCGAACACGAAGCCGCGATATTCCCCGACGCGCGGCGCGCGCGCGAGGCCGAAGGCCGACGGGTCGAAATCGGCGGCGCAGCCCTCCGGCACCGGCACGCCGGCGAGGCGGCCGTCGGTGTCGAAGCTCCAGCCGTGATAGCAGCACACCAGCCGCGGCGCGTGACCCTTGCGCTCGTTCACCACCTTGGCGCCGCGATGGGTGCAGCGATTGAGCAGCACGTGCACGCTGCCGTCGCGGTGGCGCGTCATCACCACGGGCTGGCGGCCGAGCTCGGTGGTGATGAAATCGCCGGGCTGCGGCACCTGGCTGACATGGCCGACGAACAGCCAGCTGCGGCCGAAGATGCGCTCCATCTCGAGCTCGAACAGGTCGGGGTCGGTATAGACCGCGCGGTGCACCCGTCCGGGCTCGATCAGTTTCGCGATCTCGTCGCCGTGTCCGTTGCGCATGGGGGAACTGCCTCGCTCTCACCCGGTGTCGTCCCCGTGCAAGCGGGGACCCATCGTGCCGTAAATTGCGCTTTCTGAAATGTGGGTCCCCGCCTTCGCGGGGACGACAGCACAGCAGAACTCGCCGCCCCTGGCCGAGGCGTAAATCACTCCGCGGCCTGATGGGCGTAGCGCTGCACGTCCATGTTGACGAGCTCGAGCGGCGAGGCGGTCTCCTCCAGCATGCCCCAGCTCTTGAGCCAATCGTAGGCGCGCTGCATCTCGTCGAGCGGGATCGGGGCGGGGTCGCACACGACCAGGCGGCTCTCGCGCAGGTCCTCGACCTTGAGCGCCGCGATCTCGGGATCGCCCTTGGCGTAGTGGTCGATGAAGTAGTGCAGATAGCCGCGCTTGTTGGCGTTGATCCGGCGCACCGCCTCGCGCACCGCGCGGTTGAAGGCGGCGTAGGTGTCCGCGTCGACGCGGTCGGAGGCGACCTCGGTGCCGTGGAAGAACGCCGAGCAGATGATGCGGCAGCCCTTCTTCTCCGCCAGCGTGACGTGCGGCTCGGTCAAGGTGGTGGCGTCGACCTCGCCCTTGAGCAGCGCATCGAGCCGGTAGCGCGAGCCGTTGGGGGCGCGGCAGAGCTTGATCTCCTCGCGCGGCAGGAAGCCTTCCAGCATGTGCAGCGCGATGTAGTGGGTGCCGAAATAGAACGGCACCCCGATGGTGCGGTTGGCGAGCTGCTGCGGCGTGAACACCGGCGAATGCGGCGCGACCACCAGCGCCGAATAGGTCACGATGGCGCGGCGGCCGAGCTGGCGGCTGCCGGTGCCGGTCTCCTGCACGCGGCAATAGTTGCCCCACTCGCAGGCATTATACATGTCGGCCTTGCCCTGCTCGAACAGCTTGCCGTGGCTGGTGAAGGGATTGACCCCTTTCGGACTGGTGACGGCAACCTCGACCTTCTTCTCCACGCCCTGCTCGCGATCCGCCCATTCGACCTCGAGGCCTTCCTTGGCGAACAGGCCCTCGTCGTAGGCGACGAGCTCCGGCAGTCCCTGGAACGGCGCGGTGGTCTCGAGCACGAGCTTTTTCATGGATCGCTCCGCAGGCATGAGGCGCGCGCGAGCTTAGGCTTGCGGCAGGGGTGAATCAAGAAAACCGCGCGCGCGCCGGCCTCCTGGCAGACATGCCGCAGCGCCCGCCTCACGCGCGCGGGCGTAGGCGCTGGATCTGCAACTGCGCCAAAAACGGCACCAGCGGATGCGCGCCCATCTTCACGATCGACGGCAGGTCGAGCTTGATCAGCGCCTCGCGCTGGTCGGGCGGCAGCCGGAATTTGTCGGCGAAGGCCGGCGCGTCGGCGAGATATTGCGCGCGCTGCTCGGCGTCGTGCGCGAGCCCATGCAGCGCCGAGGTGAGCTCGACCAACTCGGGCTTGATCGCGGGGTAATGCGCGGCGTGCTGGGCCTCGCCGGAGCCCTCGGTCCAGGCCAGCGAGGCGTAATTGTGGTGCCAGCTCGGGTCCATCGACACGACGTCGGGCTTGCGCTCGCCCAGCGCGCCCGCCGCACAGGCCCAGCAGCGCAGCTCGATATTGCCGGTGTCGTCGAGCTCGCTCTCGTCGTAGCCGATCAGCGACTTGAGCTTGCCGGCGCGCAATTGCTCGAGCAGGCGGGTGTCCCAGGCGAGCTCGGGATTGGAGTAGCGGTCGGTGCCGGGGAAATGCGACATGCCGCCGCTCGAGAGCACCACGGTCTTGAGCCCGAGCGCGGTGACCGTGCGGGCGACCGCCTGGCCGAAGGCGTAGCAGCGCTCCATCGTCGGCTGCGGCGGCAGGTAGGCATTGACGTAGATCGGCAGCACCGGGCCGGTATGGCCGAGATGGGTGAGCGGGATCCCGATCGCGTAGTCGATCTTGGCGGTGCTGGTGAAGGCCGGGTCGAAGTTCTGCCGGTAGAGCTGGCGCACGATCTCGAAGCCGATCTCGCTCGGGATCTGCCAGTGGAACTTGCGGCCGGCGAACTCGCCGCTCGCCTCGCCGCCGACGTGGACGGTGAACGGCGGCGCCGCGTTGTGAAAGAACTGCTCGGCGTGATCGTTGGAGAAGATGATCCAGAGGTCGGGTTCGAGCGCGCGCAGCTTGTTGCCGATTTCGGCCGCCACTGCGCGCACGTGCTCGACGTTCTTCTTGTCCTCGGTGTCGGGCATGGTGAAGAACTGCGGCGCATGCGGCAGCATGGCGCCCCCGATCACGGTCGACATCATGGCGGTTCTCCTTCGCCGGTTGCGGCGCGAGCGCACGGGGCTCGCGGGCCCTCCCCGTCGCTGGCGCAAAAATATCGCCCCGAGCGCGGCCCAACAAGGCGACGCTTCACAGCCGGACGGGAAGCAAGTAACGTTTTGCGACATCAGGTCTGCGCCCCGCTTCATCTGCGCCGCATCTTTCCGACAGCGAAGCCGACGAGGAGGCCCATGGTCGAGGTGCCGATAACGATCGCCTGCGGCAATTACGACCGCACTCGCGCCATCCGCGATGGCCGCGTCAAGGTGGAAGGCTGCGCGGTCACCTACTTGCCGCTGTATCCGGAGGAGATCTTCTTCCGCGCCTTCCGCTACCAGGAGTTCGACGTCTCGGAGCTGTCGCTCTCGAGCTATATCCGGACCGTGGCGGCGGGAACCTCGGCCTATGTCGGCATCCCGGCCTTCGTGTCGCGGCTGTTCCGGCATTCCGGCATCTACGTGCGCGCCGACGCCGGCATCCGCGCGCCGGCGGACCTGCGCGGCAAGCGCATCGGGGTGCCGGAATATCAGATCACCGCCGTGGTCTGGATGCGCGGCATCATGCAGCACGAATACGGCGTGCTGCCGACCGAGATTCATTGGCGCAGCGGCGGCCAGGAGGAGGCCGGGCGCGACGAGCGCACGCCACTCAAGCCGATCGCCGGCCTCGATCTTGCGCCGATCGGCAAGGAGCAGACCCTGGTCGCAATGCTGCGCGAGGGCGAGCTCGATGCGCTGTTCACGGCGCGCGCGCCCTCCTCCTTTCTGCGCGGGGAGCCCCATATCAAGCGGCTGTTCCCGGACACCCGCGAGGCCGAGCAGGCCTACTACAAGAAGACCGGCATGTTCCCGATCATGCACCTCGTCGGCATCCGCAAGGAGCTGGTGCAGAAATATCCCTGGTTGCCGTCGAGCGTCTACAAGGCGTTTTGCGAGGCCAAGGCACTCGCCATGATCGACCTGCTCGACGTCAACGCGCTGATGGTGAGCCTGCCGTGGCTGATCCCGGAAACCGAGGACACCATGGCGATCATGGGCAAGGAGTTCTGGGCCTACGGCATCCACGAGAACTTGCGCGAGATCACCGCGCTCGCCCAGTACGCGCACGAGCAGGGCCTGATCGACCGCAAGGTGACGGTGGAGGAATTGTTCCATCCCTCCATGTTCGAGATTTCCAAGGTCTGAAGGAGCATCTGCGGTTGGTGCGTCACTGGGTTGCTGTCGTTCCCGCGCAAGCGGCAACCTATATTCCACAGCAGCTGGTTATGGGTCCCGCTTCCGCGGGGACGACAGCCGGAAACGGCCGGAATGGCGGGTTGTCACGCGCGCGGGAGTCGGTGGTATAGAGCGAGCGTTCGGAGCGGATGATGCGGCAGGATGAGTGCGTGATCGTGGTCGGGGCCGGGCCGGTCGGCGCGGTGATCGCGCTCGCGCTCGTGAGGAAAGGCATCCCGGTCGTGCTGCTGGAGGCGGAGGCGGAGCCGCCCGAGGACCAGCGCGCCGCCACCATTCATCCGCCGACCGTGGAAATGCTGGCCGAGCTCGGCCTCAAGGACGAGGCCTTTGCCGAGGACGCGAGCGGCGGCTTGCTGTCGCCGATCTTTCACTTCCGCGACCGCGTCACCGGCGAGCTGGTCGCGGTGTTCGACCTCGGGCTGCTGGCGGGCGAGGTGCCCTATCCGTTCGTGGTGCAGTGGGAGCAGTACAAGCTGGTGCGGGCGGCGGTGCCCCACATCGAGGCGAGCGGCATCGCCGAGGTGCGCTTCTCCAGCAAGGTGACGGAGCTCGCGCAGGAGGCCGACCACGTGGACGTGACGGTGGTCAACGCCGAGGGCGAGAGCGAGACCATCCGCGGCCACTACGTCATCGGCGCCGATGGCGGCCGCAGCACCGTGCGGCGGCTCGCCGGCATCGAGTTCGAGGGCTTCACCTGGCCCGAGCGCTTCATCAAGATCGGCACCAGCTTCGACTTCGGCGCCACCGGCAGGGGATTCTGCACGCGCAATTATTTCTCCGATCCCAACGAATGGCTCAACCTGTTCAAGGTCAAGGGCACCGGCGGCCCCGGGATCTGGCGCGGGATCATGCCGGTGCCGCCCGAGGAGAGCGACGAACAGGCCTTGAGCATGGACGGCATCCAGCGGCGCCTGCAAGGCATCCACGCTAGGCCGGGCGGGTACGAGATTCCCTATCATGCGCTCTACGCCGTGCATCAGCGGGTGGCCGCGACCTTCAACCACGGGCGCGTGCTGCTCGCCGGCGACAGCGCCCACGTCAACAATCCGATCGGCGGCATGGGCATGAACGGCGGCATCCATGACGCCATGAACCTCGCCGGCAAGCTCGCCGATATCTGGTACGGCCGCGCCGAGCCCGCCGTGCTCGACCGCTACACCCGCCAGCGGCGCAAGGCGCAGGTCGACTACGTGCAGGCGCAGACCATCCAGAACAAGAAATCGCTGGAGGAGAAGGATCCGCAGATCCGACGCAAGCACCTCGACGAGCTGCGCCGGATCTCCGAGGACGTGAAGCTGCACAAGCAGTTCCTCTACCGCGCCGCCCTCATCGACAGCCTCAACTCCGCCAACGCCGTGGAGTGACGGCAGCAGACAGTTGAGGCCGATCGACCTCTTGAGTCCCGCTACTTCAACACATCGCCCCACTTCTCCTCGATCGCGCGCGCCTCGTCGAGCGAGAGCGCGGAGGCCGGCGGGAAGCGCTCGCGCCAGGGAAACGGCCGGCAGGCCTCGACGATCACTTTGGAATGCGAGGTGATGCCGCGCGCCTTGTCCTCGGCGGGGATGCGCGGGTCGAGGGCCGAGCTCCAGGCGTTGCGCACGATGTCGAGCTGCTCGGACGGCTCGCAGCGGGTCGCGACCGCCCACATCACGTCGTTGAGGTTGGAGGGATCGACGTCCTCGTCCACCACCACGACGATGCGCGCCATGTAGCTGTGCGCGGCGGCGACGAGCGCGGCGCGCTTGGCGTGGCCGTCGTAGCGCTGCGTGAGCGCCACCACGGTCATGAGCTGCGAGACGTGCTGCCAGGCGCCCACCACGTCGGTGACGCCGGCGGCCTCCAGGTTCTGCCAGATCGTGGCGGCGCGGAACGGCAGCCCGAAATGAAAGCGCGGCGGCTTCATCGGCGGCGAGCCCAGAAGGATCGGATCGTCGCGATGATACACCGCAGTCACCTCCATGACGGGCGCCGGCCGCGCCTCCGAGGCGTAATAGCCCGTGAACTCGCCGAACGGGCCTTCCGGCAGCGTCGTCGCCGGTGGAAGGTGGCCTTCGAACACGATCTCGGCATGCGCCGGGATCGGCAGGCCGGTCAGCGGCCCCGGATGCACCTCGATCGGCGCGCCTTTGATGGCGCCGGCGAACTCGTACTCGGATTGGCCCGCCGGCAGATACTCGAACCCGGCGATGAACAGCGCGGGATCTTCGCCGCTGACCACCGCGAGCGGACACGGCTTGCCCGCCTCCCAGTATTTCTTGGCGATGATGGCGCCGTGCCGGCCGGCATGGTCGAACTGCACGGTCAGCTTGTTCCGGCCGTGCACCTGGACGCGGTAGATCGAGGCGTTGATCCAGCGGCCGGCAGCGTCGGAGCCCTCGGGGTCACGCATGATCACGATCGAGCCGGAGCCGATGAAGGGGCCGCCGTCGTGCCGGTGCCACACGGGCGCCGGGAACTTGGCGAGATCGACATCGGCGGCCGCCAACGTGTTCTGGAGGAAGGCCGCGTGCCTGACCACCGCGGGCGGGTGCGGCCGCAGCGTCTTGCGCTTCTCCATCCACGCCTTCAGCGCGTCGAGTGGGCGCAGCGTCGGTTCGATGCCGAGCGCGAGCGCCGCCCGCTGTGGATTGGTGGTGGCGTTGGTGAAGATCCGGAAGCCGCGCGGGAAGCCCTTGATGGCATCGAACAGGAGCGCCGGGCAATCAGGCCGCCCGGCCGCCACCTCGGTGATGCCGCCGATCTCGTAGCACGGATCCGCGCCTTCGATGCGCCGCAGCGCGCCGAGCGCATCGACGCGTTCGATGAACTCGCGCAAGTCCCGGTACATTCTCGCTCCCCCTGCGGGCGCTTGGTGCCTTCCATCCGGCGAGCCCGTGCCGCGCGCGACAAAGGCCGGTCCGCCGTCGAAAACGGGCAACATATCAGGCCGCGCGCCTTGTGGTGAGCCGCGCTTCCTCGCTATTGTCAGCCATTCCGATCAGCCAGGAAGGACGCACCGAATGGCCAAGCTACGCCACATCGCGCTCATCGTTCCCGATCCGGAAAAGGCCGCCAAGTTCTTCGAGGACGCCTTCGACATGAAAGTGGCGGGCAAGGCCCGGCGCGGGCTCTACGTTTCCGACGGAACCATCAATGTCGCGCTGCTCAAGCAGGAGGGCGACGAGAAGGTCGGCATCTATCACTTCGGCATGTGGGTGGACGATCTCGACCAGGCCGAGAAGAAGGTGGTGGACGCCGGCGGCGAATATCTCGCCGGCCGCCCGGAGCCTTCGGCCGCCGGCGCGACCGCGCACTCCTATTACGAGGCCAAGTACAAGGATCCGCTCGGCATCGTGTTCGATCTCACCCACACCGGCTGGATCGGCGCGGTCAAGGACGTCGCGCCGGCGAAGAACTGACGCGATCTCGACTGCCTACGCCTGTCATGCCCGCGCAAGCGGGCATCCAGGAGTCGCCGGCGTTTCGATGGCGAGGCCTCGAACGACAGCGTCCTTCACGGAATACTGGATCATCCGCTTGCGCGAATGATGACGACCGCGTGAGTTGCTTGGCCAGGGCACACACGTGCGACGCATGGATAGTCCCTCCAACCGCGTGATCGTCATCGGCGCTGGGCCGGTCGGCTTGTGCCTCTCGCTTGCATTGGCGCATGCGGGCGTGCGCGTCTGTCTGATCGAAGCGCTGGGTGAGCACAATTTCCTCGAGCAGGTGCCGCGCGCCGGCACCAATCATCCAGCGACGCTCGAGTTGCTCGACCGCATCGGTCTCTATCGCAAGCTCGAGCCGCGCGGCATCGTCGCCCCGCTGTTCCAATATTGGGACCGCCGCCAGAACAAGCTGATCGCCGAGTTCGATCACCGCCATCTCAAGGACGACACGCGTTTCCCCTACGTGCTGCAATGCGAGCGCATCAAGATCGTGGAGGAGGCACTCGCGCTGGCCAAGGCGCATCCCGAGATCGAGCTGCGCCTGTCCACGAGCTTCACGGCCTTCACGCAGGACGCCGACGGGGTGACCGCCCAGGTGATCAATGCGGCGGGCGAATCCGAGTCCATTCCCGGCACCTATCTCGTCAGCGCGGAAGGCGCGCGCAGCATCGTGCGCAAGGACCTCGACATCGAGTTCGAAGGATTTACCTATCCCGACCGCACCCTGAACATCGAGGTCGCCTACGATTTCAGGACGCACGGCTATACCGAGCGCAACTACATCTCCGATCCCGACGAGTGGTCGAACCTGTTCCACTGGAAAGGCCCGCCCGACCGCTGGCGCGTGCATTTTCCGACCGCGCCCGAGGACGAGGAGGAGGCGCTCACGCGTCCCGAAGCGATGCAGATGCGCCTGCAGCGCTTCCTGCCTACCGGCAAGGACTTCGACATCGTCGGCAGCAATCTGTACGTGGTGCACCAGCGCGTGGCGAGGAAGTTCCGCCGCGGGCGCGCGATCCTCGCCGGCGACGCCGCCCATGTGAACAGCCCGATCGGCGCCATGGGGATGAACAGCGGCATCCACGATGCGTTCAATCTCGCCGACAAGCTCGTCAGCATCCTGCACGGCGAAGCCGGCGAGAACCTGCTCGACCGCTACGAGCGTCAGCGCCGGCACGTCGCCGTGCGGCACACGCAGGTGCAGACCATCCGCAACAAGCGGTTGCTGGCCGAGAAGGATCCGGCGGTGCGCCAAAAGAATCACGACGCGTTGCGCCGGAGCGCCGAGGATCCCAAGCTGGCGCGCGCCTTTCTGCTGCGCAGCTCGCTGATCGAGAGCCTGCGCGAGGCCGAGCGGATCGTATGATTTTAGGAGGGTTGCTACGCATGCTCATGAGAAAAGAAATCGGAGCAAGCGGGGGATTCGGTCTGCTCTCTCCCCGCAAGGGGAAGGGGAGCGCACCGAGCGGGCGGCACACGATTCGCCTGATCCCGGCGCTGCTGATGGCGCTCGTTGCAGCCGGCGCGGCGCAGGCGCAGTCCGCCGACGCGCGCTGGCCGGGACGGCCGATCCGCTTCATCGTGCCGTTCACGCCCGGCAGCAGCTCCGACACCGTCGCACGCCTGGTCGCGCAGAGGCTCGGCGAGCGCCTGGGTCAGCAGCTCGTGGTCGAGAACCGCGTCGGCGGCGGCGGCAGCCTCGGCACCGCCGAGGTCGCGCGCGCGGAAGCCGACGGCTATACGATCGGGCTTGCGAATACGAGCACCCATGCGGTGGCGGTGAGTCTGTCCGCGCTGCCCTACGATCCGGTCAAGGATTTCGCCCCGGTTTCCATGCTGGGCAGCTCGCCGTTCGTGCTGGCGCTCTATCCGGGGGTGCCCGCGCACACGGTTGCGGACCTCATCGCGCTCGCCAAGGCCAAGCCGCATGCGCTGAACTTTGCGTCCGCCGGTCCGGCAACCCTCGCGCATCTCGCGGGCGTGCTGTTTGCCAAGATGGCGAACATCGAGCTCACGCCCGTGTCGTACCGCGGCACGGCGCAATCCACGCTCGATCTCCTCGAAGGCCGGGTCGAGATGCAGTTCGGCACCATCCCGCCGACGTTGGCGCATATCCGCGCCGGCAAGCTGCGCGCGCTCGCGGTCACGGGCGCGGTGCGCAACGCGGCCCTGCCGGAGGTCCCGACCATCGCGGAATCGGGGCTGCCCGGCTACGAGTGCTCGCTGTGGCAGGCCGTCGTCGCGCCCGCCGGCACTCCGGCGGGCATCGTCGAGCGGCTCAATCGCGAGGTGTCGGCGGTGCTGAGCGAGTCCGACCTGCGTGCGACTTTTGCCAAACACGGCGTCGAGCCCGAGGCCAGCTCGCCCGCGGCGCTCGCGGTGCGCATCCGCGACGACGTGAACAAATGGCGCGCGGTCATCACCAGCGCCGGCATTCGCGCAAACTGAAAGGGCGGGAGCCGCAGGCCGCGGCTCACCAGACCATGGCGCAAGCGCCAGAAATCAATCCGCCTTGGCGCCCGAGGCGTGGATGACCTCGGCCCACTTCTTGGTCTCGGCCGCCAGGAAGGTCGCGAAGTCGTTGCCGAACGCGGTGCCCGGCTCCGAGCCGAGTTCGCGGATGCGCGCCGCGATCTCGGGCGCCTTGAGGACCTTGGCGACTTCATCGCGCAGCTTCGCCAGCACCGGCTCCGGGGTCTTCGCCGGGGCGACCAGGCCATACCATGACGAGGCCTCGAAGCCGGGAAGGCCCTGCTCGGCGACCGTGGGCAGGTCGGGGAGCGCGGCCGGCCGTTTCGCTCCGGCATTGGCGAGCGCGCGCACCTTGCCGGCGGCGATCTGCGGCAGCACTACCGGGGTGAGGTCGAAGAACATCTGGACGTGCCCGCCGATGAGGTCGTTCATCGCCGGACCGGCGCCGCGATAAGGCACGTGCACGATGTCGATCTTGGCCATGCTCTTGAACAGCTCGCCGGAGAGATGGTTGGTGGTGCCGATACCGGCAGAGGCAAAATTGATCTTGCCCGGCTGCTGCTTCGCGAGCGCGATCAGCTCCTGCACGTTGTTCGCCGGGACCGCGGGATTGACGATCAGGACGATCGGCGCGGTCGCGAACAGCGCGATGGGAGCGAAGTCCTTGGCCGGATCGAACGGAAGCTTGCTGTAGAGCGTCTGGTTGACGGTGAGCGGTCCGGGCGCGGTGAACAGGAGCGTGTAGCCGTCGGGGTCGGCCTTGGCGACGAACTCGCTGCCGGTATTACCGCCGCCGCCGGCGCGGTTCTCGACGATGAACTGGTGGCCGACATCGTCGCTGAGCTTTTGCGCCAGGATTCGCGCCATCACATCGACCGATCCGCCCGGCGGATAGGGATTGATGATGCGGACCACGCGGTCGGGATAGTCCTGCGCCCGGCCCTGAACGCCCAGCGCGAGCAGCGATAGAATGGCGATAGCGACGAGACGCGGCAGTTGTGACATCGGTTGCCTTCCAGGCTTTCTGGTACCTGCCGCCGAGCCTATGCCATATCGCGCGGCATCGGCCAGCGCATAAGCCGGGCAGGGAAGGCGATCATGCAAGGCGAATTGACGCATTATTCGGCAACAGGATTACAATGAGGAGAGACCGGTCCGATGGTTGATACTGGAGTCAATCGATGAGCAAGCTGCGACTGACCTTTGCCTGCGGTCCTTATGACCGCACGCTTGCCCTGCGCGACGGATCGATCGCGCCCGAGGGCATCGACTTGAATTACATCGCCTCGCAGCCGCCGGATATTTTCTGGCGGATGCTGCAATTCAAGGAATTCGAAGTCTCGGAAATGTCGCTCTCGAACCACACCACGCTGGTCAGCGCCGGCGAGGCGCCGTTCATCGCCATCCCGGTGTTTCCATCGCGGGTGTTCCGCCACGGCTACTTCTTCATCAACACGGACAAGGGCATCAAGGGCCCGGCCGACCTCAAGGGCAAGCGCGGCGGCGTGCCGGAATACACCATGACCGCGGCGGTCTACATGCGTGGGCTCCTTCAGCACGAATACGGCGTCAAGCCGAGCGACATCGAATGGGTGCAGGGTCGCGCCGACCGCCTGGGCCGCAAGCTGCCGCCGGACATCCGCCTGACCCAGGCGCCGCCCGGGGCCGAGCTCGGCGATCTGCTCGAGCGCGGCGAGATCGATTTCATGATGACCGCCAACAACCCGCTCGCCTTCCGTCGCGGCTCGCCCAAGGTGCGCCGACTCTTTCCCAACTACGCCGAGCTGGAGAAGGACTATTACCGCCGCACCAAGATTTACCCGATCATGCACACCGTGGTGATCCGCCACGACGTGCACGAGGCCAATCCGTGGGTGGCGTTGAGCCTGTACAAGGCGCTGTGCCGGGCGAAGGAGCACGCCTATCATCTGCTCGCGGACATGGGCTCGCCCAAGGTCTCGTCGGCCTGGCTGCAGCCGTTGCTCGAGGAGGAGCGCGCGATCATCGGGCCGGACTGGTATCCTTACGGCATCGAACCGAACCGCCCGAGCATCGAGGCGCTGCTGCAATATACCCACGAGCACGGGCTGACCGACCGCCGCGTCAAGCTGGAGGAGTTGTTCGCGCCGAGCACGTTGCGCGACATCCCGCTCAGCGAGGGCCAGCACGTGTGAGATGGCATTGGCGATTGATTGACCATCGGTCATTGTCGTCCGCGCGAAAGCGGGGACCCGTATCTCAGCGGGTGGTTATGGGTTGCCGCTTGCGCGGGAAGAACTTGCGCGTGGATTCGGTGTAACCGACAAAAAATTAGGGAGGAGGCGATGACCGTACCGCAGCTGATGCCATGGATCGGCGGACCGGTTCAATCCGAGGCCGCGGTTTCGCCGCTGATCTGCCCGATCGACGAGACCGTCGCCTCCCACATGATCGAGTCCGACGCCAAGGTCGTGGACGCCGCGGTCGAGCACGCGCATGCGGCCTTTCTCAAGCACCAGGACGCGACCATCGCCAAGCGCGTGGAATGGCTCTCGGCCGCGGCCGCCGCCATCGACAAGATTGAGGACGAGCTCGTGCGCTCGCTCATCCGCTTCATCGGCAAGCCGCGGCGGGCCGCGACCTTCGAGGCGAAGCGCGTGGGCGCCTTCATCCGCGCCTGCGCCGCGCAGGTGCCGCACCTGATGGGCGAAGTTCTGCCGCTCGACGCCGCGCCGGCGGGAGCCGGGCGCTTCGGTTTCACCACGCGCATTCCCTACGGTGTCGTCGGCGCGGTCACCCCGTTCAACGGGCCGGCCAATCTGCTGATCCAGAAGGTCGCGCCGGCGCTCGCAGTCGGCAACGCGGTGGTGGTGAAGCCGTCGCCGCCGGGCACCGAGGTCGCGCTGCTGATCGCGGAAGCGGTGAAGAAGGCGGGCGTGCCGGACGGGCTGTTCAACGTGGTGCCGGGCGGGCGCGAGACCGCGAAGCTCCTTGCCGCCCATCCCCTGGTCGCGGCGGTCACCGTCACCGGCAGCACCGCCGCCGGCAACGAGCTCGCCCGCGCCGCCGGAGCCAAGAAGTTCGTGGGCGAGCTCGGCTCCAATGCCGCCAACATCGTGTGCGCCGACGCCGATCTCGCCGACGCCGCCACCCGCATCGCCGGCGCCGCCTTCGAGGCGAGCGGGCAGCAATGCATCTCGGCGCAGCGCGTCATCGTGGAGCGGCCGGTGTTCGAGCGCTTCCTCGAGCTGTTCGTGGCGGCCGCAAGAAAGCTCAAGGTCGGCGATCCCGAGGATGCCGCGACCGACGTGGGGCCGATGGTCAGCAGCGCCGCCGCCGACCGCGTCGAGCAGATGATCAAGGATGCAGTGACCAAGGGTGCCCGGCTGGTGCTGGCACCCGCGCGCCGCGGCGCCATTCTCGGGCCGGCGATCGTCGCGGACGCGCCGGCGCAGGCCCGCCTCATGCGCGAGGAAGCGTTCGGACCGGTGGTCGTCGTGCAAGGCGTCGACGACGTCGACGCCGCGCTCGCGTTGGCGAACTCCTCCGAGTTCGGGCTGCAGGGCGCCTGCTTCACGGCGAGCCTCGAGACCGCGTTCAAGGTCTCGCGCAAGCTGCGGGTCGGCTCGCTCTGGATCAACGACGCGAGCCGCTTCCGGCTCGACAGCTATCCCTTCGGCGGCGTGGGCGCGAGCGGATTCGGGCGCGAGGGCGTGCGCTACGCCATGGAGGAGCTGTCGCAGTGGAAGTTCACGGGGCTGCGGCTCGCGCAATGACCGCGGTCGGTCTCATCGGCTGTGGCGGCATGGCGCAGGACGTGCTGGCCGCGCTGCGCGGGAGTTCCGAGAACGGCGTCGCCGTCGTCGGCGCGCTCGCCCGCAGGGGCCGCGGCGCAGCCGCGCGAGAGCGGCTCGCCGGGATCGAGATCGTCGAAAGCCTCGACGATCTCATTGCCTGCGCCCCGGCGCTGATCGCCGAGGTGGCGGGCCAGGGAGCGGTGGCCGAGCATGTCGAAACCGTGCTGCGGCGCGGGGTGGATTGCCTGGTGATCTCCGTCGGCGCGCTGGCTGATCCCGTGCTGTTCGCGCGCCTCAAAGCCGCGGCGCAGGACGGGGGCAGCCGCATCCTGTTGCCCGCCGGCGCGATCGGAGGCCTCGACGCCATCGCCGCCATGCGGGTCGCTGGTCTCACCTCGGTGCGCTACCGCTCGCGCAAGCCGCCCGCCGCCTGGCGCGGCACTCCGGCGGAGCGGCAGCTCGATCTCGACGCACTCACGCGGCCGACCGTGCTCTACAAGGGCACCGCCGGCGAAGCCGCGCTGCTCTATCCGCAGAACGCCAACGTCGCCGCGGCGGTGGCGCTTGCCGGCCTCGGTTTCGATGCCACCGAGGTCGAGCTCGTCGCCGATCCCGATGCGCCCGGCAATGTGCACGAGATCGAGGCGGAAGGCGCGGCCGGACGGTTCGCCATCGCGCTGCAGGGCAGGCCCTCGCGCAGCAACCCAAAGACCTCCGCGCTGGCAGCGATGAGCGTTGCCCGCGCGCTGCTCAACCAACATGCGACCATCGTGATATGAGCGCGGACCGACGACAGGCTGGCGCGATCCGCAACGCTTTCATCGGGAGCCCGGTCGAGCGCATCGAGGATCCACGCTTCCTGCGCGGTCGCGGCCGGTTCGTCGACGACCTCGCGCGCGACGATCTCCTGCACGCGGTGATTTTACGCAGCGCGCAGGCGCATGGACGCATCCGCTCGATCGATGTCTCGGCGGCGATGGCGCAGACCGGCGTGCATGCCGTGCTCACCGCCGCTGACGTCGTCGCAGCCACGGGCGGCGCCATTCCGACTATCCCGCTGCGGCAGGAAGCGGTGGCGGCGTTCAAGCCGTTCGAGCAACCGGTCATCGCCCGCGACAAGGTCCGCTACGTCGGCGAGCCCATCGCCGTGGTGCTGGCATCGAGCGCAGCCGCCGCCGAGGATGCGCTCGCCGCGATTGTGCTCGAGATCGAGCCGCTGCCGGCGGTCGCGGACAGCACCGCCGCCACGCGCAACGATGTTCTGCTGTTCGAGGCCACGCGCAGCAATCTCGCACTCACGCTCGTCGGCATGCGCGGCGATGCGGACACGGCCTTCGCGCGTGCGGCCTATATCCGGCGCGAGCGGTTCACGGTCCAGCGTCACGGTGCCGTGCCGATGGAGCCGCGCGGCCTACTGACGGAATGGGACGCCGCCTGTGGCCGGCTGACGGTCTACGGTGCGGCCAAGGTCGCCTTTGCCAACCGCCGCGTGCTGGCGAAGCAGATGGGGTTGCCCGAAAGCGCCATCCGCATGGTCGAGAACGACGTCGGCGGCGGCTTCGGCGCGCGCGGCGAGTTCTATCCGGAGGATTTTCTCATCCCGTTCGCAGCCTGGCGCACCGGCCGGCCGGTGAAGTGGATCGAGGACCGCCGCGAGCATCTCTGCGCCACCAACCACGCCCGCGACGCCGAATGCGAGCTGGCAATCGCCTGCGCGGCGGACGGCACGATCCTCGCGCTCCGCGGCCACGCCCGCACCGACCAGGGCGCCTATATCCGCACCAACGGAACCACGGCCGCGCGCAACATCGCGCAGGTGCTGACCGGGCCCTATCGCGTCCCGCACCTGCGCATCGAGGTCGCGATGATGATGACCAACAAGACGCCGTCGGGAACCTATCGCGGGCCGGGACGCTACGAGGCCGACTTCTTCCGCGAGCGCTTGTTCGACATTGCCGCCCGCGAGCTCGGGCTCGATCGGGTCGAGTTTCGCCGACGCAACCTGATCAGCGAGCCGGAGCAGCCGTATCAGCTCGCGACCGTCGAGCCGCTCCATATCGAAAGCGCGACCGACAGCGGCGACTACGCCACCACCTTGGCGCGCTGCCTCGAGGAGATCGACTGGAGCGGCAAGGCTGCGATGCAGGGCAAGCTGATCGATGGCCGCTACCGTGGCACCGCGGTCGGCTGCTATCTCGAAGGCGGCGCCTCGGGCCCGAAGGAGAGCGCGCGCCTCGTGATCGGTGGCGACGGCAAAGTGGCAGTGCATGTCGGGTCCTCCTCCATCGGCCAGGGGCTCGAGACCGTGTGCGCTCAGATCGCGGCCGATGCTCTGCAGATGTCGATGGACGACATCGCCGGCGTGTTTCATGGCTCGACCGACGACGTGAGCGACGGCTACGGCTCCTACAGCTCGCGCTCCGTGGTGATGGGCGGCAACGCGATCGTGGCGGCGGCGGAAAAGCTGCGCAATGCCATTCGCGCAGGGGCGGCGGAGCGATGGAGCTGCGCCGCCAAGGACGTTGTGATCGATTCCGGCACGGCCCGGCTGTCCGATGGACGGTCGCTGCCGCTCGCGGCCTTCGCCGGAGCCGCGGCGGAGGCCGCCTATGCCAGCAACAAGCGTACCTACAGCTACGGCGCCCACGCCGCCCATGTCGCGGTCGATCCCAAGACCGGCCACGTCGAGCTGATCGACTACGTTGCGGTGGAGGACGTCGGGCGCATCATCAACCCGTCGACCTTGCACGGGCAATGCGTCGGCGCGATCGTGCAGGGTCTCGGCGGCGCATTTCTGGAGCACTTCGTCTACGACGCCGAGGGGCAATTGCTGACGGGCTCGTTCGCGGATTATCTCTTGCCGACCGCGAGCGACTTCCCGAGCATCCGCGCGGTTGCGCTCGAAGAGCGGCCCTCGCCGAACAACCCGCTCGGCGCCAAGGGCGCGGGCGAGGGCGGCATCATCCCGGTCGCCGGCGTGATCGCCAACGCGGTCGCCGCCGCACTCGCGGCGTTTGGGGTCGAGCCCCGCGAGCTTCCGTTATCGCCGCCGCGGGTGTGGGAGCTGATCCAGGCGGCGCGGCAGCAGGCGTGAGCTTTCCTTCCTCCATCAAGGCCCGGATTCGCACAATCGGCGCGCGCTATGCCGCCACGAGGCGAAAGCGCTCCCACCGGGTCGGCGATCGCCGCAGGACCTGCGGCCATCCGTCTCCGCCTCGGTCTTGGCGTGGCTCGATGAGGCGTCCGGCAAAAGCGAACTCGGCGCCATCAGCGGCGAACGGATAGGGCGAGAGCTCGTAGACCCCGGCTTCGCGCGGTCGAATGATGACATTGGCGTCGCGTCGGGCGTCCAGCGGCACGTGGCCGAATTCCTGCTCGCCGCGCTCGCTGGGGTGGATGCGGTTGAAATAAAGCGCGAGCAGGTCGAAGAATTGAAACTGCTTGTAATTCTGAAACAAGTGCGGCTCCTCGATCCACTGCGCCGTATCCGGATCGTCCGCGAGCTGCGCCTTGAGCTTGTTTTGCCGCTCGATCTCGCCATCGAGCATTCGCTGCATCAGGGGTAGATCGGCGGGCGGAATCCTGTCGATCAACACCATGTTCGAGAGGCCATAGCGCCCGTTGTAGAGGCCCCAGCTGTGCATGCTGGAGAGCAGCCCGCAGTAGGGGTGATGCCGTTGATTGAAATCCGGCGACCGCCGGCTGGTGACGGTGATGTACTGCGCCGGCGTTTCGACCAGATTGTACGGCAGGCCGGTGTTCTCGTCGGTGGCGGGGTCGCGATCGAAGCCGGCCCAACCGGCATCGTGGTGGGAAACGGCATAGACCACCAGCTCATGCGGTGAAACCGGCTCGAAGCTGCCGTTGCCGAACGCGCGTGCGAACTGTCCCGAGAGCGCGGTATGCTCGTGCATCATGATGGCGAGGCGGGGTGCACCGGCAGGCGCGGTCTGGATGATCATCGGCGGGCCCCCAATCGTCGGCACTGATGGCGTGATCGCTGGATGAGAGAAGCCGTCCGGGCATGAGACCCATTGACCGCCATCTCCGCTCACCTCGATGGACTCAATGGACTCGGTTCTCCGCCGGACGGCGCGCGCGCCTTCAATTCGGCGACGACGTTCTCGAGCATCCGATACACCCGCTCCGCCGATGCGGAATCGATCGCCTTGGTGTCGATGAAAATATCGAGCCCATGGCCGTGCTCGCTGATCACCGAGGGTGCTTCAGTTAGCTCGTCGAGGGCGCCCTCGACCGCATAGGGCACAATCGGATGGGCGATGCCCTTCAATGTGATCGGCTCGAGCGGATGTGCGCGCACCAGGTCGCGCACGAGCGTGAAGGTCTCGTAGCTCAGCACGATCCCGCCCGGCGGCGCGATCGACTGCAAACGCGCCGCCAGATTGGCTTCGGCGCCGATGATGGTGTAGTCCATGCGCTCGTCGCTGCCAAAGTTTCCCACGTTGCAGAAGCCGGTGTTGATGCCCATGCGCGTGCGGAAAGGCTCCTCGATGCCACGGTTTCGCCAGTACGCGTTGAGCTCGGCGAGGCGGCTCTGCATGGCCAACGCCATCACCAGGCATGCCTTCGCGTCCTCGGCGACGCCGCGAGTTTCGGGATCGCCGAAGAACACGAGCATTGCGTCGCCGACGAACTTGTTGACCGTGCCGCCGTACGCCGACGCGATCAACGACATCTCGGTCAGATATTCGTTGAGCAGGGACGTGAGCTCTTCGGGCTGCATACGCTCCGTGGTGGAGGTGAAATTGACCACGTCGGAGAAGAAGACCGTCAGCTTCTTTCGTTCCGTGGCGAGGTGAACATCCTTGCCGGCGAAGATGCTGCGATAGAGTTGCGGCGGCAGATACTTCGCGATTTTCTTCGCCAAGCTCGAGAGAAACTCGTTGGCGCGTCCGAGATCCCGGTTGAAACGAGCGATCAACGCGGCTTGACGGCGTTGCAATGCGATGAAAGCAAGCCCGACAATGGCAACGAAGGCAAAATAAAGCAGCAGATATTTGAACGCGAAAATGCGGGATCCGATGGGCTGCCTGATCGTGAATTCCTCGATGCCACGAACGTCGCCAACCTTCCAGTCGTGCTTCGGGCTGTCGGGGTGCGTGTTGTGGCAATTCACGCATGCGGCCGCCATGATGATCGGCGTGACCATCCGGATGCGCCGATCGAAGATCGAGCCGGAAATGTCGTACACGCGCGCCTGCGGATCGTTGCGCAGTGTTTCCAACGCCTGCCGCTCGAATGGATCAAAGGCATGCGCCGCGCGGTTTTTGAAAGGATAGTCGGAGAAAAAGCGGAATTGCGTGTTGTTATTGTTGCGGTTGATGATGTCGCCGAGCTCGAGCGAGAGCGTGGCCGGAATTGGAATGGCACCCGGCACCTCCGTGTAATTCGGGAGCACGTGCGTATTCTTGCCATCGGCGAGGACGCGGCCGACAACGTTGCTCGCGTAATAATTTCGGATGCCGTCGATCATCGAGGACAGATCGTCGGCCTGATCCTTCAGAGCACGTTCCGAGAGATTGCGCATGTCGAGCCAGACCGCAACCGGAAGTCCGGCCAGGACAAGGAGCACGAGAACGATGATGACGGGAAGCTTGCCAGCGCGAGAGCCGGCAATGCTCCCGCCCGGAGAGGCCAAGCGGTCAGATGCCGCGAGCGCGCGATCGGTTGCTGGCTCTGCCGGACGTTGCGCGTTTTCCATCATGTTGACCTCGCTTGGCGGGAGTTCCGCCGGCGAAAGACGATGAAGCAGACAATATCGCCAAAATCCGACGATCAAGCCGGGGCGTTCGCGATCCGCCCGACGGAGGGCCTTCCAAATATGCCGGTTCGGCTCAAGCGTTGATCGGTAAACCGCCGCAGAACTCGACGCGATCGCAATATGTGTGGCCGCCCCTTCGGTTCCGATCTTGGCAGGGGACATTTGTCATGCGTGCCCTGTCAGCGCAAGGGAGCGAGTTCCATGGCCGGATCGAGACAGGCGGTGGATGCTCAAGTCTGCGCCGCGCCCGCCCGGCTGATCCCCAGCGTCACGATCCGCTGGATCAGATCGGGATATGCAAGCCCGTCGTGCAGGGCGGCCGAGGCGAACTCCTCGACCCGGGCAATCTCGGGGTTGGGATTGGCCTCGATGTAGTAGGGAACGCCCTGCGCGGACAGGCGGAAATCGATGCGGGCATAGCCGTCGAGCTCGAGCGTGCGATAGATGCGCTTGGCGGCGCGCTTGATCGCAGCGTCCAGCTGCGGCGGCAGATTCTTGGCCGGTCCCACCGTGAGGCCGCGACGCTCCTGGTATTCGAGGTTGTGCTTGGCTTTTTCGGTGGCGATCGGCCGCGCGCCCGGCGGCAGATTGCCGAACTCGAGCTCCCAGATCGGCAGCACGCGCAGCCGATCATTGCCCAGCACGCCGACATAGAGCTCGCGGCCCTCGATATACTGCTCGGCGATGGCGGCGGTGCCGATCCGCTCGTGGATGAAGGTGACGCGCTCGGCGAGCTTGTCGTCGCTGTCCACCACCGACGCCTGCGAGATGCCATAGGAGGCATCCTCGCTCAGGCTCTTGACGATGAGCGGCAGCGCGAGGCGCGGCGGCCGGCGAATTCTGCGCCCCAGAGGGAACACGGCGAATGCCGGCAGCGGGATGCGGTGATAGATCAGCAGCTTCTTCGAGAGGTCCTTGCCGCGCGCCAGCACGAGCCCACGCGGATTGCAACCCGTGTAGGGAACCCGCAACAGCTCGAGGTAGCTGGCGACGTTTTGGTCGTAGACCGCCTCGCCGTGGAACTGTTCGAGTAGATTGAAAACCAGGTCCGGTTTCCAGCTTTCGATCTCGTCGCGGATCGGCTTGAGCTCGTCCTCGACGCCCACCGGCCGGACCTCGTGGCCAAGCGCGCGCAGCGTGCTCACGACGTCGTATTCGGTCTTCCACTCGTGGATTTCCTGCTCGCTGTACCCCTTGAGCGAGTCCGGAGGCATCAGGTCCGGATGCAGCAGCACCAGGATGCGAAGCCGCTTCATAACGCCAGCCATTGTCGCCGCGATGGACTGTAAAGCGAGTGCACCGTCTTTGCCGTCAACAGGACGATGAATTCCATTCGCAGTTGTCGCTCGGAGCCGACGGCCCGCAGCTTCAGCTCGCGGCAGCGTCCGATCATATCATCGAAGACGGCATCCAGCGTGAGCTGATACTCGCCCGTCCACTTCGACACGATTTGTCGGATCTTGGCGCGGTTGCGTCGCAGGAACGCCGAGGCCGCCGGCGAGCGATGGTGCCTCGGATCGGCGGAGAAGATGCGGCGAAGGTCCCGGTCGTAAACCTTGGGATAATCGATCGCATAGTGCTCCCGTTTCTTTTCGTAATGTTCGGCCAGCGTCTGGGTGAGCCGGCTGAGCGGATCGACACGCAGCCGGCGCGTGAGCGATGGCTTCTGCGCGGCGATCTCGGCCATCAACTCGTCGACGTATTCGAGTTTCTTCAACGCCGGCCACCCGGCGTAGCGCCTGCGCCAGTTCGAGCGCGGGGTGAGCCAGACCGCGAAGGTCTCGGCGAAGTCCTCGTCCGGATGGCTCTGCGCGTACCACAGCGGCAGATGGTAGACGTAACGCCGGCTGGCGGGGTTCGGGCGATAATATTGCGGGTAGCGGGTGGACGACGGGCCGAACAGCTCCTGCCAGCGCCGCCGGCGCTGCAGCTGATATGACACCTGCACCACGTGGCCGGCTTCGTGTCGCAGGATGCGCATGCATTCCGGCACGGTTCCGCCCTCGACATCGATGATCATCCTGCGTTCGAGCCGCATCAGCCGGGGGTGCGCCAGATAGAACGGGATCGCGATGCCGGGCGTGTCGTCCGGGCTGAACCACTCGTTCGATATCCAGGCATGCGGCCGGATGCGCAGCCCCCGCTCTGCGAGCTCGTCGTAAAGCTCGTCCAGGCACCGCTCGAGCCAGGTGCCTTCGATCTTGACCTTGAGATCCTTCAGACGCAGCCGCAGCAGCTCGCTGTCCGGCAATGAAGCCCACGCAAACCTACGCGGCATGGCGCGGCGAGACCGGAGCGATGATCGTCATTCCGACGGCGTGAGACGATGAGCGGGGGACGATCGGCATGGACAAACCTATAGCATCAATGCCGGTGCTACGGTCCAGTCCGACCGGCGTCCTCCGGTTGAGCTGCCGGCTCGCCCGTCACGTTGACCGCTGCGACGCTCCGATGATAGGTACGGGCAAGTCCCTCCCATGCGTTGCGGGCCCTGCGAAGGACGCGCCCGGATCATGAAATTGCCGCCCTTCGACTATGCATGCCCGGCGACGCTGCCCGACGCGGTGCAACTGCTCGCCTCCCGCGACGGCGACGCCAAGGCAATCGCGGGTGGCCAGAGCCTGATGCCGATGCTGGCGTTCCGCCTGGCGCAGCCGAGTCTGCTGGTGGACCTGCGCAAGCTCGCCGAGCTGCGCGGCATCCGGATTTCGGAGCAGGGCGTGGCGCTCGGCGCCATGGTGCGCTGGCGCGACATCGAGGACGACGCGCGGCTCGAGCGCGCCCACCCCCTGCTCAAGGCCGCGGTGGCCCACGTCGCGCACTATCAGATCCGCAACCGCGGCACGGTCGGCGGCAGCCTCGCGCATGCCGATCCGGCGGCGGAGCTGCCGGGGATCGCCATCACCTGCGACGCCGAGATCGCGGTGGTCGGCAAGTCCGGCGCGCGCGTGATCCAAGCCGCCGACTTCTTCCAGGGGGCGCTGACCACCGCGCTCGCGCCCGATGAGATCATCGTAGAAGTCCGCCTGCCGCCCTGGCCCGTGGGCCGGCGCTGGGGATTTGAGGAGTTCGCCCGCCGGCGCGGCGATTTTGCCATGGCGGCGGCGGCGGTGTTCTACGATCCGGACGCGGGCGCCAAGGCGCGCAACGCCCATGTCGGCGTCATCGGAGTTGGCGATCGTCCGCTGCGGCTCGGCGCGGTGGAAGAGCTCATCAACGGCCGGCCGGTGGACGACGCGACCATCGCGCAGGCCGAGGCCGCCGCCTCGGCCGCCGTCGATCCGCAGGACGACATTCACGCCAGCGCCGCCTACCGGCGCGCGCTCACCGGAACCATGGTGGAACGGGCGCTCCGGCGCGCGGCCGCCTGACTGTCATTCCTCGAGGGCCATGTCGGTACAATTTCGGGTCAATGGGAAAGAGGTGGAGGTCGAGGTCGAGCCGCGGCTGACCCTCGCGGATTGCCTGCGCCACCAGCTGCGACTGACCGGCACCCACGTCGGTTGCGAGCACGGGGTATGCGGCGCCTGCACGGTGATCGTCGACGGCGCGGCGGTGCGCTCCTGCCTCATCCTCGCGGTGCAGGCCGAGGGCGCCGAGATCGTGACGGTCGAAGGCCTGTCCGACGACGCCGAGCTCACGCCGCTGCAGAAATCCTTCCGCAAGCATCACGCCCTGCAATGCGGCTTCTGCACGCCGGGCATGATCACCACGGCGCATGCGCTGTTGAGCGAGGAGCCCGACTGCGACGCCGCGCGGGTGCGCGAGGTGCTTTCGGGCAATCTCTGCCGCTGCACCGGCTATATACCCATCGTCGAGGCGGTGCTCGATGCGCGCGCGGCCTATCGCGACAAGGAGCGCGCGAGCGACCGCGCCGGAGGAGGCCGTTCATGAGGACGGTCAACTCGCTGGTCGGCAGCCCGGTGGAGCGCGTGGAGGACCTGCGGTTCCTGCGCGGCCGCGGGCAATATGTCGACGACGTCGCGCGGCCGGACATGCTGCATGCGGCGATCCTGCGCAGCTCGGTCGCTCACGGCCACATCCGCGCGATCGACGTTGCCGCCGCGCGCCGATTGCCCGGCGTGCACAGCGTGATCACCGCCAGGGAGATCGGCGAGCGCGTGCCGCGCGTGCCCATGCGGCTGCAGCCGTTGCCGGACTTCGAGCCGTTTGGGCAACCCGTGATCGCGGAAACCAAGGTGCGCTATGTCGGCGAGGCGCTCGCGGTCGTGCTCGCCGACACGGCCGGCATCGCCGAGGATGCGCTCGGCCTGATCGAGGTCGACATCGAGCCGCTGCCGGCGGTGCCCGACCGCCATGCTTCCGCCCAGGGCGCATCACTGCTGTTCGAAGAGCAGGGCAGCAATCTCGCCATCAAGTTCCATGCCGTGCGCGGCGATGCCGCGGCGGCGTTCAAGGATGCGCCCTATGTGCGGCGCGAGCGCTTCCGCACTCAGCGCCACATGGCGCTGCCGATGGAGCCGCGCGGCCTGCTGGCGGAATGGGACGCCGCGCGCGGCCGACTCACGATTTCGGGCGGCGCCAAGGTGCTGTTCTTCAACCGCCGCACGCTGGCGAAGCAGATGGACTTGCCCGAAAGCGCGATCGAGATCGTCGAGAACGACGTCGGCGGCGGCTTCGGCGCGCGCGGCGAGTTCTATCCGGAGGATTTCCTGATCCCGTTCGCCGCGCGCCATGCTGGACGACCGGTGAAATGGACCGAGGACCGGCGCGAGCACCTGATGTGCATGAACCACGCGCGCGAGGCGGAATGCGACGTCGAGATCGCCTGCGCGCGCGACGGCACCATTCTCGGGCTGCGCGGGCATGCCTATGTCGACGTCGGCGCCTACATGCGCACCAATGGCGCGGTCGGCGCCCGCAACGTCGCGCAGTTCATGTCCGGCCCATACCGCATCCCCAACATCGACATCGACGTCGCGCTGCTGCTCACCAACAAGACGCCGGTCGGCACCTATCGCGGGCCCGGGCGCTTCGAGACCGATTTCTTCCGCGAGCGCTTCTTCGACATGGTGGCGCAGGACCTCGGGCTCGACCGCGTCGAGTTCCGCCGCCGCAATCTGGTGTCGCATGCGGAGATGCCGTATGCCATCGCCACGATCACGCCCTACGAGAGCAAGGACGAGCTCGACAGCGGCGATTATCACGCCACGCTCGCGCGCTGTCTCGACGAGATCGGCTGGAGCGCGAAGTCGAAGCTCGCGGGCAAGCTAATCGACGGCCGCTATCACGGGCTCGGGGTCGGCTGTTTCATCGAAGGCGGCGCCGCCGGACCGAAGGAAAGCGCGCGCATCGCGCTCGAGCCGGACGGATCGTATTCGGTCTATGTCGGCTCATCGGCCATCGGCCAGGGGCTGGAGACCGCGTTTGCGCAGATCGCCGCCGACGCGCTCGAGGTCGCGATCGACCGCATCCGCGGCGTCTTTCACGGCACAACCTCCTATGTCAGCGACGGCTACGGCGCCTACCACTCGCGCTCGGTGGTGATGGGCGGCTCGGCGATCCTGGACGCGGCGGAGAAGTTGCGCGCCGCGCTGCGCGCCGCGGCGGCCGATCGGCTCGGCTGCGCGGCGTCCGAGATCGAAATCGTCGAGGGCGTCAAGGCGGTCGGTCCGCGCGGCAAGTCGATCGCGCTTGCCGGGCTCGCGCGCGAAGCGATTGCGGCCGAGGGCGCGTTCCTCAACAAAAAACACACCTACACCTACGGCGCCCATGCCGCGCACGTCGCAGTCGATCCCAAGCTCGGCCACGTCGAGCTCATCGACTACGTGGTGATCGAGGATTGCGGGCGCATCATCAATCCGCGCACGGTGCACGGACAGGCCGTCGGCTCGGTGGTCCAGGGCCTGGGCGGCGCCATGATGGAGCATCTCGTCTATGACCAGGACGGCCAGCTCCTGACCGGCTCGCTTGCCGACTACCTCATTCCCACCGCCAGCGACTTTCCCAATATCCGCGCCATCGTGCTGGAAAACTATCCCTCGCCGATCAATCCGCTGGGCGCCAAGGGCGCCGGCGAGGGCGGCATCATCGCCGCCGGCGGCGTGATGGCCAACGCCGTCGCCGACGCGTTGCGCACATTCGGCGCGCAGCCGCGCGAGCTTCCGCTCACACCCACGCGCGTGTGGGAGCTGGCGCAGGCCGGCCCGCACAAGGCCTGAGGCACCGGCACAGGGGAACTTTCCATGTTGTCGTCCCCGCGCATCCGATCTCGGGCTTGCCCGAGATCGGCTCTTTAGGTGCGCATGTCGGCTATGGCCGACATGCGTTGGGGACCCATCGTGCGTTGACTTCGATCCCCAGACTGTGGATCCCCGCTTTCGCGGGGATGACGAGTGGGGCCTAGCCGCAAGCACCCCGATTCATTGACTGCCTGCACGATGCAGGAATACGCTCGGCCCCAACAATCCCCATCGAACAGGAGCAAGCCCATGAG
This sequence comes from Xanthobacteraceae bacterium, assembly GCA_036555745.1. Lineage (GTDB taxonomy): Bacteria > Pseudomonadota > Alphaproteobacteria > Rhizobiales > Xanthobacteraceae > VAZQ01. The sequence goes on along the minus strand of DATBKV010000114.1, from coordinate 13,290 downwards.
CGTTGCACGCCATCCGCGTCCGCCGGAGCTGGTCGACGTCCCGATCGAGGACATCATGCAGAAATATGTGGGGCGCTTCCGCGAGAAGAAGCCGGACTGGGCGGCCTTCGAGGATGCCAAGATCGAAGGCTACAAGCGCGCACAGCACCGCTTCATCGGCGCCGGCGGCTCCGGCAAGCACGGCGATCCCAGCATCATTCCGGCGAAGAACTTCACCTTGTCGATCATGTACGTGGAGCCCGGACAGGGCAATGCCGCGCACACCCACGAGGTCGAGGAGTGCTTCTTCGTGCTCCAGGGCTATCTCGATGTCTTCGTCGAGGACGAGAGCGGCAAGCGCCTCACCACCCGGCTCGGCCCATGGGAGTGCATCTCGTGTCCCGCCGGCGTCATCCACGGCTATCAGAACGACAGCCTCGAGCCGGTCTATTTCCAGGTCATGCTCGGACGCGGCAAGCCCGAGACCATGGGCTACGCGGATGAAGACCTCTACAAGCGGCGCGACGCCCATCTCAAGGCGGTGTAGTGCGTCACCGGAAACGATCTGGAGGTTGCACATGCGTGCCGTTGTCGCCCTCGCCGCCGTTCTTGCCATCGCCACGCCGGCGGGCGCGCAGGACTGGCCGCAGCGGCAAGTGACCATCGTGGTGCCGTTCGCGGCCGGCGGCTCGGCCGATCTCCTCGCGCGCATCCTGCAGCAGCACATGCAGGCAAAGTTCGGCGTGCCGTTCGTGGTCGAGAACCGCTCCGGCGCCGGCGGCAGCATCGGCACCGGCTACGTGGCGAAGGCGCCGGCGGACGGCTACACGCTGCTGGTGGGGACCGTGAGCTCGATCGCCATCAATGCCTTCCTTTACACCAAGCTCAATTTCGATGTTGCACGCGATCTGCAGCCGGTCTCCCTGCTGGTGCGGTTTCCGAACCTGCTGTTCGTCAATCCGAAGCTCCCAGCCAAGACGGTGCCCGAGCTGATCGCCTACCTCAAGGCCAACGACGGCAAGCTCAACTACGGCTCGTCCGGCAACGGCACCTCGTCGCACCTGTCCTCGGTCATGTTCGCGCTCGCGACCAAGACCAAGATGACGCACATCCCGTTCCGCAGCACCGCCGAGGTGGTCAACAGCATGCTCGGCGGCAACATCGATCTCGCCATCGACAGCATGACCACGACCTGGCCGTTCGCCAAGGCGGGCAACGTGCGTGCGCTCGCGGTGAGCACGCCGCAGCGCAGCGCCACCGCTCCCGATCTTCCCACCATCGCCGAGACGCTGCCGGGCTATGAGGCCACGGCCTGGCAGGGGCTGTTCGCGCCGGCGGGAACGCCGCGGCCGATCGTCGAGAAGATCGCGGCGGAGGTGAAGCGGGTGTGGGGATTGCCCGAGGTCATCACCGCGCTGGAGAATGTCGGCGCGGAGCCCGCGACCTCCACCCCCGACGAGTTCGCCGCCTATACGGTGGCCGAGCGCGTGCGCTGGGGCGAGGTGGTCAAGGCCTCGGGCGTGAAGCTCGATTGATCATGCGCCAGCGACGGTAGGCTTTCACTCGGACTTCATCCCTCCGGTGTCATGCCCGCGAAAGCGGGCATCCAGTATCCCAGCGGCCTCGGTTGGAGGGCGCGACTGTGCCCATAAAATTCATTCGAGGATTACTGGATCGCCCGCCTGCGCGGGCGATGACAGCCTGCGTTACTCCGCCGCCTCGCGGCGGGCGCCCTGCGGCAGGCGGGTGCGGAAGTGCGGCAGGACTTCCTCGGCGATCGCCGTCATGTTGGCGCGCGCCATGTCGTCGGGGAGCGTGCCGAACTGGGTCTTGGTCAGCGAGGTGTTGAAGCCCGCGAGGTCCTGGTACTCCGCGAGCTTCTCGCGCACGGTACCGGGGCTGCCGACGATCACTACGCCGTTCTTGATGACGTCGTCGATCGATTGCGGCTTGCCCGTGACCTTGGCCGCACGCACCCGCTTCATCGAGGCGGCGTCGGTATAGCCGGGCGGCAGCAGCATCTCGGTCGGCATTTTCAGGAAATAGTTCATCAGTGCCTCGAGATGCGGGCGCGCCTCGCGCACCGCCTTCTCGTCGGTCTCGGCGACGTAGATCGTGTTCGACCAGGCGAGCTGATCCGGCGAGGCTTGGTAGCCCGCCTTCTCCGCCTCGTCGCGGTACATCTGGAAGAAGCGCGCCACCGCCGCGATCGGGCTCAGCGTCTGGCAGTAGGTGTAGCGCATGCGCGCGGCCCAGCGAATGGTGGAGCCGGAGCCCTGCGAGGGAATCCAGATCGGCGGATGTGGGGTCTGGTACGGGCGCGGCCAGGGATTGACGTACCTGAACTGGTAGTGCTTGCCGGAATAGGCGAACGGCCCCGGCTCGGTCCATGCCCGCACGATCAGATCGTGCGCCTCGGCGTAGCGCTCCTGCGAATAGGCGGGATTGATCCCCATGGCGTGATATTCGGCGCCGATGCCGCGCACGAAGCCTGCAATCAGCCGCCCGCGTGTGAGATTGTCGAGAATGGCATATTCCTCCGCGACCACGAGCGGATTGTTGACGAGCGGAAGCGCGCGCCCGAGCACGGCGAGCTTGGCGCGTTTGACGCTGCGCGCCAGCGCGCCCGCGAGCACGCCGGGGATCGGCATCATGCCGTAGGCGGTCTGGTGGTGCTCGTTCAGGCACACGCCATCGAAGCCGAGCCTGTCGGCAAGCTCCATCTGGTCGAGATATTCGTGGTAGAGCCCGGCGCCCTTCTGCGCGTCGTAATGACGGTTGGAGAAGGTCACCCAGGCCGAGCCATTCCTGCCGATGGCGTCGAGATCGACGTGGCGATACGGCATGAGGTGGAAGTTGAAGATTTTCATGCTGCGATCCTCATGCGGCAATTCGCTTGCCGCCAATGAACGTCTCGAGCTCGGCGGCGAAGGCATCGCCCTGCTCCACCTGCGGCAGGTGTCCGCACCGTGGAATCACCACCACCTTCGAGCCCGGGATCAGCTTCTGGAAGGCAAAGGCGTAGGCGGGCGGAAACAGCCGGTCCTGCTCGCCCCAGATCAGCAGTGTCGGCAGTTTGATCCGATGCAGCCATTTGCGTAGCTGCGGGTCGTGATTGCGCGGCTGCCACGAGAGCTTGGCGGTCATCATTCGGTTCTTGAGCGCGGCGTCTTCCAGCTCCGGCCGTTCCGAGCTCGCGATCACGGCCTCGGCGAGATCCGGATCATGGAACAGGTCGCGGATGCGCTGCTCCTCGCTGCTCAGGAAAGGGTCGACCTGCGCTACGCCATCGACGTGGATGCCGGCCGCTCCGATCAGCGTGAGCGAGGCGAGGCGGGAAGCGTTGCGCACCGCGAGCTCGGCGGCGACCCAGCCGCCGAGCGAGCTGCCGACGAGGTGAACGCCCGAGAGCTCGAGCTCATCGAGAAAGTCGAGATAGAAATTCGCGAGATCGGCAATGGTATCGAGCCACGGCGGGGTGTCCGACGCGCCGAAGCCGGGATGCTCCGGAGCAATCACGTCGAACTTCTTGGCCAGCGTCGCCATGCAGGGCAGCCAAATGCCCGCGCCGCCGCCGCCATGCAGGAACAGCAGCGGCGCGCCGCTGCCGCCGCGCATCAGGCGGATGCGGCAGCCCGCAACCGTGATCGGCTGGTCGATATGATCGGCCATTGCTCTGCTGTCGCTCCCGGCCGGCTGCCCGCGGCGCGGCAATTCTACCCCTCGAATGGCGGAGACATATACACTAATCTGCCGGCCGATCGATTGCGCCCGCGGCGCAGCCCTGCGATGCCATTGCGGCGCGAGCGTCCGCGCCGGAAGGAGACCCGATGTACGCGCCAGCCGGAGTGAAGACCGACAGCAACTATCCCATCCCGGAGACCATGAAGGCATGGGTGCTCGGCAATCCCGGCGAGCTTTCGTTGACGGACAAGCCGGTGCCGGTGCCGAAGAAAGCCGAGGTACTCGTGCGCATCGACGCGGTCGCGATCTGCGCGACCGACCTCGAGATCATCTATCACGGCCCGCCAGCCTCGATCCGGGGCGGCCTGCCGCACAACAAGAACTTCACTCCCGGCCACGAATACATGGGCACCGTGGTGGCGCTCGGGCCCGGTGTCGACGAATACCGGATCGGCCAGCGCGTGACCGTCGAGATTCACGCCGGCTGCGGCCAGTGCAAGCGTTGCCGCGAAGGCATGTACACGGCCTGCCACAACTACGGGCTCAACTACGGCGATCTCGACAAGGGTCATCGCGCCAACGGCTTCACCACCGACGGCGGCTTCTGCGAATATCAGGTCAACAACATCAACACGCTGGTCGCCATCCCCGAGGCGATGTCGGACGAGGAGGCGACCTTGGTGGTGACCGCCGGCACCGCCATGTACGGGCTCACCGAGCTCGGCGGGCTGGTCGCGGGCGAGAGCGTGGTGGTCACCGGCCCCGGCCCGATCGGGCTGCTCGGCGTGGCGGTGGCGAAGGCGCTGGGCGCTTACCCCGTGATCCTCACCGGCACGCGCGACAACCGGCTCGCGATCGGCCGCGAGCTGGGCGCCGACCATCTCGTCAATGTGCGCCGCGAGGACGCGGTCGAGGCCGTGCACCGGCTCAACGGCGGCAAGGGCGTCGACTACGTGCTGGAATGCTCGGGCGCGCCCAACGCCGTCAACGAGGCCGTCCGCATGGTCAACCGCGGCGGCAAGGTCTGTCTCGCCGCCTTCCCGCACGAGGACACGCCGGTCGACGTCGCGCACATCGTGCGCAACAACATCTACCTCTATGGCATCCGCGGCGAGGGCAAGAGCGCCACGCACCGCGCCGAGGCCTTCATGAGCCAGAAGCGCTTCGATGCCACCAAGATCCACACCCACACCTTCCCGCTCGAGGACCTGCCGACCGCGATCCGCTACGCCAAGGAGCGCATCGAGGATGCGATCAAGGTGGTGGTGAAGGCGCGCGGCGCCGCCGCTGCGCATAAGGTGGCGGCGGAGTGACGCCTCGCAGGCAAGCAAGGCTGTCGAGGAAACCCGCGCTGTCATGCCCGCGTAGGCGGGCATCCAGTATTCCGAGATGGTGCGGCTGATGACGATCAAGGCTGGCGATTACCGGATCATCCGCTTACGCGGATGATGACGACTCGGCAACTGGAAGTACCTCCGCGCCGGGTGCGCGCCGGCGCGGCGAACAAGGCTCGCGATCCGACGCGATCGGTGAAACGGCCAACAACACGGAGGATTGCAAGATGTGGCGCGCCATGACTTTGAAAGGGCTTGTTTGCCTCGCGGCCTTGCTTCTGCCCGCCGCGTCATGGGATGCCCGCGCGGAGAGCTATCCGTCGCGGCCGATCACGGTGGTGGTGCCGTTCCCCGCCGGCGGTCCGAGCGACGTGGTCGCGCGCATCGTGACCGAGCAGATGGGAAACATCCTCGGACAATCCATGATCATCGAGAATGTCGGCGGCGCCGGCGGCACCATCGGCAGCGCGCGCGTGGCGGCGGCGCAGCCCGACGGCTACACGCTGCTCGCCGGCAGCATGGGATCGCACGTCTCCGCCCCGGTGCTCACGCCGAACCTGAAATACGATTCCGAGCGCGACTTTGTCCCGATCGGATTCACCGCGCATGCGCCGGCGGTGGTCGTCGCCAGGAAGGACTTCCCGGCCAAGGATCTGCGCGAGTTCGTGGAGTACCTGAAGAAGAACGGCGACGGCATCAAGCAGGCGCATGGCGGCATCGGATCGTCCTCGCACATGGCTTGCCTGCTGTTTGACGCCAAGGCCGGCGTGAAGCCCAGCCTGGTGGCCTATCGCGGCACCGGCCCGGCGATGAACGATCTGATCGGGGGGCACGTGGACTTCTTCTGCGAGCAGGCGGTCAGTGTCGCGCCGCAGGTTCGCGCCGGCACGATCAAGGCCTACGCGGTTTCCGCGCGCGAGCGCCTCGCGATCCTGCCGGATGTGCCGACCGCCAAGGAGGCCGGCATCGACTATCAGATGAGCATCTGGGCCGGCATGTTCGCGCCCAAGGGCACGCCAACCGACATCGTCGACAAGCTCGCGCGCGCGCTCGACCAGGCGCTCGATGATCCCGGCGTGAAGCAGCGCCTGATCGATCTCGGCGGCTCGCTGCCGGCCAAGGACGAGCGCACCCCGGCAAAGTTCGATGCCTTCGTGAAAGCGGAGATCGCGCGCTGGTCGCCTATCCTCAAGAGTGCCAACCCTCAGGGGCAGTGAGGCGGCCGCGCCTGCTCGCGCCTGCCGAAACTTTACGCAAAGCGCGCAATTCGCTGTCACTGGGCCGCGGCTCGCAGCTGCGGGCCCTGCGACGTTTGAGGACGCAGACGGCGGTGGGCGCTGGCACGGCTTTTGCGATATAGTCGTGGCAATTGGGGAACTTCCGTGCTGCGGCACGGCCGTCCGGAGCGCGCATGCCGTCCTCGGCCCCGAAACTCTGCGTTGACGACGTCAGCATGACGTTCAAGACCCCGACCGGCGCCTTCCAGGCGCTCGCGCCGGTGACGCTCGCGATCCCGCAGGGTCGTTTCGTCAGCCTGATCGGACCGTCGGGCTGCGGCAAGAGCACCATCTTCAACATCATCGCCGGCCTGCTGGAGCCGACCGGCGGCCGCGTCATGATCGACGGCGTCGACGCCACCGGCACGATCGGGCGCGTCGGCTACATGCTGCAGAAGGACCTGCTGCTGCCGTGGCGTACAGTGCTCGACAACACCATCCTCGGCATGGAGATCCAGGGCGTGTCGCTGCGCGAAGCGCGCGCTCGCGCGCTGCCGCTGCTGGAGCGTTATGGGCTCTCCGGCTTCGAATATCTCTATCCCAACGCGCTGTCGGGCGGCATGCGCCAACGCGCAGCGCTGTTGCGCACGCTGTTATTCGACACCGACGTTATCCTGCTGGACGAGCCGTTCGGGGCGCTCGACGCCCAGACCAAGCTGCAGATGCAGGAATGGCTGATGCGGCTGTGGAGCGATTTCGGCAAGACCGTTCTGTTCGTCACCCATGACGTGGAGGAAGCGATCTATCTCTCCGACGAGGTGCACGTGATGGGCACCCGCCCGGGGCGCATCCTTGCCACCATCCCGGTGGCGCTGGCGCGCCCGCGCGCGCGCACCAGCGCCCTCACTCCGGAATTCCTGGCGATCAAGGAACGCTGCCTGGCGCTGCTCACCGTCGAAGCGCCGGCGTCCGACGCCGTCAGCCAGGCAGCCTGAGGCGGCGAGGATCGAGCCATGACCGTTCAGGACAGGGCGACGTTCGGCGACATGGCGCGGATCGAGCCGGCGCCGCGCGAGGCCGACGCTGCTGCGGCTGCGGCCAGGCCGATGCGGCGCCTGCCGGTGCAGAAGGACTGGCCGACCTGGCTGCTCGTGGCCGTCCAGGTCGGCATCCTCGTCGGCGCGATCGCGCTGTGGGAGATCGGCGCCCGCGCCGGCTGGATCGATGCCTTCTTCTGGTCGCAGCCGAGCGCGATCGCTCATACCATGGGGATCTTCTTCAGCACCGGCGACGCCTGGACCGACATCAGCTTCACCTTCCGCTCGACCATCCTCGGCTTCCTGATCGGAACCACCGCGGGATCGCTGCTGGGGCTGTCGTTCTGGTGGTCGCGCAACTACGCCGCCATCGTGCAGCCCTACGTCATCTGCCTGGAATCGATCCCCAAGCTCGCGCTCGCGCCGCTCATCATCCTGGTATTCGGCATCGGACTCGTCTCCAAGGTCGCGGTGGCGACCGCGCTGACCTTGGTGGTCTCGACGCTGACCGCCTATGCCGGGGTGAAGGCGCTCGACCCCGACGGCGAGAAGCTGTTCTATTCGCTCGGCGCCACCCGCATGCAGGTGTTTCGCAAGCTGGTGGTGCCGTTCTGCCTGCCGTGGGTGATCTCGGTGCTGCGGGTGAATATCGGCCTGGCGCTGACCGGCGCGATCGTGGGCGAGTTCATCGCCTCCCAGCACGGGCTGGGGCGGGCGATCCTCTATGCCGGCCAGACCTACGACATCGCGCTGGTGTGGGTGGCGGTGCTGGTGCTGTCGACCCTGGCGGTGGTGATGTACGCCGCGGTGTCGTGGCTCGAGCGCGCCTTGCGCCGGGGCGTGCGGCAGTGATGGATATCGGCAACACCACGCAACAGTGAGAGGACGTCATGAACAGACGAAAATTTCTGCAATCGACCGCGAGCGTCGGAGCCGGCCTGGGGCTTGCGCTCGGCGCCCCGCCGCTGATCGCGCGCGCGGCCGCCAAGGAATTGCTGGTGGCCGAGCCGGTGCATTCCACCGGCTATCTGCCGATGTACATCGCCATGGCCAAGGATTACTTCGCCGAATCCGGCATCGCGGTGAAGATCGTGACGATCGAGACCGGCGCTGGACACACCAACGCGGTGCTCTCGGGACAGGCCTTCGCCTTCATCGGCGGCCCCGAGCACAATGCCTACGCCAAGGCCAAGGGCGCCGAGCTGCGCGCGGTGGTGCACTGCGTCGACCGTGGCAACGTCTATCTCTGCGCGGCCAAGGGCCACGATCCCAAGGACCGGGACTGGCCTAGCTATTTCAAGGGCAAGTCGATCGCGGTCGGGCCCTATGGCGGCACCCCCAACTCGATCCAGCGTTATCTGCTCGGCAAGTGGAAACTCGACCCCAAGCGCGATGTCACGCTGATCGAGGTGCCCAACTCGGCCGTCCCCGCCGCGGTGCGCGGCGGCCAGGCCGTGATCGGCAACAGCACCGAGCCCATGATTACGCAGGGCATCCGCCAGAACCTCTGGAGCGAGCCGTTCTTCAACGTGCCCAAGGAGCTCGGCCCCTATGCCTACTCCACCATCAACGTCCGTCTCGACTCGATTCAGAAGGAGCCGGAGGTGGTGCGCGGCTTCGTCAAGGGCATGGTGAAGGGCCTGAAATTCCTCTACGCCAATCCGAGTGAATCCGCCGAGATCGCCAAGAAGCAGTTTCCGACCATGGCGCTCGACGACCTCAAGGCCACCCTCGACCGCTCGTTCTCCGACCAGATGTGGAGCAAGGACGGCATGATCAGCAAGCAGGCCTGGGCCACCGCGGAGGCGGTCGTGCGCGAGGCCGGCATCCTGAAGACCGACGTCGCCTACGAGCAGATCATCGATATGAGCTTCGTCGAGAGCGTGCGTGCGAGCCTATGAGCCTTGATTTCCCAGCTAAGGGCCCCTCCCGGCCTCATGCTAGGAGCGCTCGAAGAGCGCGTCTCGAAGCATCGCAAGTCGGCTATAGCCGACTTGCGCGCTCATTTTTACCGATCTCGGGTAAACCCGAGATCGGTGGCCGCCCTCATCCTTCGAGACGCGCGCACGCCTCTCTGCTTATGCCGCACGACCGCGATGTGCGCGCTCCTCAGGATGAGGCCGGAGCTTGGACGCGGCGAGTTTCACTGACCCACTAACCGAAGCGAAGAGAGCAACACCATGTCAGAACCGATCTGGAACAAGTTCCTTACCGAGCGCGACAAGGCAGTGTTCGGGGCGTCCGGCTACGGTGCGCGCGGCGGTTTCGGCAAACGGCCGGCGCTGCTGATCATCGACGTCAATTATGCCTTCTGCGACGAGCGCCCGATGCCGATCCTCGAATCGATCAAGCGCTGGCGCAATTCCTGCGGCGAGGACGCCTGGGTCGCCATGCCCTACCTCAAGGCGCTCATCGACAAGGCGCGCAGCAAGGGCATCCCGGTGATCTACACCACCGGGGTGCGGCGCGAGGACAACTGGGACAGCGGCAGCTGGACCTGGAAGAACGGCCGCTCCGACGAGGACATGGCCAGCAAGCCCGCCACCAATGTCGACGGCAACGACATCGTCGCCGAGATCGCGCCGGCGCCGCAGGACATCGTCGTCCTGAAGCAGAAGCCGTCGGGCTTCTTCGGCACCAACATGGCGAGCTACCTCACGCTCTTGGGCTGCGACAGCGTGATCGTCACCGGCACCACCACCTCGGGCTGCGTGCGCGCCACCGTGCTCGACGCCTTCAGCCTCAACTACCGCATCGCGCTGGCGGAGGAAGGCTGCTTCGACCGCTCGCAGGCGAGCCACGCCATCAACCTCTGCGACATGAACGCCAAATATGCCGACGTGGTGAAAACCTCGGAGGTGCTGGCCTTCTTCGACAGCCTGCCCGGCGGCATGTTCGACCTGCCGAAGGGTTCGCCCGCGCCGGCGCCCAAGCCCAAGCTCGCCGCGAATTTCTGAGGGAATTTGGCGCGAACAGGGGCCGCGCGCTCGGATATCCTCTCCCGCAAGGAGAGACGGTTGCACCGAGCGTGCGGCGAGGAAGGCTCAAATCAACTTCGACGGGCTCGGCAGGCCGAGCAGCACCTGCCCCACCATCTCGAAATTGGCGAACTGCGCCTGCACCTGCTGGATCACCGTATGGACGTCGCGGAAGCGGCGCTCGAACGGATTGCCCTCGAAGATCGCGGTCGCGCCGGCGGCGTGGTAGACGGTGTCGACGACGTCTTTCCCCTGATGCACCGCGTAGGTGCCGGCGAGCTTGAGCGTGGCGCGTTGCGCCAGCGCGAGCGGCTCGCCGCGCGCGGCGGTGGCCCAGGTGTCGCGCAGCACGTCCAGCAGATAGGCGCGCGCGGACGCAAGCTTCGCTTCCGCCAGCGCGACCTGCGACTGCACCACGGCGTTGTCGCGCAGGACGAAGGTCTTGGTCTTCGGCACCTTGGTCGCGGCGAGGGCGACGAAGGCGTCGAGCGCGGCGCGCGCGAGCCCGAGCGCGATGGCGGCGAAGCCGATGCCGTAGAGGTGGAACGTGGTAAAGCGATAGAGCGGACCTTGCTCGCGCCGGTCGGCGGCGGATTCGCGCGTGAAGCTGTAGCGCTCGGGCACGAACAAGTCGGCGACCGCGTAGTTGTCGCTGCCGGTGCCCTTGAGGCCGATCACCCGCCAGATGTCGGTGATGCTCGCGCTCGCCTTGGGGAGCAGCACGGTGCGCTCTGCCGGCTTGCCGTCGGAGGCAAGCCGTGGCGTGCCGTCAGCCTCGAGCACGGGGCAGTGGCAGCCCAGCCAGCCCGCGTGCTTGATGCCGCTGGCGAAGCTCCAGCTGCCCGACGCGCGATAGCCGCCCTCGACCGCGACCGCCTTGACATTCGGCCCGACCGGCCCCCAGGCCAGCACTGCGCGCGCGTCGCCGAAGATTTCCCGCGCCACTGCCGGTTCGACGTAGGCGGCTGCCATGGAACAGCCGCAGGCCTGCACCACGCACCAGGCGGTGCTGCCGTCGGCCTTGGCCAGCTCCTCGACCGCCTGCATGAAGATCGCGGGCTCGAGCTCGAGGCCGTCGCAGCTCCTGGGAAGCAGCATGCGGAACAGCCGCGCATCATAGAGCGCCGCCAGCACCTCCGGCGCAATCTCCCGCGTCGCTTCGGTGCGCGCCGCGTGCGCCTCGATCAGGGGGCCGAGCTCGCGCGCGCGAGCGATGCGATCGCCGCTGTCAGTCGCAACCGACGGTGCCCGTTCCTGCATGATGCTTCCACTCGTCGCCCGGCATTGTGGCGCATCCGCCGGTTCGGTCAACGCCGCAGCCAGGCTAGTCGGCGCGCGAGGTGCGCGCCATCGAGCACCGCCACGAGCAGGAGAATGGCGCCCATCGCGATCTCGTTGGCGTAGGGCGGCGCGCCGATCGCGTTGAACCCGGCCCGCAGCAGCGCCAGGCTGAGCACGCCGACGGCGATGCCGAGCGGCCGCCCGGTGCCGCCGGCGAGCGACACCCCGCCGAGGATCGCGGCTGCGGCGGCGGGAACAATGACGTCGGACAGGCCCGCCGGCGAGGCCGAGGCGAGGCTGTAGCTCAACAGCGCGCCGGAGAGCGCGGCGCACACTCCGGAGAAGCCGAAAATACCGATCACCAGCGCATCCACATTGACCCCCGCGGTCATCGCCGCGCGCCGGTCGCTGCCGATGGCGATGATGTCGCGCCCGTAGCGGGTCAGGCCGAAGATCGGCGCGGCGCAAAGGAAGATTGCGATCGCGACGAGGCTACGGATCGAAAAGACGCCGGCGATGGGCGCGCTCATCCGCAGCGCCACCGCCATGTTCTCGTACGGCAAAGCGCGGTTCTCGGTGACGACGTAGGCGATACCGGCGAACACCAGGAGCCCGCCCAGGGTCACGCCGACGGAGCCGAGCCGCAGTCGCACGATGATCCAGCCCTGCAGGAGGCCGCCGGCGAGGCCCGCGGCGAGCGCGCAGGCGAGGCCCAGCCAGGCATTGTCGCCGCCCATGACGACGGCGATGCAGCCGGCCATGCTGTACATGCCGACGACGGAGAGGTCGAACTCCCGGATCATCATGGTGAGGCCGAGCCCGAGCGCCACCAGGCCGATGGTGGCGAAAGTCTCGAGGCTCGAAGCCGCGGTGGCGATGGTCAACACGTCGTGGGCGTCGATCAGCGCAAGCCCGAGGACGCAGGCGGCCAGGATCAGGAGCGGGCGGGCATAGGGATGGTCGAGGGGTCCCATCGCCGTCAATCCCGCGTGCCCGGCGTTTGCAAGGCGATCACGCCGAGCACAATGACGCCGGCAATGAGGTACTGCCACTCGGTGCGCAGCCCCTGCAGCACCAGCACGACCTGGATGATGCCGATGATCATCGCGCCCGCGAGCGTGCGCACCGCCGACCCTTCGCCGCCCTTGATGACGGTGCCGCCAACCAGCACCGCGGCGATGGCGTCGTACTCGTAGCCGACGCCGTAGTTCATGCTGGCGGCGTCGTAGCGGATCGCCAGCATGATGCCGGCCGCCGCGGTGAACAGTCCGGCCCACAGATAGGCGCCGGTGATCGCGCGCCAGATGCGCACCCCGACCGTCTCGGCGGCGCGCGAGCTGGCGCCGACGAGGAACAGATGCCGGCCGAAAGCGGTGAACGACAGGACGAACTGGGCGAGCGCGGTGATGCCGAGCAGCACCACGAACTCGACCGGCAGCCCCGCGATCTTGCCCTTGAAGCCGGCGTAGGCCGTCCCCGGCGCGGCGTAGACCGTGCCATGGGCGGCAAAGGCTTCGGCGACGCCGTTGATCAGCGCCAGCGCGGCCATGCTCACGATGATGGGATTGGCGCGCAGCCATCCGATGAGGAATCCCTGCAGCGCGTTGGTCAGTGCGGCGAAGGCCAGCGCCGCCGCCAAGCCGCAGGCCAGCCCGCCCCAGTTGACCGCCAGGATGAACACCATCGCGGTCGCGCCGGTCAGCGCGCCGAGCGAGAACGACATGATGTTTCCGCTGATGGTGATCAGGGTCATTCCGACTGCGACGCAGCCGATGAAGGA